>CAXBSH010000007.1:0-43547 GCA_963977705.1 uncultured Planctomycetaceae bacterium
CGATCCGAATGTCCCACTCGTCCACCTCCCCGTCACGACCCAACAGCTCCCGAGCCAGATCCGGACGACCAGCCCGCAGACCGTCCACCGAATCATGTATCAGCTCTTCCACCGTTGAACACATCGACAGAATACCACGATGCAGATGCTCCATTTCCCGAACAAAGTGAATCGTCATCGGCCGAATCCCGATCAGTCAGATCCAGCAGCAGCACCTCAGCTATCAGTCTGCCTGCGGATTGTTAATAAATTGTTAAGATCACATGAAAACAATCTGTTGCAGCAGTTTCCAGATCAACCAAATCGACCCGTGATGTAGTCTTCCGTCTGCTTCTCTGCAGGACTGGTAAAAATCTTCATCGTCGGTCCACATTCCACTAACCGACCACGAAAGAAAAATGCCGTCTGATGACTCACTCGCGATGCCTGCTGCATATTGTGAGTCACAATCACGATCGTGTAATTACTGCACAATTCCCCAATCAGGTTCTCAATCCGATCTGTACTGGCCGGATCAAGCGCCGAAGCAGGTTCGTCCATCAGAATGATCTTCGGGTTCGTGGCCAGCGTTCGAGCAATACAGAGTCGCTGCTGCTGACCACCCGATAATGCCATCGCTGATGTGTGCAGCCGATCCCGCACCTCATCCCACAACGCCGCCTTCCTCAGACATGACTCCACCAGCTCCGCCAGTACAGCCCGGTTCTTCTCACCCGCAACTCGCGGACCATACGCCACGTTGTCAAAAATCGATTTGGGAAACGGAGTCGACTTCTGGAAGACCATCCCCACATGTTTCCGCAGCAGCACCACATCCACTGCCGGATCCATAATGTTCTGCCCCTCCACCAGACACCGTCCAGTACACCGCGCCCCGTCAACCAGATCATTCATCCGATTCAAAGTACGCAGAAACGTACTCTTACCACAACCCGAAGGACCAATCAGAGCAGTCACCGATCGCTCAGGAACCTTGAGCGATATGTCAAACAACACCTGCTGCTCGCCATAAAAGAAATTCATGCCCTGAACATCAATCGCCGCCGCATGCCCCGATGTGTCCAGATTGCGATCCACACCCGGAACCGATGGTGGCACTGACAGACCGGAAACACTGGATCCCATGAGTCCTGCTTTCTGACACTCAATCCCGCTCACTCAACCACACACCACAACACTTCATCCCAACAACACTCACCACTCACCAACCCCTACCACCGCAGTTGCCGACCAGCCCGATAACGCACAATCATCGCCGCCGCATTCACCGTCAATAACACCGCCAGCAGTACCAGAATCCCCGCTGCCGCCACCTCCGTAAAACGATCCTCCGGATCCGGCTGCTTCGACCAGTCGTAAATCTCCACCGGCATCGCTGTGAACTGGTCAAATGGCACCGCCAGTACACGGCCTGGCTCAGACAACAACTGCCCCGGAGACTCCAGACCACCCGGACACATCGACGCCACAGTCAATACACCAATCATCATCAAAGGTGCCGCTTCGCCGATCGCCCGAGATATCGACAGGATTACCCCCGTTGCAATCCCAGGCAGCGAAGCCGGCAGAACCTGACGCCAGATGGTCTGCCAGCGAGTCGCCCCGAGTGCCAGCGATGCCACACGAATCGATGCCGGAACTGCTCGCAATGCCTCCTGAGAAGCAATGATCACCGTTGGCAGAATCACCAGACTCATCGTCATCGCACCAATCAGCACGCTGCCGTCGTAAATGTCCAGCTTCAGCAGTCGCAGACGAAACAGTCCCAGCACATTCACCGCATGTCGCCCATCAAACAACGTCTGCAGCTGAATCATCAGCGGACGAAAGGCCGTCAAGCCCAGAATCCCATACACAATCGATGGCACACCCGCCAGATTCGACAGGTTCACACGAATCACTCGCATCAGCCACGTGTCCTTCGCCATCTCCTCAAGATACACGGCCGAACCCACTCCAATCGGAATCGAAAAAACAGCCGTCAATAACACCAGCCAGAATGTCCCCCACAGCCCCGCAAGAATGCCACAACGGTCCGGATTCATCGAATAATGACTGGACAGAAAACCCCAGCTCAGCCGACCAGCACTGTTCCACATGATCGACAGCAACAGAACGGCCAGTACACCCAGTGATGCATACGTCACCAGTCGACACAGCCACATGAAATACCGCGACAGCCGCAGCCGCTGACGTATCTGACTGTCCGCCCCAGCCGTGAAACTGACCGGCACCACACCGTCGGTCACACCTCCCGACACACCACTCATTGATACACCTCGCGATAACGCCGCATAATCCAGCCCGACAGCAGATTGATCGTCAGCGTCATCACAAATAATGTGATCCCCACCGCATACATGCTCATTCGACTGATCGAATCAGCAGCACTGTCACCCGCACTGGCATGCACCATAAAACCCGTCATCGTTTGCGAACCACGCAGTGGATTCAGAGTCAACAACGGATTGCCACCAGCCGCAATCGCCACCGCCATCGTCTCGCCAACTGCCCGCGAAAATGCCAGCAGAAAGGATGCCAGAATGCCCGATAAAGCCGCCGGTACCACCACGCGAGCAGACACGTCGAAGCGAGTACTTCCAAGGGCATATGCAGCCTCACGCAGACTGCGAGGTACTGCCCGAATCACGTCCTCACTCAATGACGCTATCAGCGGCGTCACCATAATCCCCACCACAATCCCCGCACTCAGACTGTTGAAGATCGAAATCTCCAGACCCAACAGACCAAACACCGGTTTCAGAACCCAGGGAGTAATGAACTTCAGAGCAAAAAAGCCATAAACCACCGACGGAATCCCCGCCAGTATCTCCAGCACTGGCTTCAGAAATTCACGCTCCCGCGGCTGAGCATACTCGCTCATGTACACCGCCGCACCCAGACCCGCCGGAATACTTACCAGCGAAGCAATCAATGCCACCTGCAGAGTCCCCGTCAGCAGAGGCCAGATCCCGAAATGAGCACCCGCACCGTCTGTCGGCTTCCACCGGCCACTCGTCAGAAACTGCCATAATGAAACACGCTCGAAAAATGCCGTCTTCTCACCCGGAGCATACACGGCATTGCTGAGCAGCACATAAATGATGGCCGCTGTCGTCAGAACCGACAGCGCAGCACACACAAACAACACCCAGCGAATGAGCGTTTCATGGCGCCGATGAATCCTCTGAGACGCCCAGGTTGGCATCAGTACGCTTTCCACAAAATTCAGCCAAACCCCCAAACGCACCAGGAGCGACTGACAGGAAGCCGACCACTGCTGGTCGACTTCCAGACCAGAATACAACCTTGCCTGCAGATCACAACCAAACTACTTGCCCGCACCACCAACAGCGGCGTTCAATGCCTCGTTCACAGACTTCAACTCCGACTCCTCCAGTGGCACATAACCCACAGCACCTACCTGAGCCTGACCCTCGTTCAGGAAGAACTTCGCAAAATCCAGAACTTCAGGCTTCGCCAGAGAACTCTTCTTCACATAGATGAACAACGGACGAGACAACGGCTTATATGCACCCGAACGCACCGTTTCAATCGAAGGCTCCACTCCGTCCGCCACACTGTCCGTCGCCGAAATCTTCAACGCCTTCACCTTGTCACGGTTCGAAAAATAATACGCACAGCCAAAAAATCCCATTCCACCCTTCTCGCCCGCAATCCCCGTAATCGTCACGTTGTCATCAGCACTCGCGCTGTAACTCTCCGTGATCTGGTCTTCCTTCCCATTGATCACTTCCGTGAAATAATCAAAAGTGCCGGACTCCTCGCCAGGACCAAACAATGCCAGCGGAACGTCAGGCCACGCCGGATCCACGTCCTTCCACGTCTTCACTGCACTGCCCGGTTCCCAGATCTTCTTCAATTGAGCCACCGTGATCGTGTCCACCCAGTCGTTCTGCGGATTCACACACACAGTCAGGCCGTCCAGAGCAATCTTCAGTTCTACAAGTTCAATCCCGGCCTTCGCACAGTCAGCACGCTCAGACTCCTTCACCGGTCGTGATGCATTCGCAATATCAATCCGGTCAGCAATCATCTCCTTGAACCCAGTACCCGTACCCGTGACCTTCAGAGCCACCTTCGTGTCAGAAAACTTCTTCGTGAACTCCTCCTGCACAGCTGCCGCAACCTTCGCCACCGTACTGCTGCCGTCCACCTGAATACGCTTCTCAACACCACCAGTACCCGCTGCCGTCGCCGAACCCTCAGTCGCAGGCGCAGGCGGCGCATCCACCGACTCCACCGAACAACCTGCCGCCAGCACCACACAAAATGCCGGCAAAATCAAGGAAACCCAGCCACCTGCACACCGAAACGCCGTGCTCATCGATCGACCCTGACCTTCCAGAAGATCACACACAACACACAACCTACGCCTGCT
Organism: uncultured Planctomycetaceae bacterium; assembly: GCA_963977705.1. GTDB lineage: Bacteria > Planctomycetota > Planctomycetia > Planctomycetales > Planctomycetaceae > SXXK01. The sequence goes on from CAXBSH010000007.1 coordinate 4,403, forward strand.
CAATTAAACGCAGCAATTGTTAAGATTGTGTTAAATTCTGTTCGCGTTCCCTGCGGTCTCAGCAATCGGCGATCCCCGGCCAGCCAGCCCAGTTCCTCGGAATCCCGATCGGACACACCTGCACTTCACCCGTCCACCGCCGCGACTCGGGCTGTAAAAAACCCAGCTTTTTTGCAGCAAATGTGACCGTCCAGTCCGCCCGCACACAGGCCCCCGCGGCCGTTCCAAGATCACAGTCCAGACCCGACGGCAGATCCACAGACAACACCCTCGCCCCACTGGTGTTGATGGCTTCAATCACCGCTGACTGAGCTTCCTCTGGAGCACCCCGCAAACCCGTTCCCAGCAACGCGTCAACCACCAGGTCCGAGCTGCACAAACCCCGCAATACGTCGCACACCCCCTGCTCTGAACGCTCCTCAACTTCCAATCCCGCACGCTGCAAAAAACCCAGATTTTCCGCTGTGTCTGCACTGAGCTGACGCATACCGCGAAGTAAAAACACCTCCGCAAACACACCCTCCGCCGCCAGCAATCGAGCTGCAGCGAGACCGTCACCACCGTTGTTGCCCGGTCCCGCGATAATCACAATCCGACCGCCTGACAACTGACCCAACTGCTGTCGGCACTGCTGAATCACCCCACTCAACCCACGCGCCGCATTTTCCATCAACAACAATGACGGTATCCCCAGCAGTTCAACAGCATCACGGTCCAGTCGCCTGACCTGTTCACGGCTTAATACCCGCATGCTGCACAGCCCCCCACACCCCAAACCCTTCATCCCGGCCATCCATCCGGAGCATCAGACACGACACCCCGTCGTCCGCGACCGGCAGCAGCTTCCCCGCATATCAGCCAACTTCAGCTGACAATCCATTGACTTCAGCTGGAACGTCGGCCGGACTGCAGAGTCTTCCTGGCGGAACGCAGCAACTGAACAGTCGTCTCCAGACTGATGCAGCCATCCGTAATGCTGACACCATACTGCAACTGCTGCGGATCCGGTCCCAGCGTCTGAGCCCCCTCGCGAAGATTACTTTCCAGCATCAGGCCGACAATCTCAGCGTTCCCGGCTGCACGCTGGCCAATCACTTCATCCCACACCTGTGGCTGCCGGCGATAGTCCTTGCTTGAGTTGGCATGGCTGCAGTCCACCAGTAACCGCGGAGGCAACTGGGCAGCACGCAGCATTGCACTGGCTTCAGCTACGGCCTCAGCATGATAGTTCGGACCATTCCGACCACCACGCAGAATCAGATGTCCATGCGGGTTTCCGCGAGTCGTCATGATGCAGGTCTGACCGTTGCTGTCGATACCGAGGAATCGATGCTGAGCCTGTGCAGCCTTCATCGCGTTGATGGCGACCTCCAGACTGCCCTCTGTGCTGTTCTTGAAACCCACCGGCATCGATAACCCGCTGGCCATCTGCCGATGAGTCGGGGATTCGGTTGTTCGAGCCCCGATCGAAGCAACGGCAATCAGATCGGCGATGTACTGCGGAGTAATCGGTTCGAGCATCTCAGTGGCGGCCGGCAACCCGGTGCTGTTGACCTCGCAGAGAATCTGTCGAGCCTTGCGCAGACCTTCGACAATATCGAAGGTGTCATTCAGATGCGGATCGTTAATCAGACCCTTCCACCCCACCGTCGTCCGCGGCTTTTCGAAATACACGCGCATCACAACGAACAGCATATCACTGACTTCGTCCGCCACTTCCTTCAACTGAGCCGCATACTCGATTGCCATCTGCGGATCATGAATGGAACAGGGACCGACGATGGCCATCACGCGAGGATCTTCACCGCGCAGAATACTGCCGACCGTGTTGCGCGACTTCCAGACATGCTCAGCCAGAGCATCCGTGAGGGGAATTTCCTGTTTCAGTTGCGCCGGAGCAATCAGCGGCGAAGTACTGACAATGTTCACATCCTGCAGCGGATGTACGGTCGATTTCATGTCCACAGATCTTCAGTCGAATTGGGCGGGAAACGGTTCGGCAGGCTGACCCGGGAATTCTCACCCGATGAGCGACTGCCGAACGTGGCAAAAATGGGGTTTTTGGGATTTTTCCAGGAGTTTTCCTGGATGGTGACGATTGCGACTGCAATTTTCAGGTGACGTCCCTGGCCACCACCACGATGTGCTGACCCTTGGGCACAACCGCTGCCCACGCTTGCGCCAGCACCACGCCATCCAAAGCCGCTACGCACGGCCATGGCTCCAGATCAAACTGATCAAAATCATGCAGCAGACCCACCGTCTGCCCCTTCCGCACGGCCGTCCCACACTCCACCAGTGGTTCATAATGCCCGGCAAATGGAGCCGGAATAAAACAGTCCCGATCCACCATTTCCAGTTTCCGCTGAGTCCCCGCGCGATGATGCGCGATGGGCTCGATACTGCCATGCAGCAGACCATTGTTGATCAGCGCCGCAAGCACCCCCTGCCTGCCATACCGCACCCCCTCAGGATTGACCGCCCGACCCCAACCAAGCTCAGTCCCCACAGTGATCTTACCCAGACGCTCCGCCTCCGATGGCAGCAGACCCGGAGTCTGGTTCTGGTAGATCATCAAAGCCGGAGTCCCGAACCAGCGAGCTGTCTCTTCGATCTTCGCCCCCAGCACTGGATCGTCAATCGGGTGGTAGTTCGCACAGATCGCAAACCGTGCCACATCACCTCCCGAATGCAGGTCCAGCACAATATGCACACGAGGCCAGATGTAGGTGCGAACAAAATCAGCGATCCTGTGAGTAATCCCGGAGAGAGCCGGATTTCGACCTGCTCCGTCCACAAAAGCCCGATTCAGATTTACGCCGTCATCCAGTCGGCTTTCACGAGTCCCTGCGAGAAAGGCTGCCGGGTTCAGTACAGGAATCATAATGATCCGTCCGCGCACATCCTGCAGACGCAGATCTCGCACGAGGTGCTTCAGAGCAACCGGACCCTCATATTCGTTGCCATGATTCGAACCAAATGACACGAGTCCCTCACCGTCCCTCGCCTCAGGACCCACAAAGACCGTCAGCGGCAGCAGATGATCGCCCCAAATACTGTCGTGCTCCAGAGCCACCCAATAGTCACGACGCCCCGGAGAATCCAGATCCAACCGCTCCGGTCGCACAATCACCCGCTGCATCGCTCTACACTCCTGAAACTGACCCCCAAACCCAACATAACCCGCACTGCCCTGCCAACCAAGCTCAACCAAGCTCAACCAAGCCGCTCCATGCCAAGCCCTGCCCCACCGTGCACTGCTCAGCCGAAATCAATCCCGCCAACCACGATCAACTCCGGGCAACCCCGCCGAGTCCAGTTCGCATTGCCAACACCCGCGCCACAACTGATGGCAACGTATTCTGACGAGCAACTCCGTCGCTGAAAAGCGAAATCACCGACCCACCAATTCTTTGCAAAACCAGTCCCCAACCCGAATCAGCTAATCAAAACACCAAAAACACTCCTCTCCCCCCCCCCTCCAAAGCCTCAGACCAACAACCGAGGGGACACACACAAACAACCGAGGGGACACACACAAACAACCGAGGGGACACACACAAACAACCGAGCGACCGAGGGCACCAGCAACCGCGGGGACACACCTTCTCCAGAAGGCCGACATCAATTCCATGGGGACACAACGTTACGGAATTCCCTGATGCAATTCGTACACATCGGTTGTAATCAAGAAACACCCTCGCCAGATCAGTACTCATCCAATTCCGATGTCTCCATCGCGTTGAATCAAATGCGGACGATCACGACATAGAGAAAACTCTTCCGGTCGAACTTCATACAGGGACACTGCTCCGTGCCGAATAAGGGAGCATTTGAAATTCACAGGGCGAGACTTCGATTCCGCAGAGCACATTTATAGGGATACATCATTTTCCACACTCGCCTATGGACACGATAACCGCACACAGGTACTCTATCTGCAGTGAAGAAACCTGGTTTCGATGATCGCGAGGTGCCCCATGGCCCGATTGGCTCGAGTTGAGGTCTTTGCCGCAGATGAAATTGCTGTCGTGCATGTCATGAATCGCACTGTGCGACGGTGCTTCCTTTTCGGTAGCGACAACGTCACCAAAAGAAACTATGACCATCGAAAACAGTGGCTCGATGATCTCCTCGTGCAACTGGCAAAGTACTTCGCTATCGACCTTCTGAGTTCGGCAATACTCAGCAATCACTTTCACCTGCTGCTTCGATCACGACCGGATGCCGTCAAACAATGGAGCGACACTGAAGTCGCCTGGCGGTGGCTGATGCTGTGTCCCAGGCAACGGGACTCGCAGCGTCAACCGATCGAACCGACCGAATTCGAGATCAATCGAATTGTGAACAACCCAGAGAAACTGGCCACGATACGAAGTCGCCTCAGCGACATTTCGTGGTGGATGCGGCTGCTCAGTCAGCACATTGCTCAGCGAGCAAACAAGGAGGAAGGCGAAACCGGAAAGTTCTTCCAGGCCCGTTATCGAGCCGTACGAATGCTTGATGAGGCGGCGATTGCTGCGTGCTCTGCGTACATCGACCTCAACCCTATCCGATCTGGAATAGCCCAATCGATCGAAACAAGCGACCACACCTCCGCTCAGAAACGGTCATGCGACCTGCAGGCAAAAGCGATAGCAGCAATTATCGAATCTGCAGTCGCTCAAGCAACACCAGCCACTCAAGCAACACCAGCCCCAACAGAAATCCGTACAGAAAGCACCCAGCCGACCCCAACACGGCCCGATTATGCACGACATTTGTCCCCGATTGATCTGCAGGAAAGCACGAAAACGCCGGGACCTGATTTACACGTTGCTGGCGACCGATGCAGCAACAAAGGGTTCCTGCCGATGTCGACAGAAAAGTACCTCAAGCTGCTCGAATGGACTGCCAACCAGATTGTCTACGATCGATACGACAAAACGGAACCAAGGCCACCCGAGGTGGATCCGTTTTTAAACCAGTTGGGCCTGAATGAATCGACGTGGTGTGCGTTGGTCAGAGATTTTGGGCGCCTGTTCAGCCTTGTCGCTGGAAAACCTCACCTGATTGCGACATACCAGCCCGCTCTCAAAGCCCAATCAACGCCCCCCAATCATCGCCACCGAGCCCGGCTGCAACTCAGGGAACTGTTCTCCAGACAGTGACGACTGTCTGGCGAGAAATCCGTAGCCCACCCCACTGTATTCTCACTGACGTCATGTGTATCATGAGACTGTCGAGGGGGCGCACGTGCCATGTTGTAAGAAGCGGCCCGCATGAGTTCGAATTTCTTTCGCCATCGCTGAATTCTCTTCAGAGAAGCACTGTTCGCACCGCGATCGTGTATGACATCGCTTGCCGGTCCAACTCTCGTCGTCGCCACTGCATAGCGAACCTCCTGCACACAATTCAGTGAACCTGCCAATCTCTGGCGGGGCAACCACATGCTGCGGGCCCAGCCCACCTGCCGTAGCCCTACCCTTCGAGGGGCCTTTGCATTGCCCTCAGCAGATGCCCAATCAGCAGACGGTGTCCCCGCTCACGCCGACCGCAGTTATGTCTCAGCCAACATTCTCGAAAACAGGGGGGACACATCAGTAGACCATGCAATGCCCCATCGCTACAACAGCGGTACAACAGCGGGGACACACTTCAGCAGAACTCACCGGACGAAACAAAAAATGATGTGTCCCCACGACTCCAACAAGCTTGCGTATCGGCGCCAACGTATGTCCCCGCCGACGTCCTCGCCAAAGCGAGTCTACCGGGGGGGGACACAGGCAACGGCCGTACGGCGAGCCAACATAGGGGGTGGCAATCCACATCGCAGCCCGCTGAACGGAACTGGAAGTAGTGAACTGGAAGTGGTGTGTCCCCACCGCGCCCCGCTATATTGAATCTGGTGTGTCCTCCTGAATCTACGGAGAATTAAGATCCCGTGTCCCCGCTGACGGTGTGCCCCCGCACGGTTCCACGGTTCGCTGACGGACGCCGCTGACGCAACCCGCTGGACGGATGAGAACAGGTGAGTGAGAAATGCTGCATCCCCACTGAATTTGGTGTGTCCCCACGGAGTCTGGAGTCGTGTGTCCCCACCGTCGCCGTGCAATGCCCCATCGCTACAACAGCGGGGACACACTCCAGCAGAACTCACCGGACGAAACAAAAAATGGTGTGTCCCCACAACTCACAACTCATCCCGCTGAACGGAACTAGAAATGGTGTGTCCCCACCGCCCCACAACGCCGCACCGCACCGCTGACCACGTGTGTCCCCGCTGACGCACTGACAACAGCCTGGCTGGAGTAATCGTTATTCGGTTCACTCACTGGGCCGTTTATGATCGGTCGGGGGCTTGAACAACGACTCAAGCCAAACCAGTTCCTCTGGACTCAGTTCCGTTGTGCGAATTTCGCTGTAGGAACCAGATTCGCAAAAGTCACCAAGGCAAAACGAAAACTGACGTAACTGCTGGTCGCCGTCGTAAAGCGTGATGGTTCGCTGATTGATGTCTGCGGGAATGGTCGTTGAGTATGGCTTCCAGTTCGCCGTGTTGTAGATTTCTCGAAGTCGATGAATGGTTGCCTGGTCCGTCCAGCTAATCGCCGGTTCCCCCTTTTTGCGTACAACAATTGAGTCGGTTCGATCAAAGTCTGCAAGCCACGAACTGTGTGGCCGTTGTGCAAGCGAGTGGCAACCGACGAGTAATAGCAGGATCACGAGGATGCGAGGACCAGACCTGCACAACTTCATGGCTACTCCCCGGGAAGGCCTGCATTCACTGACTGGCGACCAGTGGAATCCTGAAAGACAGACACCGCACCACTCACGATTGCAGTACAAAGCTTTGCTGCGCGGGAACACGACTTTTACCGGTTGTAGTCCAACTCAACCGTTCACGCAACAGGGGCACCACCAGGTAGAGCCACGGCAGTATTCCAGCGGTACGAACGAAGAGCAGTTGCGTTCGCTTACGCGGGACTGCTTGTCGATGCGGAGGATCAGACATTGAATTCCAGATGTCATCTGAATCGAGACCATCTTCCGGCGTAATCATGTTCCGGCCACACGAGACAACAGCAACGTCATCGTCACCGATACGTTTGATGCCGAAGTTACTGCCCCATGGATCTACGGCATCTGCAGGTACTGCACCAGATCTGATCTGTTGAGAAAGAATGAGCGCCTGCATGTCGCGCGATTCTCCTCTGCTTTTGTTCCAGATTTGGCAGGATGACCAGACTAGTGCAAATCACGAAGGTGCAGAACGATATGGCAAACGTGAAAATCAATTTGAAGAACACAATCACACCTTGACGCAGGAGCCATCTCACCGATTCTGCATGGCTGCGACCAGCACACGGCAGTCGCAGTCAAGCCACCGTTTCCAGCACGCCGATCACAGGCTTGACCGCTGTGGCTTCGTACCCTCAGTTCGGGAACTTATTCGAACAACTTCAGCATGCATCTTTGGGTCGATGCCATTCGGCAAAACAAATTGGTGTGCCAATCCAAAGGTAGTAACGACGCACCTTCGCTTCACGTGAGATCCTGCCTGTCATCGAATCATGGATCGTCGTAGTAAAGCCTGTTGAGACGACAAATGGTAAAATGGCGCGAGCGTCATCAGTTCGAATCTGCATGTAGAGATCGCCGTACTGCGATCGTTCGATCGCATCAACTGCAACCGTGCCGTATTGTTGCGTCACGAAATGCGCAGCAAGCAGGAACGTTGCAAATGCTGAAGCAAGCACCCGAAACCTGCGTGCTTTGACTACCACAATCAGACCAATTTGCATGACGTTACCACTGCCACGTTGTACTCCGTCGTGTCACCGTATTCCTATTCTGCGATCCTTTTGTACACAAACAGTCGCCTTCCGCTGCCTGTCGGGGCGGCGAAATCATCTGGACGCAAAGATGGGTCGGTTCCAACGATGTCGCAGTAGCGGCTGACGTCGCCATCCATTTCGCAGATTCCATAGATCGTTTTTCCCTTGTATGGTCCATCGGGAACCTGAATTTCGTATGTCACTGGAACTTCTGCAGAATCGAGCTGCCAGACCCAGTCCTTCATGACAGTTTCGAGACCGTGGTAGACGGAGTATTTTTCGCGGTTGATCACCACGCGGACATCCTTCAGCAGCTCCTGCGGTACTTCCAGTCCATTTTCAACCTGTGATACGATCTGCCACGTGCCTGAGTACTTCTGGTACTGTGTACTATTTGCCGCAAGGTTCGGATCAGCCGCAGCAGGCTGATTGGTTGCGATTACTGATTTCGGCGATTCCGTCGATGGCTTGTCCTGCTGGCTGCAACCAACAAGAACAGAACTTATTACGAAAAGACCGGCACGTGAGCTGACCGCACACGCCTTTATTGCGTGCAAAAGCGATCGCAACAGGAGCATCACATGGCAATCAGGCATTGTGTTTCGTGACTTCATTGTGGTTCCCCCTCCTTCCCAAAGTTTACCCCAAAAAAGTCCGAGCGACAGACACTGGCATCGGAAACCTGCCAGTTCAAGTACTTCGATTGCTGGCATCGTTCGTCAGAACAAAGCGAAGAATCAATCGGCGTTCCATTCAGCGTTGGCAGCAAAATCTGTGGATGCTCCCTGAAATCCTCAATGCTCTGCTCGGATGTCACAAGCGGCTTTTTGTGTTCAGAAAGATGCAGCAGCAAAGACGACATCGTCATCCAGACGACTCAGGAACTTTGAGGTCTGGGGATATCTCAATCGCAATGATCTCGACTCCTGTCCGCTGGACGGCGAGGCTGCGTTTTGTTACTCGTTGGCAGCAAAGCCAACGTCACTTCTCTGGACCATCTGCTCATGCATCACAGCGTGCGATCTTCGCAACCGGCAATCCCTGCGGCATTCCTCATCAGCCTGCTGCTGCTGTGTCCTGCAAACTGTCAGGAACCTTTAAGGATTGCCGGGAAGACCATGGGGTCTTATTACTCCATCGTCATCGATTCCGCGGCGCCGCCTGCTGCTGCACCATTGCAGCAGCAGATAGAAACGGTATTTGCCGATCTGAATCGCCAGATGTCTACCTGGGACCAAAACTCGGAAATTTCCCGGTTCAATCAGGCAGTCGACAGTACCGAGTGGTTCCCGGTCAGTCGAGATTTCGCGACCGTCACAAGCGAAGCCCGCCGACTGCATACTCTGACGTCGGGGGCTCTGGAGATCACGCTGGCACCGTTGATCGAAGCGTGGGGATTCGGTCGCAGCCGAAAGAAACGGATTCCTCCGGACGCAGAAATCGCAGCTGCTCTGCAGCTGCAGGGAACTCAATTCATTGAGGTTCGCGATGACCCCCCAGCGATCCGACGCACACGTCCCGGAATTCAGATCAGCCTGAACGCTCTTGCTCCCGGCTATGCCGCCGACCGCATCTCAGAACTGCTTCGGGAGCGGGGGTTGAAGGCTCACGTTGTCGATGTTGGTGGAGAAAACCGTGCGGGTGCTGCTAAGCGTACCGGAGAACCGTGGCGACTGGGCGTCGAGTCACCGCTTGGCAACCTGCATAAGATTCTTGAACTGACTGAAAAATCGATCGCCACATCGGGCGATTATCGCAATTTTTTTGTCATTGACGGGCAGCGATTTTCGCACGTCCTCGATCCTCGCACCGGTCGACCGGTGGCTGACCCACCTGCAAGCGTTTCGGTGACTCATGCATCCTGCATGACGGCTGACGGACTGGCTACGGCCATGATGGTGCTGGGCTCTGAAAAAGGCCTGCAGCTGGCAAAACAGGCGGGGTTTGATGTGATGTTTCTGAACGTGGACAGCAGTGGAAAGTTAGTGGAACAGAGCAGTGGCCAGTTCGCCTCCACACCCACCTCAACTGATCCTCGCTAGTCCTGCTGCACAGCGGCACAACCACCACTGTGTGCGGGTCGTACAGAACGTGCGGGCGGTACAAAAACGATGGCAGAAAACACAGGAATACGGCATCCGCGTCTGCCACTGGCAGATTGCTGACATGTGCGTAGTGCGCCTGGGACACAGAGATACTGAACTATGGGGCTATGGTCTTACGACAGTCGCAGCGAGTGCACGAAAACGTGACAGCAGCGGACCGATAGAGTTTTCCGGACGTCCCAGTCGCAGGGCGGCTTCTGCGTAGCTGCAACCTTCCAGATACACGGCCTGCAGCAGCGCAGCGGCTTCACGGGGCAGAGCCGACAGCAGATACTCGACCTGCTCTTTCTGCTCTGTTCGCTGACCAGCGTTCAATTCGGACGAGGCATAGTCGACAGCGGCCTGATGTGCCTGTACGTGCCCCAGCGCCTGCCGATAACGATGCTCGTTCAGTTTCCTGACGACGATGCGCCGAGCGATTACGGTGAGCCAGGCCGCCAGCGAACACCGGCCCCGAAAACTGCGGAGTGCAGATTTGTCGCGAGTCAGCAATTCCGCAAACGTTTCTGCGCACAGATCCTCGGCGTCATCTGCCGACAGCTTCAGGCTGTGTGCCTGAGCCGTTTGGCGGATCACCTGCAGGATCAGGCCGGTAAATCGATCGACAAAGGTTCGCCAGCTGCCGGCATTCCCAGCGAGCAGATCGTCAACCAATCTGCGATCTGTGTTTGTCAGCGGCATGACAAGCTCCTGCAAAAAACGACCAAAACAACGATGCCGAACCGATGAGACGCAGGAATCCTGATAGTCTCACAGACCCCATTCGCTGTACCGGCGACGAAACAACGCGTGACACCTGGATGGTGTTACGCGATTCTCTGCTGCGATTCCGGTTTCTACAACCCCCGAAATCGGCGGATTTTCTGAACTGCCTGCAGAAACCCGCAAAAACCGTTACAAATACTCAGTTGCAATCACTCGCAGCCTTGCTGATGATGCCTGGCTGTACTATTTCGCCCCATTTTCCTGACCATCCCGGGGAGATTCACCCCATGTTGATTCGCTGTCTGTCGGTCAGCCTGAGCCTGCTGATCCCATCCATGGTTTCAGCACAATCTCCGGAAACCCTGCGAATTCTGCCCGTTGAGTTGCAGTTGCAGGGTCCCGCGGACTCGTCACTGGTCCTTGTTGAACGGTTTCGTGATGACACCGCAGTGGGTCCTGCCACTGACGCCGTGCTGGTCAGCGACGACCCTCGGATTGTCCGAGTCGAAGGTCGGCGACTGATCCCGGTAAGCAACGGCAGGACCACGATCCGACTGCAGGGTGCTGTCCCGGAATCGTCGGTGCAGCAGGTCACAGTCACAGCGATGGAGCGTTCTGGAGAGTGGTCATTCCGTAATCATGTCGAACCCGTGCTGGCGCGGCAGGGCTGCAGTTCAGGAGCCTGTCACGGCGCTCTTGCCGGGAAAGGTGGTTTTCGGCTGTCGCTGCGTGGTTATGATCCTGACCGTGACTATTTTTCCATTGTTGAGCAGCAGTTGGGGCGTCGCGTCGAACTGGCAGATCCGTCAGCCAGTCTGTTGCTGACCAAACCTGCCATGGCTGTGCCGCACAAAGGTGGGCTGCGTCTGCCGGCAGATTCCATTGGCTATCGCATACTGTCGGAATGGATTGCAGCGGGAGCCGCAGGTCCGGCAGAAACGGATGCGCGTCTGGAGCGACTGGAAGTGATTCCGGACCGTATACTCGCCTCAGTCGGCAGCACACAACCGCTGCTGGTCCGCGCTCACTATTCCAACGGTCGCTCGGAGGACGTCACACATCTTGCCAAATTCACAGCCTCCGCTGAAGCAGTTGCCTCTGTCGATGAACAGGGAATGATCAGCATTTCGGGTTCAGGTGCCGGGGCAGTCACAGCGTGGTTCTCCAGTCGCATCGTTATTGCCACGATCACGGTGCCATGGCCCAATACCATTCCCTCGGAAGTCTATACCACCGCCTCCCGTCGTAACTTCATTGACGAAATTGTGCTGGACCAGTTGCAGCAGCTGCAGCTCAGACCTGCACCTCGCTGTTCGGACGAAGTTTTCATCCGCCGCGTGTTTCTGGACACGATTGGTACGCTTCCCACAGCTGACGAAGTCCGCAGCTTCCTCGCTGATACTGCGGCGGACAAGCGTGATCGCATGATTGAATCGCTGCTGGGCCGACCGGAGTTTGTGGATTACTGGACCTATCGCTGGTCTGATCTGCTGCTGCTGAACGGGAATGAACTGCGTCCTGATGCTATCGCGGCGTGGTACCGCTGGATTCGCCAGCAGGTAGCTGCTGATGCTCCGTGGGACCGCTTTGTCCGAGAACTGGTGACTGCGAAGGGATCCAGTATTGAAAACGGGGCCACCAATTTCTTTGCTCGCCATCAGGCCCCCGAGGATATGGCTGAAAATGTCAGTCAGGCGTTCCTTGGACTCTCGATTGGCTGTGCCCGCTGTCACAATCATCCGCTCGAAAAATGGACCAACGACCAGTACTACGCATTCGCGAATTTGTTTTCGCGAGTCCGTGCCAAGGGCTGGGGCGGTGATGCTCGCAATGGTGACGGCAAGCGGACCCTTGTCACAGCCTCCTTCGGGGAACTGGTGCAGCCGCGGACCGGTAAACCTCAGCCACCGGCACCACTGGATGCCGAACCCATCAGCTTTGACGCCACGGGAGATCGCCGTGAATACCTTGCCGAGTGGCTGGTCAGCCCGCAGAACGCCCTGTTTGCTCGCGCCATCACCAATCGCGTGTGGAAGAATTACTTTGGTGTTGGGCTGGTGGAACAGGTTGATGACATGCGTGCATCAAACCCGGCCAGCAACGAACGACTGCTGGCAGCTGCCGCTGAACACCTTGTGCAGAATCACTACAGCCTGAAAGCTCTCATGCGGACCATCCTGCAATCCGAAACGTGGCAGCGGAGCAGCGAACCGCTCCCGGAAAACTCCGGAGATCAGCGTCAGTATTCCCGCTGCTTCCCCCGACGCATGCTGGCCGAGGTGATGCTGGATGCCGTCTCACAAGTCACCGATGTGCCGACGGAGTTCAAAAACATCGTCTACTCGGGCAGTGATATCAAACCAACTGACGCGTATCCTCGCGGAACCCGAGCGATCCAGTTGCAGGACTCTGCCGTCCAGTCGTGGTTTCTGCAGACCTTCGGGCGTAATCAGCGTCGTATCACGTGTGAATGTGAACGCTCTGACGAACCCAGCATGGTGCAGGCACTGCACCTTTCCAACGGAGATACACTGAACGGAAAACTGTCGGCTCCAGAAAATCGGCTCAGCAAATGGCTGGCTGCAAATATGACGAACGAGGAGATCCTGAGCGAAATCTATCTGAGTTGTCTTGCGCGACAGCCTTCCGCCGCAGAACAGGCTGGGCTACTGGCAGAACTCCAGCGCGCGAGCACTCCTGAAGAACGCCGTGCAACACTGGAAGATGTCCTCTGGGCCGTATTGAGCAGTCGCGAATTCCTGTTCAACCACTGAGCCCACACTGTCTTTTTTTTCAACACTGCTGTCCCGAAAACAGGCATTCCTGCCTGCCCGGGAAGTTTGTCGTGTGGTGTTGTCGAGTGTCATTCCCAACACCAGCATGCGTAAACGGCCATTTTCGCGACTGAATAATGCAGTTCTCCTGATTTTTTCGCAGAACTCTGGAAAAACACTGAACAAACGCATCGTTTTACATGAAAGTCTGCTCGAAACTGGCCTGCGGTTTGCAATTGGGATGTGTTCTGGTTGAGAATTGGTGCTGACAATGCACCGCATTACAGCTGAAGAGGTTTTGGAACATGTCCCAGAGCAATATGTCGCCGCGCGAGGTTCTGGCGTTGTGTCGCCAGCGAGAGATTCAGGCGATCGATCTGCGATTTACGGACTTCTGCGGTTCGCTGCGGCACTTCACGATTCCCGTCCGTCAACTGACTGAGGAAAGCTTCGAGTACGGTTTTTCGTTTGATGGATCGTCGATGCCCGGCTGGCAGGCGATTCATGAAAGCGACATGCAGGTGGTTCCGGAATCGCAGACCTGCTTTGTTGACCCTTTTATGAAATCGACGGTCGCGTTGTTCTGCAATGTGCGTGACCCGGTGACTCATCAGACCTACCCCCGTGACCCTCGCAATATTGCTCGCAAAGCCGAAGCGTATCTGCAGTCCACAGGTATTGCCGATCGTGTGCAGTTGGCGGTGGAGTCTGAATTCTTTGTCTTTGACAGTGTGCGATTTGATCAGCGTGAGCAGCATGGTTTTTATTATCTGGACAGTGAAGAGGGTCAGTGGAACCGTGGCCAGTCGGTGCGTGGCGGGGGTTCTGCGATTCGGCATCGTGAGGGGTATCTGACGCTGTCACCGCAGGACAGTTTTCAGGATCTGCGAACTGAGATTCTGATGCTGCTGGAGGACAGTGGAATTCGTACCGAGCGACAGCATCACGAAGTTGCCTCGGGTGGTCAGTCTGAGATTTCCCTGCAGGCTGATTCGCTTGTGCGTATCTGTGACAGTACTCAGCGGCTGAAGTATCTGGTTCGCAACACGGCTCAGCGTCATGGTCGCACGGCCACGTTCATGCCGAAGCCCATCTGGAATGACAACGGTTCCGGGATGCACCTTGGTCTGTCGCTGTTTCAGGGTGATCAGTGTCTGTTTTCGGGCAGCGGCTATGGTGGGCTCAGTGAAACCGCGATGTACGCCATTGGCGGTATTCTGAAGCATGCGCCCGCGCTGCTGGCTTTCTGCTGTCCGACCACGAACAGTTATCGTCGGCTGACCCCTGGCTTCGATGCTCCTGTGAATCTCTCCTACAGTTATCGCAACCGTTCGGCCGCCATTCGGATTCCGGCCAATTCGGGACAGGAGTCACGGCGGGCGATTGAATTCCGTTGCCCGGATGGAGCCTGCAATCCTTATCTTGGGACGTCTGCGGTATTGATGGCGATGCTGGACGGCATTCTGAACCGTATTTCTCCGGGCATGCCGCAGGACAAGGACCTGTATGACCTGCGACCGGAAGAGCGGGCTGGTCTGGAATGTACCCCCACATCGCTTGATGCAGCACTCACAGCCCTGGAAAGCAACCACGACTTTCTGACTCGCAATGACGTTTTCACACCCGATGTGATTGAACGCTGGATCCGGCATAAACGTGAAGCTGACGTGAATGCCATTCTGCAGCGTCCGCATCCCTACGAATTTGCTCTGTATTTTGACTGTTGACAACTGCATTTGGCCGACCTTCGGAAACCCCGCCGGACTGCGGGAATTTTTCTGCCGGGTCGGGGGGCTGCAGTGGCGGTCCTGACCGTCTGTCCCCTACAGTGAACTCAGATCAGAACCCGACAGGCCCTTTCCGGATCCCGCTGTATGGCATTTCCTAAACCCTTCTTCCGCTGGCGCCCGCATCCGTGGCATGGTCTGGAAGTCGGACCAAACCCGCCCAGCCTTGTACACGCCTTCATCGAGATCTCACCGTTTGACCTCGTCAAATATGAAGTCGACAAAGTGACCGGGTATCTGCGCGTGGACCGGCCGCAGCGGACGTCCTCGCAGCCGCCGGCTCTGTACGGTTTCATACCTCGCACATTCTGCGGTCAGCGAGTTGCCGAGCTGATGCCGAAAGCGCGGCGTGGTGACGGCGACCCGCTTGACATCTGCGTTCTCAGTGAGCGTCCCATCACCAAATCGGAAGTCATTGTCAACGTGCGAGTCATCGGTGGGCTGCCCATGCTGGATGGCGGTGAAGCCGATGACAAAATCATCGGTGTGCTGGCCCAGGACAACATCTGGTCGCATGTCGAAGATCTGGACGAGCTGCCGCAGGCACTGGTGCAGCGACTGCGACATTACTTCACCACATACAAAACCATGCCGGGCGACACATCGCAGCAGGTGCAGATCGATCACATCTATGATCGAGCACATGCAGAGAAGGTGGTGCGGGCAGCGATTGCTGACTACGACGACGAGTTCGGTGGCGCCTGAACACAACGTGGCAACGTGCCATTCACCCGAGTGAAGCTGTTTACGGTGTGGTGTGGGGGGAGCAGTGTTTCCCGGACATCACACTGACATGGGGGACAAAGGTCGCCCGAGCATTCCTGCCACCGGCGACAAAATTGGGTAGCCCGGGCTTCAGCGCCGCGTTAATGATGAAACCACTTTGGTTTTCAAGGGGGGGGAGGTGCCGGGCAGGAATGCCCGGTCTACGTGTTTCGTCCCTCGCGTCAGGAATTACGTTAAGGACACAAGTTAGCCCGAGCCGGAATGACGCCGAGGACAAAATGTAGCCCGAGCATTCCTGCTCGGCCCAATCCTTTAAAAAACACTTGGGATTTCAAGGGTGACGAGAAGTTTGTGCCCGGGCTGAAGCCCAGACTACGACTTTTGGCTCTCGTGTCCGGAATGTCCGGGCTACGCCGGTCAGTTCACCGAGCGACCTCCGGCGACTCAGTTTGTGGACTGACCGCTGGTCGTGTTGTCCGGCTTCGCGTGCTTGCGGAAGAACTCTGCAATCAACTGCGGTGCTCGCGCTGGAAACTTATGGCCTTCGTCCGTCACCAGCGTAAAGACCGAAGCTCCGTCTGCGGCCGGATATTCCGTGGCACCACCCTGCCATGGGCGACCGTCGCCGCACTTCTGAGCTGTCTTCAGTCGATCGATCATCAGCTGCTGCCACGAAAATTTCACCAGCGGGTCATTTCGTCCGGCGATGTGCAGCACGGGTTTCGGAGGCAGTTCATTACGGAGCCGTAGTGCTGCGGACCCGGAAGGTGCCAGCGCTGCAAACACACTACCACGCTCTGACCACAGCAGATAGGTGAACCCGCCACCATTGGAATGTCCCATCGAGTACACTCGACGATCATCGACTCGATAATCCTGACGGATTGATTTCAGGACGGCATCGAAGAATTTGAGATCCCGGTCACCCTGATCTCCGGCCGACTTCTGCCAGCCGGGTTTCTTTCCTTCGGGATCCGTCAGTTGTCCGGGTGTGTTCAGCCCCTGCAGATAGACGACGATTGCTTCCGGCCAGACTTCATGCAGGCGGAACGAGCGAGCGGCATTACGAGTATTTCCGCCATGTCCGTGAAAGCAGAACACCAGCGGTGCGGGCATCGATTTTGCGGCTTCCGGGACATAGAGCAGGCCCTGCCTGGCCACGCCTTCCACCTGCCATGTGCGAGTTACGGGAGGTGTCGGGCTGACCGCCTTCAAGGGCGCGGTTGGCCCCGGCTGCTGACCGGACACCAGCGTACTGGCGGACGTACAGGCAAGACAGACAAAAAGCCATACACCGAACTTCAGCATGACTGACCCCCTTGCCCATGCGGCACTCAACGTCTTCGGATGCGTTCGCGAGCCGCTTCAAATTCCGGGAGTGAAAGACTGCCATCTCCGTTTTCATCGGATTCGCGAAAGACCCGTTCCAGCAGACCATTCTCGGCCTTCAATCCCGGGAAACGCTCACCCACCCGTTCCAGTTCGGCAGCATCCAGTAGTCCGCTGCTGTCACGGTCCAGCAGTGAAAACAGTACCTGCCCACTGGTATTTGCAGCGGCGCCGGTTCGACCGGCCATGCGTTCGCGACGAGCGCCGGGAGCTGCATAGGTTTCAACATATCCAATCATCATTTCTTCGTCCGTCTGATCGCCCCAGCGAACCATTCTTGACGGATCCGGATTGGCCGGATTGTCAGCACTGTTGTCATAGACGGCGGTCAGCAGAACTTTGCTGCCCTGCTTCAGCACCTGAGGTTCCTGCAGGTCATAGCGCAGCTGCCAGTTGAAGTCGTACTGCGGCAGATCCAGCAGGGTGCTGCGAACTCCGTTCGGATCTTCCAGTTCAAAGCGAAACGCTTTGCCACGGACATGCATATGGGCCATGTAGGCCAGCACGGGAATGTCCATCGGAACAGGGCGTGTCAGAGTCTCAACGTGGTTGCCCGTGTGCGGGGGGATGGACAGATTCACCTTTGCGAGTGGGATCGTGCTGACTTCATATTTCGGAGCACTGTCAGCGAAATGCAGTCCGATTCGAACCTGATCGGTCGTGGCTGTGCCATTGGGAGTGTAGTGAATCTGGAATCGGAATGTGGCACCGGCGGGTAATCGGCGAGCGAACCCCGGGGGGTACATCTGTCCGGCATTTCCGGGCACGTATGCTGCCCAGTATCCACCGACCCCTTCTTCACGGCGATTTCCGGACTGCCCCGGTTCCAGCACATTCACAATAACGTGATGCACGACACTGCGATCGGTGGGCTGGATTTCATAACCCTGTACCCACTGATCCTGATCACCATTCCATGGAACACTGACGTACTGATAAGCCATCTGCCCGGTGGCTTTGATTCTGATTGGCTGTGGCAGCTGCACAATCGCATCCGGCTCACCCTGCGACCACTCAGACGGCCAGACGCGGGGCTGCGGTGCATCTTCGGGGTTGCCTTCAGGTCGACCTCCATCCAGCCACGCCAGCAGATCGCTTCGTTCGGCATCTGTCAGAGAGCGATCGTTGGCCCAGATTGTGTGTTGTGGAACATTGGCGGCGAACCAGGGAGGCATGGTGCGATCAGATACGACCTGTTTGATCATCGCACCGTGTGCAGCCGCCTCAGCAGCGGTCTGCAGCGAGAACGGGGCCACTCCGCCACTGCGATGACACTCCATACAACGCTGCTGCAGAATCCGTGACACGCGATTGTGCCACGTGATGGCAGTTGCGGCAGTTGCGGTATCGGCTTCCAGCACGCAGCCGGGCGCTGTGGTTGCTGCAGTCTGCGGACTGGTTCCGGCCAGTACGGCTTCCAGAGCGTCAGTCAGGAAGCGGCGTTTGGGCTGTTCCAGTGCGTAGCCCACACCGTACTGATCATCCACAGCACCGTGATACAGGACGGTTCGAGCCGGATCCAGCACGAATACGTCGGTTGTTGAGACGGCCCCCAGCCGCTGCAGCAAAGTCTCATCGGCATCCACCACATACGGCACTGTTGCGGGCAGGCCTGCCGCTGCTGTCTGCATTGCCTGGCGATCATCAGAGCGAATGCTGTTGACGAGAATGAACTGAGCGGACCGCGTGCTGTACTGGCGTGCCAGTTCGGTGAGGGTGGGCAGATATTTGCGGCTGAGGGGACAGGACGTGCTGGTCATAGCTACAACCAGCACCTTTGCGGACCGATAGTCGGACAGTCGCAGCATTCGTCCCTGCAGATCCGTGAATTCAAGATCGGCTATGAACCGTCCGACGCCATGTTCAGCAGGCTTAAGTATTCGAGCGGTACGGGAATCGATGGGTTGTTCTGTGGCCGTGGCCTTGAGTTCCGCAGTCCCCTGCAGTGCGATCAGCACAACCAGCAGAACACTTGAAATGCCACTAAAACGCATGACCCGAACTCCTGAAATGAACAGCGACACCGGTGCAGACCATGTGCATTCCAACCAGAAGGCACTGCAAAATGATTCGCAGATCGCATGATTTATTGGGGAATTCAGAGAATTGAGAGGTCATCACCGGAGAATTCTCAACCCCGCGCAAGTTTGCAGCGAGGACCGTTGAGCGATCATTTTAGCGGTTGTCCCTGTATTCCGGGATCCCGACAAAATCCCGAAAAATCCACACAGGAACCGGCTTCGCAGCCCTCGATTGATTGGCGAACGCGTGTCAATTTCGGTATGCTCGTGCTGGAAAACTACAGGTTCTTGAATGCGAACACTGCAGAATTTCCCCTATTCACACCTGCAGTCAGACAGGTTGTTGAATCGGTTTGTCTCTGATCTGTCACAGTGATTCATGACCACAACGTTGATTGCGTGCGCAGTGTCCCCAACGAACGCAGCGTGCTGTCAGGATGCGGTGTGATCTGAAGCTTCAGTGGCTCAGGTTCAGGATGACGTTTTCTGTGCCTTCGGGCCGAAGCAGTCTCTGACAGGAAAACAAAGATGACCACGGACCCAACGCAGCCTGATTCTCAAGAGACACCAGAGACAACGGTATCCGCCGCATCTTCAGACGACGCGACTTCGCAGGCAGCAGCGGCGGCAACTCCTGTCGCCGAAGCGACCTCAGATACAGAGTCTGTTGGTGCACGCATCCGTGAAAAGATGTCGGCT
Source organism: uncultured Planctomycetaceae bacterium (assembly GCA_963977705.1). Classification (GTDB taxonomy): domain Bacteria; phylum Planctomycetota; class Planctomycetia; order Planctomycetales; family Planctomycetaceae; genus SXXK01. Next base: position 24,426 of record CAXBSH010000007.1, read on the forward strand.
GCAACAGAGGCTCTGCCGCAGCCCGAGGAAACAGTCTCTTCTCCGGCAGCGCGTCGAGGTCCTGTGGAGATCCCGAAAGAAGATGATCTGGAAGCGGGCCTGGAAGCTGAAATTACAGCTGCGATGTCGGGTGACATTCCGGTGCCTGTAGCGGTCACGGAAGAACCGGCAGCGGAAGACGACTCAGCGGGCCCGGCGAAAGAGATCGCAGTTGGCAGCAAGGTCAAGGGTGTGGTGCAGGCCGTGCATAACGGCGAAGTGTTCCTGGAAGCTGGTCTGCGGCACAACATTGTGCTGCAGCTGACACAGTTCCCGGAAGGCAAGCATCCGGCTGTTGGTGATCAGCTTGATGTGATTATTGATTCGGCGGGAGCAGACGGCCTGATCAAGGGTCGTATTCCGCGAGCTCGGCATCGTGCTGGCGGGAACTGGGAATCGCTGGCAGCAGGTCAGGTCGTGGATTGTCTTGTGACTGCCGTCAACAAGGGTGGTTTGCAGGTTACAGTCAGCAATCTGCGAGCGTTTATGCCGGCCAGCCAGGTGGAACTGGGATTTGCGGGTAACCTTGAGCAGTATGTTGGTCAGAAGATGTCGGTGCAGATCACCGAAGTGAATCCGAAGAAGCGTAACCTTGTTGTCAGCCGTCGTGCGTTGCTACAGGCAGAGCGAGCTGAGGGTGAGACGGATTTCTGGGGCAAGGTGGAAGTTGGTCAGGACTTTCCGGGTATCGTCAAGACGATCAAGGACTACGGCGCGTTTGTCAACATCGGACCGGTGGATGGGTTCCTGCACATCGGGGAAATCAGCTGGTCTCGCATTAATCATCCGAAGGACGTTCTGTCCGAAGGCCAGCAGATTGACGTACGAATCCTGAAGCTGGATTCCGAAAAGAAGCGGATCAGTCTGGGCATGAAACAGCTGGCACAGAATCCGTGGGCCAGTGCTTCCGAGCGTTATGCTCAGGGTCGCAATGTTTCCGGCACGGTGACTCGTCTGGCGGAATTTGGTGCCTTTATTGAGCTGGAAGCCGGCCTTGAGGGCATGGTGCACATCAGCGAGTTGGCGTGGCGTCGTGTCGGGAACGTGGGTGAGATTCTGACGGTCGGTGAGACTCGCGAATTTCAGGTGGTTGAAGTCGACACCAAGCGCAAACGAGTTTCGTTGTCGCTGAAGGCGCTGGAAAAGCGTCCTGAGCCTCCGAAGCCAGAGAAGGCAGAAGAGGCAGCTCCTGCGACTCCGGAGGAGCCTCGTAAGCCGCGCAATACGAACCTGCGTGGTGGCACTGGTGGCTCTGGTAAGGGTGGCGGACTGTTCGGAAATCCGTCTGACTTCTCCTGATGCCATGTCTGCAGTGCAGCGAGGCGATTTTGACCTGCAGCAGACTCTGCAGCAATCGGATGGCTGGAGTCTTGAATTAGCGGTGCATCGACCGACAGGCAGGTTGGTGCACCTGCTGATGTTTTCTCAGGTACTTTCTCAGCTGTCTCAATTCCGTGCAGCGGTCAGAACCGATCGCGATACGCTGCTTCAGCTGCAGCATGCTTGTATTCAGAAATTCCAGGGCTTTGCAGAATCTGACGGTGAGCTGTTGTGCTGGATGGAAGCTCCGGAAGCCCCGAAGCTGGCCTCGCTGATCGAAGCGGGGACAAAACTGTCTGCGGATGAGATCATCGATGTTGGCTGGCAGATCTGTTCGGCTCTGCAGCAGATGCATAATGTGGGACTGGCCCATGGTGCATTGTCAGCGGACACGGTGATGCTGACAGAGGGTCTGCAGCCCATGATTACGGCAGTAGGATTACAGCGCTGGCTGAATGCCGCAGCTACGGCTCGTGCCCAGCAGAACCAGTCTGCCACCAGACCGGCATTGATCAGTGTCAGCGCCTTTGCTTCCGCCGAACAGGTGCAACGCGATCTGCGGGATCTGGCTGCACTCCTGAAACACCTGCTGGAATATGCCTGCAAAGAACGGACTCAGCAGCCGTCTACAACCAGTCTCAATAGTCGCCTCGCTCGACTGCTGGACCGCCTGCTGGACCCAGCGCAGCCACTGCCGCTGACTGCTCGCGAGCTGCAGGGACGACTGGGTGAAATCCTGATTGATGACACTGAAATGCCGATCCACGACTGTCGTGATGATGCCACAGGCTACAAGTCCACGATCATCGGGGGTCTTTTTGAAAACTCGGCCGCTGCGACTGCGACACCTGCCCCGCATGTTTCGGCAGGATCTGCCGGGTACTTGCCAAAACTGCCGATTCTCATCACTGTTGGCATCCTGCTGTTGCTGACTTTACTTGCCGTTCTGATCCGCTGAACGGCGATTCCGGCCGGTTCCTGAATCTGATCTCGGTCAAAATTCGCAGACTCCCGGAACTTGAGTCAATTTCCGATTTTCCCGTGAAAGTCGGAGTTTTATTGTTCTGGCCTCCTCTGCGGTTGTCGCTGGCGGCTTTCCCCGCTGCCACCTGCCGCCGGTTTTAGTCTCTCTGTCAATCGCTGGCTCAAGGAAAAGACTCAATGAGCTCCCGACGCGGAATCTCGCTGCTGGCAGTTCTGATCTTCATCATCACCTCACCGGTCGCCTCGGCCTGCGGGCTGCTGTGCCCACTCTATTGGCTGTTCGGCTGCCAGCATATCCATCCGGGTTATGGTGGAGCGGCAGGCGGTCTGTATGGCAATCAGCCGTATGCCAGCTGGAAAGTCATCGACGACTGGCTCGGCTATGGCTACCTGCGAAACCAGAACGGATCTCTGGGACACTACCCCGGCAACTGGTATCGCAATCTGCATCACGGCCAGGGCTACGCTCAGCCGGCCCTTGCGTGGCAGCCGCAGTTCAACGGCATGTACCCATCGCCTGCAGCACCTGTGGGCCCCCAGCCAATCTATGCTCCTGCATGGGATCCCTGCTGTGATCCATGCGGCAGCATGCCACCCGTGGCTGTGATGCCACAGCCGCAGGTCTATCAGATGCCACAGCCACAGTATTATCAACCGCAGCCATGGATGCAGACAGCTCCTTTGATGGCAGGGACTGTCTTCGGTGGTGACTGCTGTGATTCGTGCCAGTCCACCATGACGGACTCTGCTGGTTGTGGAGCACCGGTCATGCCTGAAGCAGCGCCTGCCGGCGACTGCGGTTGCAGTGGTGGATCTTCCGGCACTTACACACAACCCCTGCCACCTGTCAGTATGCTGCCGGGTATGGGGATGCCACAGGCATGGAATTCCGGCTACCCGACTCAGGTCGCAGCCAACAGCTGGCATCCAGGCCGTGTCTGGTCACCGCAGCAGACGTGGCAGCAGGCCCCCACGTGGACCGCAACAGCAGCAGCTCGGTTTCATAGCAACGGCATCAACTCAGCCTACTCTGCCGGCTACTCACAGAACGTGCCACAGCCGATGCCGCAGTATGGTATGCCGCAGTATGCCGTCCCTCAGTACGCTGGCGTACAATATTCTCAGCCGCAGTTTTCGCAGCCGCAGTATGTCCAGCCGCGGATGGCTCAGATGCCGCAACCGATGCCTGTCATGAGTGATGTTTATGGTGATCATGAGATGCCGCAGAATGCAAACGGCTACATTCGCCCGAATGCCTTCGGTGGTCAGTTGCCAATTCGCAATGCCAGCCTCAGCGGCCCCGGTAACAGTGCCCTGTCACGGCGTTACCCAGCCTCGCTCCGCTGATCTGCGATTCTGAACACAGCATCAGTCTGTCAACGGCCGCCGCGTTTTCGCTGGCGGTCGTTTCCGTTTATCATACTCGCCAGCCGGATGTTCTCTTCCTTCACTTCTTCAGCCCGCGGATGACAAATATGGCACGCTGTGAACAGGGTTATCTGTGCGATGTCTGCGGTGAAGAAGTTGAATCGATCCGTGAGAGCGACCTTTATCTGCGGTTTGTGATTGGTGAACTGCCATCACGACAGCTGCTGGCAGCGCCTGAACGTCATCTTCGCTGTAATCCCGTGAATGCCCAGTTCATTGAAGACCCGGATTTTGCACCGGTGTATGCCACTGGATTCTTTGATCGTCGTGAACTGGATCCTCAGTACGTGCAGCAGCGTACGCTACTGATCACTCGCGGCTGGAAACGACTGCTGGAACTGGCTGACAACGCTCAGTCCGTTCCATTGCCCGACTATCCATTACCGGAATTTCGTTTCCCACAATCGTGAGAGTTCTGATCAGCCTGATGTCGCCAGCGAAAGTTCCGGCAGGAGTGATGCGAGGGACAAAAGTCGTAGTCTGGGCTTCAGCCCGGTCGCCCACGGTTTGTCACCTTTGAAATCCCCGGTATTTTTCAGGCGATGGGGCCGAGCACGAATGCTCGGGCTACATTTTGTCTTCGGCGTCAGGAATGCTGGGGCTGAGGTTTGGGGCCGAGTTGTCAAAACGCGTGTCAGTGATCTGCATTCTGAGATTGTTCCAGTGATCGCCACAAGTACCAGCTGGCAGCACTTCGCCATGGTCGCCACTGCTCGGACATCCGCTCCAGTTCCACGCGTGATGTCTGCTGCGGCAGTCCATACAATCGCTGCATGGCATTTCGCAGTCCCAGATCATCCGGAGCAAAGACATCGGGGCGTTCGAGTGAAAAAATCAGGTACATCTGTGCCGTCCAGCGTCCGATTCCCCGGACCTGTACAAGTTCCGCAATTGCCGCCTCGTCTGTAGCTCGAGCAATCCGACGGAAATTGATCACACCTTCCAGTGTGCAGCGAGTGAGGTCGCGCAGGTATGACAGCTTCTGCGGTGAGACGCCGGCGGTCTGGAGCTGCTGATCTGACAGCTGTGCAACAACTTCAGCGTTTAACTCGCCACCTGCGGCCAGCAATCGCAGTCGCTGGCCGATCGTGGCGGCTGCTGCTGTGGAAATCTGCTGTGAAATGATTGACTGAACCAGAACCGGATAACCTCGCCCCGCCGATCTGAGTTTCAACGGCCCGGCTTTTTTGATCACAGTTCGCAGAATTGCATCCTGCCTTTGCAGGTGTCTGACAGCCGATAGCCTGTCTGCCCCCGACCATCCCATACTGCGATTTCCCCCGGCCCCGGCTTTCGTGGCCACAACTACCCGATTCCCGACCTGAACTTCAGCTACAACACTGCAATCTGCAGCGTCTATTCTCTACGATTCACTGTCGTGTGCAAATCCACACGGAATTTCGATTACTTCATGCCCATGCTGCAGACCCAGCCCTGCCATGCCCGAGTCTTACGCCGAACCTGTTGCTGCCGTCACCCTCGTCCGAACTCGTCGCTCACGAGTCCGTGATTTGCGGGGCTTTCGCAAATCGCACCAGATACCAGAGGAATATAACGAGCATACAGCGGCCTTTATCGCTCGTATCGCCGCTGATGATATCGCCGAACATCTTGAGCAGCGATTTGCAGATTTTCGTCGGCAGCTGAAATGTCGACGAACGGACCTTGTTGTCACAGAGCCGGACACCGGTAGTGCCGCCATCACAACTCCCTGGTTCGAATATCAGATTCGAGCGACCCTGGCAGAAGATGACCCAACCGAGGTGGCGTGGCGGTGGCAGCTGGCAGCACTCAAAGCTGCTCAGCAGCTCGATTCACCCGAAATCGCCGGACTTTTCCAGGGCTTTTTCGATACAGTGGAGTTCTGTCCCCCTGGTTCCATCGATATTGCGGAGCTGATCGATCGACTGGAGGACCTGCAGCCTGCCGGGGTGGTTCTTGACTACGATCGACAGGCAACATGGTGCTCACTGCAACTGACAAAAGCTTCAGCAGTGCTGACAGTAACGCCCGATCTGCTGTCATTCACCATCGCCAGCCCGCCCGCTCCGGCCGCTTTGCTGAATGCCTTTCTGCAGGCCCGCAGCAGCTTTGTTCCGCCAATTAACCCTACCATCCGCTAGCTCTGGTGGACTAAGGTAGTTTCGTGACGCAGCAAGGACAGAATACTGTGAGCGGCAGGACAGTCGCTGCTGGTAGGCACAAAACACAACGACAAATCACAGAAACTCAATAGCCTCTGTTGTCCTTCCCCGGTAATGGGCAATCCCGGGTGCTCTGTCCGCAGAAGTGCAGTCCGGAAGTAACACCATCGATTTCAAGCTGGATTAGTTCATCGATGAAAATCGGTTGACGTTACCGCTGGGGATGCACTTCGATCTGCTCCGTTTCCTGCAGAAGAAGCCCATCGGCGCCGACCGGAACCTGCCTGCCTTTGGTGGCACCCTGAGGAGATACCAGCATTGAATCCGTCGTGGCAGCCGGCTGATTCACTCGCGCTGCCATGGCCGCCACTCGCTCCGCATCCTGATTCAACAGCACCGCACACAGCCCCAGTGCGGCAAGTGCCAGTGCGGCTGTTAAGCGACCGGATCGCACGGAGATCGCAGAACGAGACAGACGAACACTCTGGTCGACAAGATCGCGACGCAGTTGTACCGCGGGTTGCCGCGCAGCCGGCAGAACTGCGGGAACTTCGATCGCGAAAAAATCACGCAGCAGCAGTTCCATCTGCTGATCCGACAATTGACCGATCATGTGGTCATTACTGCTGTCAGAACTCTTCATGCTGATACCCCTGTTCAACCAGAATCTCAGCCAGCCGACGCCTCGCACGCGACAAACGCATGTCAATTGCTGCCGCCGAGCTGTTCATCACCGTACCAATCTGTGCTGCTGACCAATCCATCGAATATTTCATCACCAGCACTTTTCGATCATCTTCGTTCAGTTCAGCCAGAGCAGCCCGGATCTGCAGCTGTCGCTCGTGAAGCTCGGCTGACTGCCGAGGATCCACGGCGGCACCCGTAAACTCATCCAGCCCCGGCAACAGACTGCAACCACTGCTTTTCCGTCGAGCGACGTCACGCAGCCAGTTCTGGCCGACCCGCAGCAACCATGCCCGCAGGTCACGCACAGGTTCCCCATGATGATCGTACAGTCGAGCAAAAGCTTCCTGAACGGCATCATGAGCGCGCTCGGGATCACTGCACATGGAATAGAAAATGGCCCATAATTCCCGAGCATTTTCCCGGTAAAAAAGGGCAATCTCTTCGTTCCGTGCCAGCAACCCCGATCCTGCTGGTTCCGAACTGGTCATGCAGTCTTTCCAGACGTCAGAAAACGCCACCCGGACGCCTCTGTACGCTTAACCACGTACAAGGACGCCCGCGACGCGCTCTCCTAACAGGATTTCGTCAGTTTCCACCGATCGCATACAGATATCGGTCCGAACGCACCAGCAAACGTCCTGCATCCACCGCAAAACTGCCATTGAACTGGCCACCGTCCCGCAGATCGTTCCGCCCCAATTCTGTGAATTTTGGCACTGCTTCAACAACAAACGTACGGCCGTCCCGCGACAGGTAGTAAATCCGGCCCCCGGCCAGCAGCGCCGATGCATAAATCTGGCCGGCCCGGTTTACACGCTCCTCATAGACAACCTCGCCCGTCTCTGCCGACAGACAATAGGCAATCTCACGATTGTCATTCATAAAGTACAGGTGGCCGTCATGATACACCGGAGATGTGACATTCGAACCCTTCATGCTGGTCCACAACCGCAGACTGTCCGTCACATCACCGCTACCGCCCATCCGTACCGCCAGCCCCGCCACTCCTGAACGACCGCCCAGACAGTACACCGTGCCCTCATGCCAGACCACGCTTGGCACCATGTACCACGTAATATCTGTCTGACAGTTCCAGTACTGTTCGCCCGTCTGAGGATTGTAGCTTCGCAGACTGCCCTGCATCGCCAGCAGCAGCTCCGTCCGACCCTCACGACTCCTGCCAATGACCGGAGTATTCCATGATTCGCGGATCCCGGACACACTCCAGACTTCCCGACCCGTGCGACGGTCCAGCGCTCGCAACGACTCACTCTCCACGCTGGCATTGATCAATACCAGGTTTTCATACAGCACCGGCGATGCACTGGAACCCCAGCCATGCGTTTTGGAACCTACATCCGCTCGCCACTGCTCCTGTCCCTGATGATCGAACGCAATCACACCGGTCTTGCCGAAAAACACCACTACTCCGGCTGCATCGCATGCAGGAGTACTGGCAGCAAAGCCATGATCACGAATCCGCTCTTCCTCAGGAAGTTTTGGCTCCACAGTGCGCTGCCACACCACCTTTCCGCCTGCCCGATCCACACACAACAGATGACGGCGCAGATCGGCCTGCGTGCCCCCGGTCTGACCGGGCACAAAGAATCCTGAGTAGCAGGTCACATAAATATGCTTTCCGTAAACCACCGGACTGGAGGCACCAGGCCCGGGCAATTCGGTTTTCCATGCGATATTCTCACCGTCGCCCCACTTCACGGGCAGACTGACCGTACCGGCACTGCCCTGCCCGTCAGCCCCCCGGAATGCCGACCAGTCTTCGGCCTTCAACCGAAGATTCAGCAGTCCACTCAGCAGGACTGCACTCAGCACTACAACGCGACTGACGCTCCAATCCTGCACCCGCACCATAACCCGCTCCCTGTCACAGCCCCGATGGATAACACCGTCACGCTTCGCATCATCGCCCACAGTGTCGCATCAATACAAGTGAACTGCCGGACGACTTCGCGTCACCCCTGCACCTCGTTACACTTGCCCCATGCAATCCGCACTGCTCATCCTGATTCTGCTGCTGCATTCGCAGGCTGCTGAACCCGCTCAGCCGCCGGATGATTCGTTGCTGCCCGATGGACAGCAGCAGTTCGTTGCAGCGCTGCACGATCGGCACATGTTTGATCTGGCAGCACAGCACTGTCTGCGACAGCAGGCCACCGCTGTCAGCCGTAATCAGCAGGCTCTCTGGCAGCTGCTGATGGCTGACGGCTGTGAATTGCAGCTGCCTCTGATGCCCGCCAGACAACGCCCTGAACTGGTGACCAAAGCCGCCACAGATATTACTGAGTTCCTGAACGATCGTCCTCCGGGACCGGTCACAGATCTCCTGCTGCAGATTCGTCGCACGGAATTGCTGGCCACGGCTGCTCGTACCGAATGTCTGCCAGAGCTGCTCACACTCAACCCCTCACATCCGCCGCAGACGCCCCTCCAGCTCAGCGCTCGCAGGAAACAGTTTGCCCTCGACGCCAGCCAGCAGGGTGCTGCACTGGCTGACGCAGGACTTCAGCAGCTGGATCTGCTGCGAGCAGATCTCGAGCCTTCGTTTCTGCGTTCCTGCCGGCTGCGTCTGCGTTTCGTCCTGGCTTCCTGCCTGCAGACCCGTTGTCGACTGGCCACAGCCGCAGAGATCCCGGGACTTCTGACTCAGCTGGACGAGCAGGCTGAGCAGCTGGTACGCAGCAGTGGCTCAGCTGATCGCCTGCAGGCCCGGCTGCTGCAGGCAGATGCTCTGCTGGATCGACGAGACTTTGCGGCGTTCCAGCTGCAGCTCAGACGCCTGCAGCCCGATGTTCTGCTGCCCGCCGACAAGACAGCCAGCGCGGTGCTTCAATGGCGCGCTCTGCTGCTTCAGAATCAACCGTCTGATGCCCTGCAGGCTTCTGTCAAATTCACAGAAACCACGCCGGTGCTGCCACTGGAACTGCAACTGCTCAGAGCCCATGCCCTGCTCAGACTTCACGAATCTCTCCTGCTGCTCCGCAACTCCTCACCCGAACGACAACAGTCCCTGCTGTCTACAGCGACCGAATTCCAGCAACGGTCCGAAAAACTGCTGCTGCAAACTTCCGGCGTGCTGCACGAAGCCACACTGCGTTTGAAACAGCGATTTGAACTGTCATTGCAGGTCGGCCCTGCAGCCGCCACAACGCTGGAACAAATCAATGAGCACATCACCGCCACTGACTACCAGTCGGCACGCAGCAAGCTGAGGCACCTTGCCGACCAGTCTGAACAACAATCGGTCAAAGCCTACGCTCTGATGCAGGCGGGAGAACTTTCGCTGCGTCTTTCTGACTGGGCTGCCGCATCCACAGAACTGCAACAGGCCAGCGAAGGTTATCGTGAACTCCAGTCGTCTGAGCAGGCCGCCAGCGCTGATCTGCTCAGACTGTACTGCCTCGGTCAACTCTGGAACACCGCATCTGCCACAGAAAAGACTGCCCGACAAAACAACTATCGGGACGCCGTCGAACAGCATCTGAAGGACTATGCCGAACAGAAAACAGAACCAGCGGCTCGTCTGTATCGTATTCGCTACCTGCGATCTGAAGCACCACTCTCAGCCGCCGCGGATGTGCTCCAGTTGCTGCAGTCCCCAGCGGCCACGCCACCCGTGCTGCAGACGGATCGTACGACACTGTTATGCCTGCTGGCAGACCTGCTGCTGGAACATACGGCATTCGGTACACCGCCCACGGATTCCGCTGCTGCTGCAGATGTCCTTGCTCAGCGACAGCGTCTGACGACCGCCTTTCAGGAACAGATCGGACAGACGCCGTCCGCGGAAAGTCCCGCGAACACGTCACTGGCACTGCTGCAGTCAGCCGCGATTCTCTGGCAGACTCCCGTGGAATCCACACCGATCGACTGGTCACAACTGGCCCGCAGTGCCGATGCCGCACTCGCTCTGCCATTGCCTGAAATCCCACCGGAAGTGGCCTCCGAGTCAGCCGAATTACTGCCTCGCGGCCGCACCGCAGCCATCTGTACCCGACTTCTGGCTGCCTGCCGTCTGCTGGAACCGGATACGCTGATTGACCCGCTGCAACAATCGCTGCTCAACAGCCCCCCGGAACTTCGCAGACTGGCCCTGCAGCTGCTCTCGCCACAGCTGACCGAGGCCACTCTGCCGGGTCATTCACAGCTGGGCAGGCGACTTTCCAGCATACATCAGACACTTCATGACCCGGCTGATTCGCTGGAACAGCGTCTGCAATGGCTGCAACTGGAAACCACCTTTGCCACCGCCGCCGGGAATACAGAACCACTGCTCGGGCATCTCACAGAACTATTGCTGCTGCAACTAACACCGGCACAGCTGTCGCAGCTGTCCGGCGTGGCAGGTTCCCTGTCCGTCCGCACATCGGCCGATCCATCGGCGCGGCGCACGCTGGTCAGTTTCTGGCAGAAGCTGCGAAATCAATCGCGCCCCGGTGATGACCTCTGGCTGGAAGCTTCTCTGAGACTGGCCGAATCCACCGCCATCGAAGGTCGTCGTCAGGACGCTCTACGGATGCTGCAGGTCGTCAATGTGCTGCACCCGGAATGGGGACGAGCGGAACGAAAACAGCGCGCTGCCATGCTGCAGAAGCAGCTGGAGTCCGCACCATGACTGGTCAACCCGACACCAACGGCATACAGATACAGATCACGACCCTGCTGTCGCAGCTGTCAGCTCACACCGCGTGGTACCCGCAGATTACTGCCCCTGATGCGACCGTACCTGTACAGGCCATCCTGCAGCAACTGCAGACCATGACCAGTCATCCGATCCGTGGTATCGCATGTGCTGATCTGACAACTGCCGAACAGCTGCAGTTCGATGCTGATAAAGCCTGTGAACTGTTGCTGACCTGCCCGATTGTTCGACCTGTTGATGTTCCTCGACTGGCGGCCCTTGCCGCAACTCGACCGTGCACACTGGTCATCAGTCATTTTCGCCATGCTGAGCTGGCTGTCGCCGCGGCGCAGGCTGCCGGTCGTCGCCTTTCGGTGCTGGTGGAACTGCGTCTTGGGCGTCACATGGCTGGAGTCACTGCCGGGCCGGACGCCGTTCATCTGGCGGCCGCTGTCCTGAGGCTGCCGGAACTGCATCTGAGTGGACTGTTTGTGCGAGACCCCTGTGACTCTGAGGTGGATGCTGCTGAGCAGGGGCGAGCGCTGCAGTCGGCAGTTTCCATGAGTCAGCACACCTGGCAGATGATGCAGCGAAGGCAATCACCCGGCAGTGGCAGGGCGATCCGCACAACAGACTCAGGCACTCTAGCGCCGCTGAGTCTTGTCTGTGGCCGACTGCCCGTGCCATTATTGTCGGAATTTCACGGAGTGGCTGTTTGTAATCCGTGGCCCGTATCCGCCAGCATTTCGAAAGCGGACATCGACAGCCGGCCTTCCACACACAGCATCTCGGCGCTGGTGATTGCCAGACCGACTCTGGAAACATGTGTTATTGCCTGCTTTCGCCCCGGCGACGGTCGCAAAGTGAAATACCGTGTGCTGTCACCGATCGGAGCAGAAGTCCGGGACTGCTGGGATCACTACCTGACACTATCCGTCGACGGCCCCGCGCTGGACCTGAAAATTGGTGACGAGGTTCTTTTGTCAACAGAATTCCCGCCGGATTGATTCTCGGGCCCTGCAATCGCGCTCAATCTGACGCGATGTTGCAGAAAAACAACTGCCAGATCATTCGGCAGATTCTTCGCGCAGAGGTCGTCGCAGCAGCATCCAGCCAGTTGGTCCCAGCACCATCAGAATGCCGGTCAGGGTCATTGGGTCATAGGTTCGCTGCCAGAGCAGAGATTCAATCACCATGGCGAATACAACCTGTGACAGTGCTACAATACTGACGCGAGCCGGAGCCCCGACAGCGAAGGCTTTTGTCAGCATCAGCTGTCCGACGGTTGCTCCCAGCCCCACCCCCAGCAGCAGCCAGCCGTCACTGAGTAACTGATCGGGCAGGGTCTGCAGGGGTCGAGTTGCGGGCACAATCAGCCACAGCCCTGTAAGAATGACCACGGACACGGCGGAAAAATGAACTACGACAGCATTCGCCGCAATGTGTCGCAGACGATGCAGGCCCATCAGTGCCACAGCGCTGGTTACCGACCCCGTGGCTGCCAGCAGCGTGCCAAGTCCACCTTCGCCCGTTGGCTTTAACATCAAAGCCACACCAGCCATCGCGCATCCCACGCTGAGCCAGACATCTTTGCCGGGAACTCGCCCCAGTACCGGCCACGACAGTACCGCAATCCAGACCGGAAACATATTGGTCAGAGCGAGTGCATCGGCGACATTCATATGTGCCAGTGCAAAGAAATTGCAGAGCACACTCAGACTACCGGCGATGCTGCGGATCCATAATGTGCGAGGGCGCAGAAACACCAAAGGGGTCCCTGCGGCCGTGGCCAGTGCCAGCGCCAGCACGAGTGCCGTACCGGAACGTGCCAGAGCAATGACCTGCCAGTCAAAGACCCGTGCGGCCGCGTGAGTAAAGATACCCATCAGCGAGAAGGCGAAGGCCCCGCACAGCATCAGCAAGTAGGGCTTCATGCCAGCCTCAACAGCGCGGTTGAGCGCCAGCGGCATCCGCTGCCACCCCTGCAGACAATGTTCACGCTACAACTGCTCCCGCGCTGCGGCGGGCTGTCGTCGCATTCGCTGCCAAACGGAACGCACCGGACCCGAAAATGCAAAGTACCCGAACAGTACCGGCAGCGCCAGTTCGCGAACGATAAAGACGAGCACAAGGCTGAATACGATCTGCAGAATCTGCAGTCGCCCGCGACGTCCGCGAACCAGCTGATTGAATACGTGAGCATATTTCAGACGCGATACCATCAGCACAGCCGCTGACAGAGTCACCAGCGGAACGATCACCACCAGCGCCGACCAGATGTACCGTTCGAAAGTCGCCAGACTCTGCAGACTTCCGCCAGTGCTGAGCTGGCTTTTCAGTTCACTCATACCGATCGGCAGAGATGCCACGACACCACCAGCTGCTGGTGACGGCAGTCCGCTGAAGAATTCGTGTGAGTCTTCTTCATCTGTCTCAACGTTGAAGCGAGCCAGCCTGAGGATGGCACACATCATGAACAGTACGGCGATCGCCCAGAGAATGCGGGGATGGAAGTAAAACGGTGCGGCAGCAATTGTATCCATCAGGTGATGGGCCGGATGGGCAAGCTGCAGAAAAATAAAGGCTGGAGCGACCCCGAAGCTGATGGCATCGCACAGGCTGTCCAGCTGTGCCCCGAAATCTGATGTCTGATTCGTCAGCCGTGCCGCACTTCCGTCCAGCATGTCGAACAGCATGGCAAGGAAAATCAGCTGCGACGCTGTAATCAGCTCGCTGCCACCGAAATGTTCCGGCCCCACTTTGGCAGTGATCGTGATGGCCCCGAAGCCGCAGGCTGCGTTGCACAACGTCAGCAGTGTGGGCAGGACAGCAAAAACCTTCTGCCGTCGCGTTCGGCGAACCGGCGATTCTGCTGTATCTGCAGTAACACTGTTGTCAACGCCCGCAGGTTTCACTTTGCTGTCTCCTGGTAGCGTGCCAGAGCTGAACTTTTCGCCAGCAGCAGGGCACGACCCTGCGTGGCTGTCCCGGGCACAGGACCCGCCCTGCCTGGACTACCGAGCCTCGCAAAACCACCTGCTCCATTATCCGGCTCAGCAGCAGGATTGCAATTCGTCTGCCAAAAACCCGCACGGTTTTCGGGGCAGCGGGAGCCGTGGAGGGTGATTGCCAGATAGTACTCAGCGAGTGTTGAAGGTATTTCGAGGATCGTCGGCGGTCCGATATTCCTCGCGATCCATCAGCGTGACAGCCAGTTGTGACATCTGGCGGCCGCGGAATACTTCAATGTCCACCGCAACCCCGATATCTGACAGACTCACAAGGTTGATCAGATGGTTTTCATCGATCACTTCCACACCATTGAACTTCAGAATAACGTCATCCGGTCGCAAACCTGCTCGAACTGCCGGGCTGTTTTTCTGGTTGTAAACCCGCATGATTCGAGCACCGCGGGCCCGCCCAAGCCCCAGTCGCCGCGCCGTCGCCTCATTAAAGTCGTTGTCCAGCTCCACTCCCAGATACGCGCGACGGACGCGACCATGTGCCACCAGCTGTTCGAAGACACGCCGCACCAGATTGCTGGGAATGCTGAAACCGATGCCCTCGTTTCCCCCGCCGTTCGACGCTATCGCTGTATTGATCCCCACCACCGTACCGTACATGTCAATCAGAGGACCACCACTGTTGCCCGGATTGATCGCGGCATCCGTCTGAATAAAGTCCTGGTTCGTCACCGTTTGGTCGCTGGTCAGGGACAGATCACGTCGCCCCTTGGCACTCACGATCCCCATCGTTACTGACTGACTGAGCCCAAATGGACTGCCGACCGCGAGTACGAAGTGACCGATCTGCACAGAGCTGCTGTCACCCCACTGGGCCGCCACCTGACCGCCATCGGGAATCTGCAGAATCGCCAGATCACTTTCGGAATCGCGATAAGACCGCTGTGGATTGACCCGCGTTCCATCAGCCAGCATGACATCGACCGCTGTCAGCTCGGCCCCCCGAACGACGTGCTGGTTCGTAACAACAAACAGACCTCGGACTCCGGCCGACCGCATCAGTACCCCGGAACCTGTCTCTTCTACCTTCCGATCATTCTCTGCTCGAACGGCCTGAATGTGCACTACTGAAGGCAGTACCTGCGCAGATACCTTCGAAATATGTTCGCCACTCTGAACCAGCGCCATACCAATGGATGGAACGGTGGGGCCATTGCTGCCTTCACGAGGCACAGCGCTCAGAGGCGTCGCCAGTTGCAACGTTCCAAGTTGACCTCCGACAGCCAGACCGATGGACAGCAATGCTGCCGATCCCAGCACTGAAATACTTCCGCGCGCCATCCAGGGAACTCCCTCTGGAGATCTGTTGCCTTCGGCGCGAATCCGTTCGCCTGTCTGCCGTATTTCTGTCTGCTGTGGAACCAGCCTGGCGCCAGCCCGCAGCTGCCCGCGAGATTCTTCCTGAACTCACGCACAGCCCGTTCGTTATCGAACTGCGATTTCGACTGAGGCAACTTGTTTCCGGTGGAAACTGCCGAATCTGATCGCCTGCCTGCCGGTTCTGCAGACAGTCGTCAGAATCGACACTTCCGGGTTGCGTGGCAGCTTCCACCAAAACAGCCATTTCGAAACAGGGCCTCGAAACCGAGGCCGCAGACTCAACCCCGCTTTCCCAGACCCACATGCAAACAAACCCGAGCGGAAGATCAGTGGTCAGCTGTCAGTGGTCAGTGAACGCGAAGTTCCCCGTGGGAGGGCGAGGCTCCTGCCGAGCCGAAGGCTGCTGAAGTCAGCGTCACCGAGTTGGTGCTCGGTGGTCCCAGGGCAATGGTTTTGCGTTGCTTTTTTTCTCCAGTCGGCGCTCGACATCGATACGCTCCGTTTCCATCACTCTGCTATGCTGCACTGCTGTCAGACACGGATTATGCCTGCAGAGAGACCTGCCGTATGCAGCCCGACAACGATCCCGATATCGGCGTAATTGGACTTGGCCTGATGGGAACGGCCATCACAGAACGGCTGCTGGAAGCCGGATGGCGCCCGCACATCTGGAATCGTTCGGCCGAAAAAACGGGGCCGCTTGCGGAACGCGGAGCAATCCCGAGCAGCAATCCGATCGCAGACTGTCGGCGAGTCATCATCAGCCTGTATTCCAGTGACGTGGTGGATGAAGTGCTGCAGAAGTTTCTCGTAGCACTGAAGCCCGGCCAGATCCTGATTGACACCACCACTGGCAGCCCGGAATTCAGTGAACGACTGGCAGCCCGACTGCAACTGCGGGGCGCTGCACTCCTTGATGCCCCCATTTCAGGTTCCAGTGAACAGACACGGCGAGGCGAGGCGTGCGTGATCGTGGGAGGTGATACGGATAGTTTCACGCAGTGTCGCAGTCTCTGGCCTGTCCTTGGTGGCAGTGTGTTCCACGTTGGCGGCTCAGGCAGTGCAGCACGCATGAAACTTGTCACAAACCTGGTGCTGGGGTTGAATCGCGCGGCGCTGGCAGAAGGACTGGTCTACGCTGCCTCGCAGGGCATCTCCCCGTCTGCCGCACTTGAAGTTCTTCGGGGCAGTCCCGCCTACTCGCGACAAATGGACACCAAAGGCTCGAAGATGCTGGCCTCCGACTACACGGTTCAGGCGCGGCTCACACAGCACCTGAAGGACGTTCGCCTGATTCTCGAGACCGCTGCCCAATCCGGACTTTCGCTGACACTCACTGCTGCTCATCAGCAACTGCTGGAACGTGCCGAAATCCTTGGTTTTGGCGCTGCTGATAACAGCGCCGTGATTGAAGCGGTCCGTGCCGGACTGCAGTCTGATGTGACCAGCCACTGAAGGTCGTTTCCCCTTCTGAAATCCCTGCCAAATCGGAGTTTCCCGGATGCTGCTGCGTACCCTGTCCGCTGCCCTGCTGCTGCTGCCGACAACAGCACTCGCACAGAATGTTCCCCATTCACCGGCTGCTCACTGGCCTCTGCGGAACACTGCAGCCAATCTGCTGCAACCGGATGCTCCTGCCGTGCTCAAAGGCAACGCACAAGTCACCGAGTCAGCGAACTTCCCCACCAGTGGCTCATGGATCGAAATCCCGGCAGCGCACGTTCCAGAGCTCGGCACAGGTGACTTTACCGTGACAGTCCGAGTGCAGTGTCCTCAGAGCGATGGTCCCAGCGGCGATCTTGTCAGTCAGTATGACCCTCAGACGCGACGTGGTTTCCATCTGTCGCTGAAAACTGCTGCCGGCGTCACGTCCAGTCAGGCTGCGCTGCGACAGCTGCACTTTGGTATTGATGACAACCGCCTGACACCGTGGGTTGATCATGGTCGGCCCGGGAATGCTTTGCTGGGCTTTGCCATGGCGGTCCACCAGGGCAGTCTGTTTGTCGGAACGTGCGAACCGGAGGCGGGACAGGCTGGACACGTTTATCGGCTTGGTAGTGATGGGACCTGGGTGGACTGCGGAGCACCGGATCAGTCCAACAGCGTCACCGCCATGGCCGAGTATCGCGATGAACTGTATATCGGTACGGGAAAATACCGCGTCGCCGGATCCAGTCTGCCGGAATCACCCAACACAAACCTCGGCGGACGGATTCTTCGTCGCACACAGGATGGACGCTGGGCCGACTGCGGTCAGTTGCCGTCGGTGGAAGCGATTGGCGGCCTCGTCGTTTTTCAGGGTCGGTTACACGCTTCTTCACTCTACAAACCGGCCGGATTCTTTCGGCTTGAAGAGGACGGCACGTGGACCACCCTGCCAGTACCACAGGCGGTCGCTCCGGAGCCGGGCACGACCTCGGACCGTCGGGTTGAGGCCATGACGGTCTGGGAAGGGGCACTTTATGCCAGCAGCTATGACGGCGGGCACGTCTATCGCTGGGACGGTGCAAACTGGACCAGTTGTGGACAGTTGGGTGACAATACTCAGACGTACTCATTCGCCCGGTATGATGGACGTCTTTATGTTGGCACCTGGCCCAGTGGGCGCGTCTATCGACTGGAATCCCCGCACAACTGGACTGACTGTGGACGTCTGGGTGAAGAACTTGAAGTCATGGGGATGCTGGTCCATAACGGTCGCCTGCTGGCAGGTACCCTGCCACTGGCAGAAATGTATCAATACAATGGTGAACAGCAGTGGCAGAAGCTGACCCGACTGGATCATACACCGGATGTGCGTTATCGCCGGGCGTGGACACTGGCTGAGCTCAACGGACGACTGTATTGCAGCACACTGCCTTCCGGACATATCTGGTCGGTGCAGGCTGGCGCTTCAGTCCAGCACCACGCAGCATTTCCAGGCGGCTGGCATGATGTCGCTGCAGTGCGTGCCGGCAACAGGCTGCTGTTATATGTGGATGGAAAGGAAGTTGCTGCGGCCGACATTGGAGCGGACCCCGCCATCAATCTGCAGTCCACCGCCCCACTGCGCATTGGAGCGGGAATGAATGGCAGCCTGAATGGTCAGTTGAGGGATCTGAAAATCCATCGCCGAGCACTGACGGCTGCAGAGCTGCAGCCGACCCGCTGACATGGCAGGGGCTGAAGCCTTGTCATTACCCATGAAACCCGTCGGGCCACGAGTCCGTTGCCGACTGTCTTTGGTTTGTGCCGTGCGTATCTTTGCGATCAAGGCCTGAAGGGCCGTTTTCCGGTAGCCCAGGGCGCAGCCCTGGGTGAGAAGCAACCCAAAAATTGGTGTTTGAGGCCTGAAGGGCCGATTTCAAAGCGCGAGTGGATTCTCGGTCATGCATGGGGTTCCGGGTGCTCACGCACCCGGCTCTGCTGAAACCGGCCCTTCAGGCCTGGAGGGCTTCTTTGGGGTGTCGTGACCAGGTGCTGACGCACCTGGCTCTGCTGAGATCGGCCCTTCAGGCCTGAGGGCCGTTGGGGCCTTGTGTCGGCCTCGGGGGCCTTG
>CAXBSH010000008.1:0-43166 GCA_963977705.1 uncultured Planctomycetaceae bacterium
AGGGACAAAAGTCGTAGTCTGGGCTTTAGCCCGGGCACGAACTTAGCGTCACCTTTGAAATCCCCAGTGTTTTTTAAAGGATGGGGCCGAGCAGGAATGCTCGGGCGACATTTTGTCCTCGGCGTCATTCCTGCCCGGCACTCTTAACCCCATACAAAACCGCTTAGAGACAAACGGTTCCCCTGACGCAGCCTTTCTCAGTACTGATGCCGACGGGGCAAAGTGGTACATCGGAAACATCCCCGAGCTGGTGCTCGGTGGTGCCAAAGGGCGAGTCACCGTAGCGTGGGCTTCAGCCCGTGTCGTCGTCAGTTTTCAAGACACACAAAGTCCCCCTTGGGAGGTTGAGGCCACGGCTGAACCGAAGTTAGTTGAAATACCGTCCCCAAGCAGGCGCTCGGTGGTGCCAAAGGGCGGAAGCCGTCGGGTGTTATCGTGCAGCGGCGTCACCAAACACTTCATTCAGCGTGAAGCCTTTATTGCTGTCTTCAGGGTGTGTCGGTCGCTGGGGGCTCAGCAGTGGGTTGTGGACTGGTGTTTTCCGGTTCGGCTGTGGATGCGGGGGAGTGCAGTGGCATGCCAGTATCTGGCGGGGCTACTGCGGCGTAGGCTTCGATGCGGTCAACGGTGAATGCCAGCAAGGCCAGCAGCTGGGGGACATCACGTTCCACAAGCTGGGCCAATTGCCCGACGCGGCTGCGAAATTCATTGGACTCCTGCCCTGCTTCGATGGTCCAGCGACGGACATTGGGCACCTGCTTCTGAGCCAGTTCCAGATTACGCGTGGCCTGTTCGAAATCCTTCTGTTCCTCGATGCAGGAGGGCCGGAAATCACCGATGCGGCGCATTTGGCACTGATGCAGACGGATACGAGCGGAGTTGATTTCCTGCAGGCAGCGTTCGGCTTCCCGCTTCCAGAAACCCGGCCGATCCTGTTCCAGCCACATCAGAATCTGTCGCACCTGTCCATCGAGTGCTGCGATGCAGGTGCGGGCTTCTTCCTGGAACGCGACGACTGCGGAGGCGAATTTGCGGATAGAGTCGGTTGATGAAACGCCGGCTGAGTTCGCCATAGTGATTCCCGATCGACAGGCTTCAGGTCAATCATTACTGCTGCTGCAGGTACTCTTCAATCAGTTGGGCTTTTCTGAGCAGGTAGGGGATGAACCGTTCGTTGGATTCGACAAAGCGCCCCAGCGATTTGATATTGGCCGAAAACTCTTCTGAAAATCGCTGATGTTCCTGATCTCGCCACGACTGACCAAGGTGGCTGAGCTGGCCACTGACAACGGCCGATTTTTCATTGAGTTCTTCATTGAAGCGTCGCAGCAGCTGGGCGAAGCGACGCAGTTCACCGGGATCGACGATGGCCTGAGCCATAGGGATTTTCCTGCAGTGTGATGGGACAGACCTGTGAAGAGAAAACGCAGAGTGGGTGCTTCCCGGGGGATGCATTCTTACGGATTTGGAGCGTTTTTCCAGAACTCGTGTACTGCTGATTGCAGCGGTTGGGGGGATTATTGCGCTGAACTGCGAGGGGCGAATGCGGGTTTATGCTGGTTTTTCAAGGCTTTTGGTGATCATTTCAGCGTGTTCTGGCATGGTATTGCGGTTATCGGGGATTTTCACGGGATTGGCGGAAGACTGGGTTAAAGTGGCAGACATTTCTTGCGAACCGTGAACCGGGGTTCGTAGGATGACGATATGCGCCGATACGGCGCTTCGTTTTTTCTCGTGAAATGAGCGATCAAGATGACTAAGAAGCAGTTTGTGCTGTCCGCCTTTGTAGCGGCCATTCCGGCGTTTCTGCTGATTGCGGTAGTGGTGCTCAGTCTGATGGATTCGGAATCCGGAATCCTGACAGACGGTGCCAAGCCGTCGATTGCTCTATGGGTGGCATTCGGCGGTTCGGCGCTGGGCGCGCTGATCATGGGTGTGTTGCCGTTTGCTGTGCTGATTTTTCCCGGTTTGTATCCGGTTGCCGCAGTGGCGACGGCTGCGCCTGCTCCCACAGGATCTCAGACGTCAACGGGCAGTGGCGGCGAGGACGATGGATTTGAAGCCGGCGGTGCCGAGGATGAATTCGCCGGGGATGATCAATACGCCGACGAGTTTGCTGCGGACGCCGAAGCTGAAGAAGAGCCTGCTCGTCCGACCAAAGGCAAGAAGAAGTGATCTGCAGGTGCGGAGTGTGTAGTGATTCAACCCCTGTCCTGTCCGGTCTGCAGTAAGCAGCTTGATCCTGCGGCCGATTCACAGACTTCGCCGTTCTGCAGTGATCGTTGTCGACGAGTGGATTTTTTCCGCTGGTGGGATGGTCGTTACGCCATCGTCGAAGAGTTGGCTCCCGGGGGAGCGCTGACTGATCCTGATCTGCTGGATGCTCAGGAATCAATGCCACCGGACGAAATCTGATTTTGTCCTTCAGGCCTGCTGGACATACTTCAGGAATTGCTCGGTAATCGCACTTGAGGGTGCGTCAAGGACCTGTTCGGGCGGGCCTTCTTCCACAATCGTGCCGGCCGAAAGCATGTGGACTTTGTGTGCGACGGATCGAGCGAATGGGATGCTGTGGGTCACGACAATCATGCCCTGCCCTGCTCTGGCAAGGTCGCGCATCACGTCAAGAACTTCGGCCGTACTTTTGGGGTCCAGCGCACTGGTTGGTTCGTCGAACAGGATCGCTTCCGGCGACATAGCCAGAGTGCGGGCAATCGCGACTCGCTGCTGCTGCCCACCCGAAAGTGCTGCTGGCATGGCGTCTGCCTTGAAACCCATGCCAACTCGGTCCAGTAACTGTCGGGCAACAGCAGTGGCTTCAGGGACCGACATCTTCAGTACGTGAACAGGCGCTTCGATTACGTTCTGCAGAACAGTCAGGTGGGGAAACAGATGAAACTTCTGAAAGACCATACCCACGCTTCTGCGAATCTTCAGCAGTGCTGCATCGCGTTCCGGGCCGACAGTGCCCGGCAGTGCCGTACCGTTTACGGTCACTGTGCCTTTGTCGAATGTTTCCAGCCCATTGATCATTCTGAGCAGCGTGCTTTTGCCACTGCCCGAACCGCCAAGCAGTACGCTGACCTGTCCGGCCGTTACTTCCAGCGATACTCCCCGCAGAACGGGTGTTGTTCCGAAAGACTTCCAGAGATCGGTGATGGAGATCATGGGCTGAGTTGCGTGTTGGAGTTCATTTGGGGGGGCCGGGGGGCGACGCGTCTGCGGCGTCCTTCGAGGGCTGTAAGCTGTGATTGGGAGTCCCGATCATATCGCCCGATTCGTGACTTGTGCAAAGGGTGAACTCTGCCGACTCTGTAATTCGTTGGGATTGCCCGCGTTTTTCCTTGACCTTTACCGGCATCTCGAGAAAGTGGGGTGGCTGGTCAGGGGAATCTCCGACCGGGCACCTGTGATCAGTCGAAAACCATGCAGGGATGCTGTCCTTGTTCAGTCAGTCCACCTGCAGGTCAGTGTTTGAACGTTTTATTTCCGGGATCAAAACAGATGTGTGCTTCCCCGCGAATTTCGATGTTTTGTCTGCTGGGGCTGTGCTGGGTACTGGGGCTGCAGTCTGTGACAGCTGCTGTGCTGCAGTCGGCGGACTCTGCAACCAACGGACAATCGACCACAGAGAAGTCAGCCACAGAGTCCAAACCAGCTGAAAAACCTGAGGCGGAAGAGCTGGTTTCGACAGAGCATACGGCTGAAATCGCTGGTCGACAGATTCGTTACACCGCCACTGCGGGCAAACTGCTGCTGAAGAGTGATGCACTCAAGTCGCGGGCGACGGTGTTTTTTATTGCGTACACGGTGCCGTCTGAAAACGGTGCTCAGCGTCCGGTGACTTTCTGTTTTAACGGTGGTCCCGGCTCATCGTCGGTCTGGCTGCATCTGGGCATGCTGGGACCGAAACGGATTCGATTTCCCGATGACGCCACTTACCTGCAACCTCCGTATGCTCTGGAGGCCAATCCGTTTTCTCTGCTGGATGTGACAGATCTGGTGTTCATTGATCCGGTCAGTACGGGCTACAGTCGTCCTGCTGATGAGGTGAACAAAAGCGAGTTTCATGGTTATGAGGAAGACATTCAGAGCGTGGGTCAGTTCATTCATGACTACACAACGCGATTTCTGCGCTGGGGGTCACCACGATTCCTGTGTGGTGAAAGTTACGGAGGTCTGCGAGCGGCCGGTCTGACGGCTCATCTGCAGGAGCGATACAACATGGAACTGAACGGCGTGCTGATCATTTCCGGCGCTGTGAATTTCCAGACACTGCGGTTTTCATCATCCAACGATCTGCCGAATCTCTGTTTTCTGCCGGGGTATGCAGCGACGGCGTGGTACCACAAGGCGCTGTCGCCTGAAATGCAGGCGCGACCTGTGGCGGATGTGGTGGCTGATGCTGAACGCTTCGCACTGGGACCTTACGCGGCTGCACTTCTGAAGGGGACGGCTATTTCGGAAACAGAGGAACGTGCGGTTGCAAAGCAGATGAGTGTGCTGACGGGTTTATCAGAAGAGTATCTGCTGCGAGCCCGCCTGCGTGTCAGTATGGGACGTTTTGGCAAAGAGTTGCTGCGCTCCCGGGGATTGACAATCGGTCGGTTTGACAGCCGATATACCAATCGAGATCGGGATGACGCTGGGGAAACATATGAGTTTGATGCCAGTGGAGCTGCAATTTTCGGCCCATTCACGGCCACGTTCAACGACTATGTTCGCCGGGAACTGAAATTCAATGATGCACGGGTGTATGAGATTCTGACGGGGAATGTGCAGCCATGGAGTTATCGCAGCTTTGAAAATCGCTATGTGGATGCTTCGGAATCGTTGCGACGGGCGATGACAGCCAATCCATCACTGAAGGTCTTTGCGGCCTGTGGTTACTATGACCTCGCAACGCCTCATTTTGCCATGGATTACACGCTGGATCACCTGGGACTGGCAAAGCCGCTGCTGTCGAACATCACGAAGAAGTACTATGAAGGGGGGCACATGATGTACATCCATCAGCCTTCGATGATTCAGCTGCGTGACGATCTGCTGAAATTCTACGGTGCTGCAGTCCCGCAGAACCCCTGAAACAGCAGTCTGTCGGGTTGCATGCTGAGGCCAACAGGACTACGCTGACGGACTATGTTTTCCCGCTTTTTCATCGATCGTCCGATTTTTGCGACGGTACTGTCGGTTGTGATCACGCTGTCCGGCGGGATCGCCGTTTTTACGCTGCCGGTGACTCAGTACCCCGAGATTGCGCCCCCCACCGTGGAAGTGTCCACGATGTATCCGGGTGCCAATGCTCGTGTGGTGGCTGATACCGTAGCAGCGCCGATCGAGCAGCTGGTGAACGGTGTCGAGGACATGCTGTACATGTCTTCGCAGTGTACGAACGATGGCACGTACACGCTGACTGTCACATTTGCTCCGGGGACCGATCTGAATCTTGCCCAGGTGCTGGTTCAGAATCGAGTGGCCCTTGCCCAGCCGACCCTGCCGGATCTGGTCCAGCGGCGTGGGGTAACCGTGCGAAAAAAATCGCCGGGCGTGCTGATGATCGTCAATCTGTTTTCGCCTGATGATTCGCGTGACAGTCTGTATCTCAGCAATTATGCGACGATTCAGATGCGTGACGAGCTTTCGCGTGTGGATGGAGTGGGCGATATTTCATTTCTTGGTCAGCGTGATTACAGCATGCGTGTCTGGCTTGATCCGCAGCAGATGGCGATGCGGGGCATTGCCACTGCCGACGTGCTGCGTTCGATAGAGCAGCAGAATACTCAGGTAGCAGCCGGTCAGATTGGTCAGCAGCCGACAACCAGTGGGCAGGTCTTTCAGTACACGATGACGACTCTGGGACGTCTGGCGGAGGAGCGTCAGTTCAGCGAGATTGTGCTGCGGTCGGACAGTGAAGGTCGGATGGTGCGTCTGCGGGATGTGGCTCGTGTCGAGCTGGGAGCGGCGGCCTATGATCAGATCTGCACGCTGAATTCCCAGCCTTCGATTGCACTTTCCATCTATCAGCTTCCCGGATCCAACGCGCTGGAGGTGGCTGATGAAATCCGGGCTCGTATGGCCGGACTGCGAGAGCGTTTTCCGCCGGGGCTTGATTACTCGATCGTCTATGACACGACGCCTTTCATACGTGAATCCGTGAAGGAAGTGTTTGTGTCTCTGCGGGATGCCGTCGTGCTGGTTTCGCTGGTGGTGCTGGTGTTTCTGCGGGGCTGGCGTCCGGCGGTGATTCCGCTGGTTGCAGTTCCGGTAGCGATCGTCGGGACGTTTGCGGCGATGGCGGCTTTTGGATTCAGCCTGAATGCTCTGACTCTGTTTGGTCTGGTGCTGGCCGTCGGGATTGTGGTGGATGATGCGATCGTGGTTGTGGAGGCTGTTGAGCACAATATTGAGCACGGGCTGGCCCCTCGCGAGGCGGCAATGCGGGCTATGGATCTGGTGGCTGGTCCTGTGATTGCCGTTGGACTGGTGTTGACAGCCGTATTTATTCCGTGTGCCTTCATTACGGGTGTTGTGGGCCAGTTTTTCCGGCAGTTTGCGGTCACGATTGCGGTATCGACTTTGATTTCTGCCTTCAATTCGCTGACTCTCAGTCCGGCTCTGGCGGTGCTGTTACTGAAGCCGCGGCGGGCTGGGCAGCGTCTGGAGGCCCTGCCTCGTCCGGGGCTTGGGCTGCTGGGGGCATGGCCCGGTTACCTCGCCGGACCGTCGCTGCAGTCGCTGGCTGTGACGGCTGGTCTGACGGTTACGCTGCCGGAGCGTGGCTGGCACTGGGCAGGAGCTGTCCTTGGATTTGTCGTTGTCTGGCTGCTGTCGCGACTGATCAATGCGGTTCTGGCTGCCGCGTTTGATGTGTTTAATCGGGGTTTCGAGGCGGGCACGCGGGCCTATACGGCAGCAGCTGGAATGCTGCTGAAGATCAGTCCGCTGGTCTTGCTGGGCTATGCTGCGCTGATCTGGGGTACAGCGATTGTCTTCAGCCGCACTCCGACCGGCTTTATTCCTGCGCAGGACAAGGGTTATCTTGTCCTGAACGTCCGGCTGCCCGATTCAGCGTCTCTGGAACGAACTCAGGCGGTTATGTCTGAAGTGGAATCGCTGGCAGCGGCAGTGCCGGGGGTACGGCATACGGTGGCAATTGCCGGGCAATCGCTGCTGCTGGGCACGAACGCTCCAAATGCCGGTTCCATGTATCTGATGCTGGATGATTTCGAGTCGCGTGTTCCGGAAAAACTGACTGCGGACAGAATTGCTGAGCAGCTGCGTGAATTATACGCGGATCGAATTCTTGACGCTGACATCAATGTTCTTGGGGCACCGGCGATTGAGGGGCTGGGCACTGCCGGCGGCTTTCGCGTCGTGATTCAGGATCGCGGAGAGAATGGTTTGTCAGCACTTGAGTCTGTCTGTGAGGCGACTGTGGATACGGGCAGTCAGGACGGGCGACTGCGGGATCTGTTTTCTGGATTTCGAGCGGCAACAACGTGGCTGGAACTGGATATTGATCGAGAGGCTGTGCGGAAGATGGGGCTGTCCATGGCCGATGTCTTCAATGCACTGCAGGTGAATTTTGGCTCGCTGTATGTCAATGACTTCAATCGGTTTGGCCGTACGTGGCAGGTGAATGTTCAGGCGGAAGCCCGCTATCGCATGCGGACGGAAGATCTGCGGCGGATGTATGTGCGGTCACCGACTGCTGGCAGTGTTCCGCTGGCTGGTTTCATCCGCGTGCGGCCTGTTCCGGGGCCTTTGATGATTTATCGACATAACCTGTATCCGGCAGCATTTGTCAATGCAGATTCGGGAGTTGGTACAAGTTCCGGAGCTGCAATTCAGGCTTTGTACGACGCTGCTGAACAGCAGCTGGCGCCGGCGATGAAGGTTGAGTTCACGGAACTGGCCTTTCTGCAGCAGTTGGCCGGGAACACAGCGATGTATGCGTTTCTGCTGGCTGTGATTCTGGTATTTCTTGTGCTGGCAGCACAGTACGAGAGCTGGGCGCTGCCGCTGGCCGTGATCCTTGTTGTACCCATGTGCCTGCTGTGTTCGGCCATGGGCGTGGTATTGGCAGGTCTTGACATTAATATCTTCACGCAGATTGGTTTTGTGGTCCTGGTGGGTCTGGCCTGCAAGAATGCGATACTGATTGTGGAGTATGCTCGGGCACGCAGTCTGGCGGGCGTCCCGTTGCGGCAGGCGACTCTGGAGGCCTGTCAACTGCGACTGCGTCCGATCATCATGACCTCGCTGGCATTCATTTTTGGAGTGGTGCCACTGGTACTGGGTGAAGGGGCGGGGGCCGAGATGCGACGGACTCTGGGCATTGCTGTGTTCTCCGGGATGCTGGGAGTAACAGTCTTTGGAGTCCTGCTGACTCCTGTGTTCTTTTACGTGATACAGAACGTTGTGCTCTGGCGTCGTCGCTCTGGTTCCCCGGAAAATGCTCAAGCTTCTGTCTGAAAGTTGTCCTCGTCATGAAATCGCGGACTGAGTATCTGACCTTTCAGCTTCCCGAACGCATGGGTTTTGTGAATATCACGGAGCAAGTGGCTCGGATCGTGACAGAAAGTGGTGTGCAGGAAGGCCTGGTGCTGGTAAACGCCATGCATATCACAGCCAGCGTATTTATCAACGATGACGAATCGGGACTGCACGCGGACTACCGTCGCTGGCTGGAGGAACTGGCACCTTTTGATCCTTCTCCCAGTCGTTATGCTCACAATCGTACGGGCGAGGATAATGCTGACGCGCATCTGAAGCGGCAGGTGATGGGGAGAGAAGTTGTCGTTGCCATTACGAAGGGCAAATTGGATTTTGGGCCGTGGGAACAGATTTTTTACGGCGAGTTCGACGGCCAGCGGGCCAAACGAGTGCTGGTCAAGGTACTGGGGGAGTAGTGGGGTTGGCTGAGTCCGGTGGGCCCTGACTGTCAGCTTCCAGACGCCGGATGGCGTTGTACAGCGACCATCCCAGCAGCGTTGCTGAAACAAGGCTGACGATCCCCAGCAGCCATGGCGAGTTGAGCAGTTTCTGACCGGCGTCTGCCACCGGCTGCTTTGGCCGCAGCTGGCGCTGAACAACCGGCAGCAGTGTGGCAGTGACTGTCGGCGTATTCAGCTGGATCGCTCGATTCAGGGCCTGCAGATCATGCTGCGGTTGCAGGGCCTGGTCATCGTCATAGAGCAGCTGGTAACTTTGGCCGGGCTCGGTCAGCAGCAGGAGTTCGTACTGCGGGCCGATGCCTGTGGCCCCGGTGATCGGCAGTGGGGGACTGTCAAGATTCTGGATCACAATCCGCAGACGTTTGGTACGCAGTTCCGGCAGGGACAGTTCGAGCTGCTGTTCAGACAGCGTACCTGCAGTGAAGTTACTGATGACCCCGTCGGCTGTGTCCTGCCACTTTTCAGGCTGGTGCTGCGCTGGCACCTGCACAGTAACTCGGCGACGGAAATTTCTGGCGGGGGTCTGCAGGAGGACCTTTGTGATGGGACGCTGGTCACTCAGAAACTCGGCAGTTGTGGTGCGCTGAACAGGATCTTCGCGAACCTCCGTGATTTCCAGTGGTCGGGCTTCGGGGTGAATGGACGACTGCGTCACGGATGTGGATTGAAAGGTGATCCTGTCGATACGAAAGGGACGGCGGACCCGCAGAGACCGCTCAGACTGTTCTGTCTGTCCGCTGCTGTTGACCGTGCTGATCAGTTCACGGAGTGGCGATTCCAGTTCTGCTGTGGCTGTCTCGATGCGGATCTTCAGAATTCGACCAGTTGTTTTCTGCAGTGGCACTTCCATACGGCGAACGTCCATGAATCGTGTGTAGTCGAAGATCAGGGTGGGTTCGCATAATGGCGTGGCTGGCGTGGTTGTTTCGTCAGTCACTTCCACTCGCTGTTCAAAATCCTGCAACGGAGTCTGAATCCGCAGCAATTCCGGCTGCGGGTCAGTATCTGCCAGTCGGACTATCAGACTCAGAGTCCCATCGTCCTCGGGCAGCAGTTCAATCTGCTGCGGGGTCCAGAGATATGGTGTGGTGAAAGACTGCAGCCCCGGTGTCTGGCGGATCAGAAACGGGATCATTTGATGATGGTCATTGATGACCGCGACATCCGGGAATCCGGGCCGGGTATGCATCCAGAAATCCGTATCAAGTGGCAGTCGCAGCAGTTGGGTTGTTTCGCTGGCAGCACTCTCAATCCGGCGTGATCTTTGCCGGGATTCAGGCAGTGGTGTTAAGTCATCGACTGGCTCATCAGCGGCAGCAGGTGCCTGCTGGCAGCTGAGGGCGATCAGCAGGACAAGTATGCAGCGAGGCAGGATGCTGGTCATGAGTGTGGACTCCGATGGTTTTCCGGCACTTGCAGATCAGGTTTCCTGATGACGATTGTCGCCGGGTGTGACGAATTTCTGACGCGCTCGCAGGTACAGGAACGAGCCTCCGGTGACCAGCAGACCCAGTACGATGAAGGCAATGATTCGATAGAACTGATCAAGGCTGGCGAGGTCAACGAAGAACACCTTGAAGGCGACAATACTGAAAAGGATTAATCCGACATATCGTCGTTCGCGGAGACTGGAACGAATGCCTGTCAGCAGCAGGGCGAAGGCAAACAGTGACCACAGAATGGTGACTCCACCGGCCTGCAGGCCTTGCAGGTGAATGGAGAGGAAGGTGTTGACTTCAAGTGTCAGCCAGACAAACAGGGTTGCCACTGCTGCAAGTCCGAGTGAGGGTCTGGCGGACTGAGCGCCGGGAAGGCGGGATTCCGGCAGGCTGGAAAATCGGTTGGCAGTCCATGCAAGAAAGGCCGCAATGGAGCCGAAATTGACTGCTCGGAACATGGCGTTCAGCGGACTCCACGGGCCGTTCCATGTGAATCCTGCAAGGTTCCACGAGGGCAGATCAAGGACTGCAGTTTTCAGCAGTAAGGCGCCGCCGAGCAGTGCAAACAGCAGTTGTGCCGCGGTGGAGCCAGTCTGACAGACTGCCCGGACCAGCAGAATTCCAAAACCCAGCCACAGCAGGTTGATCATTGTCATGCGAGATGCTGGCATCAGCACTCCCAGCGTTCGATGGAATTCCAGTGTCAGCCAGCAGATCGCGGCGAAAAAGACAGCCAGCATCAGCAGTTGCCTGGCCGATGAGCCAGTAAAATCAGTCTGAATGTCGTTACTTCGATCCAGTGAGCTGGCAGACGCAGATGCTGCGGTTCCGCGTGAAATCAGCCAGCTGCCCCAATACAGGCAACCGATCGGGATACCGAACGAGACGGCTCGCTGCAGCAGCTGAAGCAGGCTGTTTGAGACTGTCTCCGTTGCGGGTGTACTACCGAACTGCTGTGGCAGATCGAAGCCGAATACGCGGATCATGGCGATGGTGTAAAGCGACATACTGATGAGCTGCAGGAAATTGCTGCCGATACGCGAGGCGATCCACAGCATGGCAACAGCCTGCAGTGACCAGCTGGCGGCGATCCATTGCCCGGATAACAGCAGCGGCAGAGACACAGACAGAAAGACTGCAGACAGACCTATGAATGTCAGCATCAGTTCACGATCCAGTACCCGCCGGATCAGGCAGTAGTGCACATGCAGTGCGTAGAAGGCACTCAGCCCAAGGGCTACAGCGGCTGACCAGCGATATCCCCAGGTGCTGTCAATCAGACCGTAACTGATGCCGAAGAAGGCTGCGGCATTCAGAAACAGCACAATGACATCCAGCAGATTTGAGCGGACCCTCGTTCGCAGGTTGTAGATGAATACCATCGTCGAGAACATGCCGAAGAAGGCCACGAGAAATGGCATGACCTGCCAGAAGTGAACGGTCGGTACA
Source organism: uncultured Planctomycetaceae bacterium (assembly GCA_963977705.1). GTDB lineage: Bacteria > Planctomycetota > Planctomycetia > Planctomycetales > Planctomycetaceae > SXXK01. The sequence goes on from CAXBSH010000008.1 coordinate 11,846, forward strand.
AAGGCTCTGAGGGATGCCAGCACCAGGATGTTGTGGCAGATAAAGCCCAGATAGCTGAGCAGTGGCCAGCGACGAAAGGCAGAGACTCCCAGAATGCCGCAGCCAAGGATCAGCAGATAGCTGTAGAGCCCCGGGAAATTGACTGTCTGAGTGGAGAGCATAACGGGAGTCAGGTAGCCGCCCAGAACTCCCAGCACAGCCGTCAGTCGTGAATCGAAGCGAACTGAGATGAAACCGGCCATGACAGTGACAGCCGCCATCAGAGCGAACATCAGACCATCATCAATCAGATGATACAGACTGCCAGCGGCGAAGACGCTGAAATACAGAGTGGCAGTGCCGGCGCCCAGCAGGCCCTGTCCGATCAGGCGATAGTTACCGGTAAGCAACTGGATGCCCGCTGTCAGCATTCCCAGCCCCGTGCAGCCGGAAAGGATCGCGCGGGCTGTGGGCGACAACATTCCATGATCAATGGAATACTTCAGGAAGAATCCTACGCCGACAAGCACCAGCAGCAGACCGATGCGCAGCAGCCACTGGCTGGCTACAGCAAATTCCCATGAAACACCCTTCGGAACGTGCTCTTCACCCACGACGATCCAGTTCCAGATTCTGTTCAGTACGTCAGTGGCTGCCGTTTCAAACTGGTTACTGGGACGTGCAGGATCGACGTCAGCTGTGTTGGGATCGGGGACGTGGACTGCAGGTGTCGCAACGTTGGGCCTCGGGCTTGTTCGCAGCTCGTGTTTGACAGTATGTGACGACTGAGAGGGCCTGGTGGCAGGCACCTTGAGACTTTTGCTTACCAGCACTGTTTCTGCAGACGTGGCCTTTCGAGTTGAATCACTGGTTGAGGTTGCTTTGGCTGTTGCTGGTTCGGACTGAGCGGCCGAAGCGATGCCGGAATTGATCGTGGGCTCTGCAGCCGTGCTTTGCTGAGCCAGAACGGCGTCATAGATGGCCTTCATCTGCAGAGTGGTACGGTGCAGATTGTCACGCTGCTCGCTGCGCACGGTAAGGATTTCCGTATGCAGTCTGCGAATGGCAATGAAAACAGAAAGCAATCCCGCAAGGCCCAGCCAGATTTCCAGAAAGTTGACCATCACAACATCTCCTCAGTCTGAACCGGGGTTTCCATCGTTTTAAGACTGCGCGCAGAAACACCACCGGGGACGTCTGAACAGTCTCTGCACGTGCCGTGCCGCGGGTTGTGTATTTTTTTAAGTCGTTTGCACGGATGGGTTTGCGTCAAGGAAGTTCAGTGTGCGGAATGGATGCACTTCGGGCGGGGGACGTTTTTTGTGTGCTGAATGTGCAGCATTTGTCCTTGAGGTGCCTTGTGAACGCAGAGAGACGCTGGAACGGCCGGGCCTCTGCTGGTTGGTCTGCTACTGGCTTCCGAACAGGTCAGACTACGGACGCCACAAACTGGCGCGAAAGCGGTCCTGCTGCCGGAGTCTGTGAACAGGTTCCGGCGGGGGAGGGGCAGTTCTGTCTGTTGAGCGGGATGCGTTTCAGTGTCCGGCGGCAGCCAGTTTCAGCAGACCCATCAGGGTCTCTTCCTGTTCGGCGACTTCCCGCAGCGGCCATGAGAATCTGGCAGCCAATCGTCGACGCAGGGCGGGAAAGGCCTGGACGAGGCCACCAGAGACGGCCAACTGAGTCCACGCCGGAGTGTCAGTCAGGCGACGAGAGCATTCGAGGTAACTGTCAGCCATAAAATCGAAGGCCGCACAGAACAGGTTTCCGACAGTCAGGTTTTCTGTGGTGATGTGTGATATATTTCCCGCATCACCCATAGCACTCGAAAAGAAGCTCAGGTCACAGCAGAGACCGTTGCTGGTATCACATTCTGTAGCCGTGGCAATCAACTGCCATGAGTTACTCAAAGGGATACCGGCAGACCGTGGCAGTTCTGTCAGCAGGGCTTCCAGAATGGTCAATGAGCGACCAGCGGGAATGTGAGTGACTGTGTTCAGGAACTGTCCATTAAACCAGCAGCGAGTCTGGCAGTTGCCGGGTTGAAATGTGGATGTGATCTGACTGACCTGAGAGCCGGTAGAGCAGTTGATTGATAACTCAGAACTCTGCAGATCGATGCCAAGCAAAGCCGCCTGCTGATCTCCGATAGCAGCGAAGCAGTTCAGTCTGCGTCCATTGAAAGAGAGTTGCCCAACCGGTTCGGATTCAGCGATGGGTTCCGGCCAGTGTAATCCGTCGATGCCGGCTGCAGCGAAGGCCTCATGGTGCCAGTCGTTGGTCTGCAGGTTGAGCATGCCGATGCCCTGTGAGCGGTGCATCCTGGGAACGGCCCCGCACAGTTCAGCGATCACATAATCACCAACCGTGACCGGGACAGCATGCTGTGGCAGCTGGCGAGCCTGAGCCAGCCAGTACAGCAGGGTGGTGGCCGAGCCCGGTTTCAGTTCTTTTCCGAGGTCTTCGTACTGCTGATCAGTCCATGATGCACGCAGCTGGTGCAGCAGTGGAGTGTTGCTGTCGGGGGCTGGCAGCAGGCTTCTCTGGTCGCGCCATGACAGGTAGTTGGTGATCGGTCGCTGTTGCTGATTGAGCAGCAGGACTCCGCCCATCTGGCTGCTGAATCTGATGTGTTCAGCATCAGGGGCTGCCTGCAGCAGCGAGTGCAGTACCTGTCGCGTGCTCTGCACGATCTCGGCAGGAGACACTTCATGGAAACCGGAGGGCAGTGAGTTGACTGGTCCGGGGAAGGCCACCTTTTCAATGTGTTCGACGCGACCGGTCGCGACGTTGAGGACACCGCCTTTGATGGAGGAGGAGCCGATATCGATTCCGATACACCGCATAAGAGACCTGTTTCTGCAGGCAGTGATTAAGTGATCTGATCAGACTTCGGCTGGCAGGGGAATGGAGACAAGTTTTGCTGCTTCCTGCAGTTTGGTTCGTACGTCTGCCGGCAGATCGATGCCCAGTTTTTCGGCTTCCCGAGCGATATCGAATTCACGCTCGCCCGGCAGCAGAACACCGGTAGCCCCTGCTGCGGGCGGTGCTGCATGGATTTCGTCGATCAGGGTGCGGATCCGGGAGTTGAAGTGCTGTCGGTCAGTCATGGCATCGATGTTGATGACGGTCATTGATGCGTTGTGCCATGATGGTCGATCGACAGGGTCGAACATCCAGCTGCCAACCTGCCACGTCATGTGACCTCCGGGAATCAGCCCGGACAATACTTCGCACCATAGTCCGAGTCCGTAGCCTTTGTGCCCGGCCATGGGGGCCAGTGCTGCGGAGTGTGGGTAGAGCGATCCGTCCGTGGTGGGCAGTCCATCGGGCCCGATCAGCCATGTGGGAGGAATGGTTTCTCCTCGTTGCCATGCTGCATAGACTTTGCCACCGGCGACTGCTGCCGTGGCGATATCCAGCAGAATCGGGTTGCTGTCGGTGGGGATGGCGAATGCCAGTGGGTTGCTGCCGAGGACAGCGGTGCGTGAACCCGGAGCAGCCACGCTGGGAATGTCATTGCCGGTGATCATCGCTGCGCAGCCGTGGCGAGCGGCCAGCAGAGCGTACTGACCGGCCGCGCCGATATGGCCTGTGTTGCGGATCGAAACGAAGGCCACACCGCAGGTCTGAGCCTTCTGGATGGCTGTCAGCATGGCATTGTGGCAGCCCACCTGGCCCAGGCCCGAATCACCGTCGATGACTGCCCACGCTGGCCCTTCGCGTTCGATACGCGGGATGGCCGCCGTGCGATAACCGCCACCCTGCAGTTTGCGGAGGTAACCAGCCAGCAGTTTGGTACCGTGTGTAAAGACACCAAGCAGATCAGTTCCCGTCAGCGTTTCGGCTGCGGTGCTGGAGTCCTTGCTGTTGAGTCCAGTGGCTTGAAAACAGTCGGTCGCGAAGGTTCGCAGGACATTCAGTGGAACTCGTGAGGTCACGGGCGATCTTTCATGACAAAAAAATCCGCGGTGGTTTGAGCCACCGCGGAAGATGATGTATTTGGCTGGCCGAGACCAGTCTACCGGGAAAAAAGTCAGTTCAGATCCAGCTTCAGTTCGGAACTGCCTGATTCCGGAATCTCGAGGGTCAGTCCGGAAGTTTCCGGACTGGCGTACTTTGCCGGCAGAGTTACTGGTGGTTTGGGAAGTTTCGATGGATCGTCGATTACCGCGCCCATTCCGTCATCTTCCGGGGGTTGCCAGACTACGCTGACTTTGTGCGTTCCGGCCACCGCGCCATCGCCAACAGCATTGGTGCCGAGAGTGAATCGCCCTTCGGCATCGGTTGTTCCACTGGCTGTGCGTTTTCCATCAGCCGGATGTACCGAGACGATGAAACCCGGGAGTGGTTTGCCCTTCCATGTGAGGACTCCGGATGCCGTTGTGGTCTGAAAAACTTCAGCCTGCGGCTCGTACGAACCCCCGCATCCCATGACTGCGATGCAGAGGGTTACCAGAATCATGTTCGTTCTCATGCTGTGTCCTGTGAGTGTAACGTGTCAGAGCTGAACTTTTCGGGGGATGTTCGGACCGATCACCATTCTCCGACGACTTCCCCACCGTTCATGCTGCCCACAGCCCGCCAGACACCGATATCGATGTTTTCGCTGACAAAACGCACAGAGCCATCACCGAGACAGATCTGTGCTCCGCCGGTGTGGAAACTGCGTGCTGCAAGATGTCCGCGGTCAACGCCGGTACCCCGGATACAGTCACGGAATCTGGAGTTGGGAGTGAGTGTGTGGGAGTAGAAAGTTGAGACGACGATACCGCGGTAGTACTGTTTGCCGCGATACAGGTAAGCACTGGTTGCGCGATTGTCGCAGGCAGCCACTGGAATCGTGTCACCTGTGACACTGGCATCCCACGTGGCAAACGGAAGATTTGTGGCTGCAGCGAGGTCCTGTTGAGTGCCGGCCGCAATGACGCCGGTGGTTGGGGAACCGTTGCTGGGGCCAAGGATGATTTCAGCGAACATACCCGTGTTTGACATGCCGTCAACAAAGTCGCGGAAGCGAGCACCACGGTTGCGACCGAAGGGGCCACGATCTGCTGCATAGTTGGCGTTGTCCCCAAGGCTTTGTACGTAGTTGGTCGTACCACAGCCGTTTGGGCATTGGGTTCCAGCCAGTACGAAAGCCGGGCTGCCCGGTTGTGTGGGGCAGGAAAGGACGGGCAGTTTCTGTTCTCGAGCACCCTGATTCTGGACGGCTGAGTTGATATCGACGTTAAAGTCGAACAGGTTGTACACGTTGCCAGCTTCGAAGTACGGCAGAATCTGAGTGTGAGTAGAAGCGTTATTCACTCCGATAAATCCCGGGGGCAGCCGTGTATGGGTGCCTTCGTAGTTGTGCAGGGCCAGGCCGATCTGCTTCAGATTGTTTTTGCACTGGGTGCGACGGGCAGCTTCGCGGGCCTGCTGGACGGCTGGCAGCAGCAGGGCCACAAGGATGGCGATGATGGCGATCACCACCAGTAATTCGATCAGGGTAAAAGCGCGACGTTTCATACAGACCACTCCCGAGAAAGACACGGAGGAACACAGACGAACAGGTCGCCGGACCGCCGGAGGACGTCGAGAATGGAGTAGAAGTTGGCGGCAGGCCTGAACCGTTTGCAGGACGGGTCTGTTCGAAGACGTGCGAATCATAGCTGCGACGGGAATTTCAACGACAGGGTAAATTCTGCATTAATTCACGAAATCGCTGGATTCTGTTTGATTCTCAATCCTGAAAGATGGGTGTGTGTGGCGGCTTGAGGATGTCAGATCCGGGCTGCTGATTCCTGATAGATCGCAGTTCCGACGTTACTGCGGGAATGTGTCCTGACAAATTTCCGGCGTGCTGGTAGAATTGGAGAGCGCGGGGCAGGCACAGGCCCTGCAGTTTGGCATCGGCAGGTGTTCGGCAGCGGTTTTGACGGGCAGTGATTTTCCATGGCAGATCCACGTGTTTTCCTGCGGCAACCGATTGTAGCGGCGTTGCTGGCGTTTCTTTTACCGGGGCTGGGGCACTGGTATCAGGGGCGTCGCTTCAAAGCTGCGATCTTTTCGGTCGGGATTCTGCTGCTGTTTGGTTGGGGGCAGGTTTTGGGTGAGGGGCAGACGACTTACAGTCGTCTTGTTCTGCGAGCAGGCCCGGATTCGCCTCAGTTTTCCGAAGTTGCTCCGGTTTCCAAATCGTCCTTCGGCTATTGGGCTCAGGTGCTGGTTGGCATGCCGGCGTTGCCAGCATTACTGCAGGAAGGGCGATTCAACGCTGATGACGATTCCGTAGGTTTTCTGGATACTGAAATCCGCAGTGATTTTGTGGGTGCCCTGATCGAAACGACACGCCAGGGTGACCTCCGAACGCCTGTGACGGGAAGCCTGCAGATCGTGCCTTCGCGTCCCGAGGGCAGTCGGACTGTGGAAGGAACGATTACGCTGGATGGTGCCGCTGGTGCAGTCAGCTACCAACTGGGTGGAGAGATCAGGCTGGGACGCAGGGTATTCGGATCTCCACGGCGTGGGATTGAATGTCGGCTGGTGGATGACAAGGGAGATTTTCAGTCGGCGCGAATCGAGGGTACGATCCAGCGAAGTTTCTGGAACTGGTACATGGCTCCAATGGATACGGTCGAGCTGGACCGTCTGCATGGAAGTTTAAGTCGGCGGTATGATGTGGCAGCGGTTCTGACCTGGATTGCGGGACTTTTGAATTTGATGGTGATCTGGGACGCTGCTCTGGGCCCGGCGTATGGTTATGGAGACGAGAAACCGTCTGAGGCCGAGGGCGATGGGGCTGGTGGTGCTGGTGCCGGTGGGCCCGCCCCGGTTCCCGGAAAGTCGGCTGTCTGAGTGCTTCCAGGTGCTCTGGTTTTTGACACAAAGGTATCACTGGCATGGATTTAAGTTTGCTGACTCAGGCCGCACCCCTGACTGCCATCGTGTGCCTTGTGTACACAGCAACGCGATTTGAATTGCCCGAGAAGATCATTCGTTCTGCGTTGGTGATGTATGGCAAGACGATGGTGTTTCTTGTGTGTGCCTGGGGCTTGCTGTACTGGGTTTCTGGCTGACTTCGCGTTTGAGTCAGCGAAATCCCCCGGAAAAAGCCATAGTTGCGCGGCATTGGTTTGACATTCCGTGTGACCAGAATGACAATTCCGGGGGCGGATGTCTTTGGCATCCGGTCAAGCCTGTTTTCCCGAAGAACTGCGGATGGAATTGTCTGCCATCAGTGGAACCTGCCAGCCTTCAAGCCGTGGCTGATCAACTGCCTGCCAGTGCTGTCTCTGTCGGCACTGCTGCTGTCGCTCGTGTGCCGGTTGTTGGTATTGTGGGGGGCGTGGGATCCGGCAAGTCGGCGGTGGTGCGTGCTTTAGCGCAGGCGGTATCACATTCGGGTGCTGGGTGCAGGCTGTTTGTCATTGATGCGGATCAGATTGGTCATCAGCAACTTGGCAAAGCCGAGATTGTTGCGGCACTGGTTCAGCAGTTTGGAATGGATATTCTGGAAGACGGCGTCATCAGTCGGGCTCGGCTGGGATCACTGGTCTTTCAGGATTCACCGTCTGGTCGGCAGGGGTTGCAGTGGCTGAACCAGATCGTGCGACCGGGGATTCGTTCCCAGATTCTGCTGCAACTTCAGGCGATTCCGCAGGACGTGGACGTCGTGATTCTGGATGCCGCTTTGCTGCTGGAGGCTGGCTGGGCGGATCATTGTGATGCGTTGATCTGGATCGAGACGCCACTGCAGCAGCGGCAGCAGCGTGTAATGGCTACTCGGGGATGGACTGTGCAGCAGCACAGTCTTCGGGAAGCATCACAGTGGGATCTGGCACGGAAACGCGCTGCCTGTGATTTTGTTGTTGATAATTCTGGTTCACTGGAAACGGCGGCGGCAGAGCTGCAGATGCATCTGCAGCAGATATGTCGCAGCGGTTTCATCAGGGTTCCAACTGGTACTAATGTCTGATTGATCGCTGACGTTCTGTCTGAACCACTCTGCTGATACCTGCCTCCGCATGCAGCTTCGCCGGAAACTGCATCACAAGGTCCTGTCAAAAAGTCCGGCACCTTCCGAATACATCCTGTCCTGGAGGCCCGTTGCGGCCATGTCTACTCGTCCTCCTCGTCCCGAAGATCCTCGTGGTCCCGTCAGTCGCCTGCAACGTGCTCGCCCGGAAGACAGGCAGTCTGCAGAAGACGCTGAAAAATCTGTCTCCGACACCTTTGCTCCGCCGGCTGAGGATCAGATCAACATCGCTGAACTGCAGCGGATGTCGATGAAGGATCTGATCGCAATTGCCGAACAGGATCAGCTGACGGAATATCACGGGCTTAAGAAACAGGACCTGATCTTCAGGATCCTGAAAGAGCGTACTCGTCTGAATGGTCTGATGTTTGGCGAGGGAACTCTGGAAATCCTGCCGGACGGATTTGGGTTCCTCCGCAGCCCCGACTACCACTACCTGCCCTGCCCTGACGACATCTATGTCAGTCCCAGTCAGATTCGGCGTTTTGGTCTGCGTACGGGCGCCACGGTCGCAGGTCAGATTCGGCCACCGAAGGAAAATGAACGGTATTTTGCTCTGCTGCGAGTGGAAGCGATCAATGGCGAGGACCCGAATCTGCTGACGAACAAGGTCTTCTTCGATGACCTGACTCCGCTGCACCCTGAACAACGACTGCGTCTGGCGGATAATGCAGAGCATCTCAGTACTCGAATTGTCGACCTGATTGCTCCGATCGGGCTTGGGCAGCGGGGGCTGATTGTTTCGCCTCCGCGGGCCGGCAAGACGGTCCTGTTGCAGCAGATGGCTCGAGCAACGCTGCAGAACCATCCTGATGCCTACGTGATCATGCTGCTGATTGACGAGCGGCCTGAGGAAGTGACGGACATGGAGCGTCGATTGAAGGGACGCAACTGCGAGGTTGTCAGCAGCACCTTTGACGAACCGTCCTCACGGCATGTTCAAGTGGCCGAAATGGTCATTGAAAAAGCCAAGCGGATGGTGGAGTACGGGCATGATGTCATTATTTTCCTCGACAGCATCACTCGGCTGGCGCGAGCGTGGAACACAGAAATCCCGAATTCCGGTAAGACGTTGTCCGGTGGGGTGGATGCGAATGCTCTGCAGCACCCCAAGCGATTCTTCGGGGCGGCTCGTTGTGTTGAAGAGGGTGGCAGCCTGACAATCATCGCGACCGCTCTGATCGATACCGGCAGTCGAATGGATGAGGTGATTTTCGAGGAATTCAAAGGGACGGGCAACACGGAGCTGCATCTGGATCGCAGACTTGTGGAGCGGCGGGTATGGCCCGCGATTGACATCAATCGCTCGGGAACTCGACGCGAAGAACTGCTGCTTAACGAAGATGAATTGAAACTGATGTGGGTGCTCAGGCGGGTGCTGAACGACATGAATCCCGTGGAAGCTATGGAACTGCTGGTCAATCGTCTGAAGCGGACTAAGACGAATGAAGAATTTCTGCTGTCGATGAATCTCAACTGAACACTGGCTGCTGGGAACTGCTATGCCTTCTGAACTTTCTGCCGGACTGGTCGCAGCGGGTATCCGATTTGCCATTGTGGTTTCGCGTTTCAACGATCTCGTGACTCGCCGCCTGCTGGAAGGTGCCATCGATACGGTGGTAAGACATGGTGGTTCGGCGGAGCAGATTACGGTGGCGTGGGTTCCCGGCTCATTTGAGATTCCGCTGGCTGCTGAACGGCTGGCGGAATCCGGGCGATTCGATGCGGTCATCTGTCTGGGGGCTGTGATTCAGGGTGCCACGTCTCACCATGAACACGTCAACAGTCAGGTGGCGGCGGGCATCATGGGGGCGATGCGGAAAACCGGTGTTCCGGTCACGTTTGGTGTGATCACCTGCCAGTCGATGGAGCAGGCACTGGATCGGGCGGGTGGAAAAGTTGGCAATAAGGGCACAGAGGCTACGCTGGCCGCCATAGAGATGGTCAATCTGCTGAAACTGATTGCGACCTGACTTATTGCTGCCCCTGACACGCAGTGCTCTTGTGTTCCGATCGGATCCCTGTGGTCAGTGGAATTCGCAGGCCATCCCACGCGGGGCGGATTTCGGGTGGCAGAGAACTACACAGTTCGTCGTAGTCCAGTTCATGCGACATATGCGTCAGAAATGTCTGACGTGGCTGTAACTGTCGAATGATTTTCAGGGCCGCGTCCAGATGCAGATGCGTGGGATGCGGTTCTCTGCGCAGGACCGACAGCACAAGGGTATCCAGTCCTTTCAGCAGCTCCCGGCTTTGTGCGGGAATTGTAGAGACATCGGTGCAGAAAGCTGTATTGCCGATGCGGAAGCCAAGGATATCCAGTGTGCCATGTCGCAGGCGGAGGGGCAGCACCTGCAACCCCAGCAATTGAAATGGCTGTTCGGGTGCGATGCGGCTGAACGAGAGTTTTGGGGCTGCGTACTGATGCGAGTGTGTTGCCGGGTCGGTAAAGGCGTAGGCAAAGGTTTCGCGGATTTGCTTTTCGACGATGTCTTCGCAGTGAATGGGGACTGAAGCGTGCAGTCGGAAGCCGAAGATACGCAGATCATCGATCCCCATGATGTGATCGGCGTGAGCATGTGTCATCACTGCCGCGCGAATCAGCGTGGCTCGTTCCCGGACCAGTTGCAGCCGCAGCTCGGGGCCTGCGTCGATGACAAATTCTCCCTCGGGGGCACGGACCAGCACACCCGTCCGCATGCGGCGATTCCGGGGGTTATCAGACAAACAGACATTGCAGCGACAACCGACAACCGGGACACCGATACTGGTGCCGGTTCCCATGATGATCATTTCGCCGATGCTTTCGGCCGCGCTGAGCTCGTTGTGCTGGGGTGTGGACAAGTGACGAATGCTCCCCGATTCAGAATGTCGCTGCTGTATCTTAAGGCATTTGTGCCGGAAGACCAGTGGGCTGGGAGATTTGCCGTCTGTGTCTGTCGGGCTTGCGGTGCTTGTCAGTCACGGGGGATCTGGTTTAGGATTCGGGACGTGGGATGCGAATTCGCGAAGTCATCGAGGGCCTCAGAGGGCGAGCACCGTGAAGACCGGCGAGGATGATCTGCAGTTTCTCAGCAGTTCGCTGCAGGGAACCAGTCGCACTTTTGCGCTGGCGATTCCACTGCTGGGACCTGAACTGCAGTATCAGGTCGGGATCGCCTATCTGTTGTTTCGAGTGGCTGACAGCATTGAAGATGCCGCCTGTGTGGATGCGGCACGTCGGCATCTGCTGTTACAGCGGCTGCGTGACTGTCTGGCGCCGGATTGTCAGCAGTCATCGACTCTGCAGGCGGCGATGGCCGAGGGTTTTGGGGGGCTCTGGCCGGCCGGCAGTGCGACCGAGCAGCTGATGGTGGCTGCATCCCGACTGCTGCGTTTGTTCCATCAGCTACCATCTGCCGCGTCGGCCTGCATTCGATCGTCACTGGACCGCACCATTGTGGGCATGCTGGATTTTCTGGGTTCCGGTGCAGCACGAGGTGCCGAGATTCGTGTGGAAACAGTGGCTGAACTGAAACTGTACTGCTATTTCGTGGCCGGTATTGTCGGAGAAATGCTGACGGAGCTGTTTCTGCTGCAGGGGTCGGTTTCGTCAGACCAGCTGGGCCGTCTGCGTGAACTGGCGGTGGGTTTTGGGGAATTTCTGCAGCTGGTGAATATCCTGAAGGACTCTGAGGGTGACGTGCGTCTGGGGCGTTGTTTTATCCCGGCAGGTGTGTCGCGGGAGACGGTGATTTCACTGGCAGAAACCAGCGGTCATGCGGCGCGAGAGTATATTCAGACGCTGGCCGTTCTGGGGGTCTCAGCTGATGTGCTGGCATTCTGTCGTTTCATCAGTCGGTTGGCCGAGGGTTCGCTGGCAGCGTTGCAGCAGCACGGAGCTGGGGCAAAGTTGACTCGCAATGACGTCTTTCGGATTCTGGAGTCTGTTATGGGCGGTCCAGTGGTGACCCCGAAGGAGTGATTTTGAAGCGGGGGGCGTTGAGACAGGGGCGTCCGTCGAATGTTGAGCATATTCAGGATGTGCTGGTTGTTTTTTTGCAATCCCTGAGTGGCCTGCGGTTCGTCGCAGTCACTGACCGTTGCCGTGAGTCCCCATTCTGCAGTAACAGTTGTGGTCTGCTTGTGGGTTGTTCTCACGATTCCTCCATTGGGTTGTCTGGGTGCTTTCGGCATTGTGTGGCCTATCCTGAGTCGGCATAATTCGGGCGTTAGAAGGCTTGCTCGTAAGCGACGCGGGCCGAGCCAGTCAGGGAGTGGTTGGAGACAAGCAAGAGGCGCGGCAGGGATGGCGAAGCGGGGCAACAGAGTTTGCGTGATTGGGGCCGGACCTGGTGGGCTGGCTTCAGCGATGTTGCTGGCAAAAGCCGGTGCTGAAGTGACGGTGATTGATCGTCTGCCACGTCCGGGTGGCCGTTGTTCGGCCCTTGAGCAATCCGGGTTCCGTTTTGATCATGGTCCGACGTTTTTTCTGTATCCGCGAGTGCTGGACGAGATTTTTCGTGCGGTTGGATGTGATCTGCGGACCGAGTGTCCGATGACTCGTCTGGATCCTCAGTATCGTCTGGAATTTGGCGCGGGTGGTCGTATTGATGCGACTCCCGACATTCCGCGGATGAAGCAGCAGATTGCGGCGATCAATGCGGGTGATGCAGAGGCGTTTGAGGGATTTCTGAATGAGAATCGGAGGAAGCTTGAGTTATTCCGTCCGATTCTGGAATCCCCTTTTAATTCGCTGCTGGACCTTGTTCGGCCTGCTGTTCTGAAGGCCTTGCCGATGGTTCGGCCGTGGCGATCTGTGGCCGGCGACCTGCTGTCACATTTTTCGGATCCGCGTCTGATCACAGCCTTTTCCTTTCAGTCCAAGTATCTGGGCATGTCGCCATTTCAGTGCCCCAGTCTGTTCACGATTCTGGCGTTTCTGGAGTATGAGTATGGTGTGTGGCATCCGACGGGTGGCTGTGCGGCGGTCAGCGAGAAGATGGCCCAGCTGGCGGCGCGGCTGGGTGCCGAGGTGCGATTGAGTGAAGAAGTGACGAAGCTGGAGTTTGAAGGTCGGAAAGTCGTTGGGCTGGAAACGTCTGCAGGGCGCAGCCAGCGATTTGATGCTCTTGTGATTAACGCCGACTTTGCCGCAGCCATGGGGCATCTGGTACCGAATGCACTGCGTCGTCGCTGGTCGGATCAGCGGCTGGCTCGCAGTCGATATTCCTGTTCAACATGGATGATGTACCTTGGTATGGAGGGCAGTTTTCCGGAACTGCCTCACCACACGATTTATATTTCGAAAGACTACGAGCGGAATCTTCGAGAGATTGACACAGAGCAGGTGTTGCCATCGGATCCGTCGTTCTACGTTCAGAATGCCTGTATTACTGACAGCACTCTGGCACCTGCGGGGCACAGTACTCTGTATGTGCTGGTGCCGGTCCCGCATCAGTCTCCGCAAGTAAACTGGCAGCGTGATTCGGCAGATTTTCGGCGTCGTGTGCTGCAGCAGCTGCAGCGTGTTGGGTTGCAGGATCTGGAGCGCAGAATTGTGTTTGAACGCGTGCTGACGCCTGACGACTGGCAGCATGGTTTCCGGATTTATCGCGGGGCGACATTCAATCTGGCGCACAATCTTGGTCAGATGCTGACGCGTCGTCCGCATAATCGGTTTGAGGATCTTGAGCAGGTGTATCTGGCTGGCGGGGGAACTCATCCTGGCAGCGGTCTGCCGGTGATTTACGAGTCAGCAAGGATTTCCTGTCGGATGCTGTGTGCCGAGCTGGGGTTGTCATTTCCGGAGCCGGATGCGCCCGTTTCCGGCGTGGATCTGCTGCCATTATCATCGAAGCAGGTGGCCTGACCATGCTGACTGTGGCATCAGCGAGCAGCGGAGGAGTGCAGACCGAGCCGTTGGCTGGCGTGGTGTCGTCGGGGAATGTTTCCGAGGCGTTAGCTGAGACTCGCCGCGTGCAGCGTGAGTGGGCTGCGGTGCCTCTGCGTCAGCGGCTGCGTGTGCTGCGACGAATGCGGTTGCTGATGGCGGAGAATGCGGCGGTGCTGGCAGCGGGCGCAGGTCGTGCTGCAACAGCTGAAACGCTGTCTGCGGAAGTGCTTCCTCTGCTGGATGCCATTCGGTATCTGGAACGGTGTGCAGTGCGGGTGCTGCGTGAACGCCGTGTTCGGCGGGCCGGTCGACCGCTCTGGCTGTGGGGCACTCGAATTATCAGCAGACCGGAGCCATTAGGGGTAGTGCTGGTCATTGGTCCGGCCAACTACCCGTTGTTTCTGCCGGGTGTACAGTTGCTGCAGGCATTGGCTGCTGGCAATGGAGTGCTGCTAAAGCCGGCGCCCGGGTGTGCGGGACCGATGCGGCAGTTGCTGACGCTGGCACTGGAAGCGGGACTGCCTGTGGGGCTGGTTCAGGTGCTGGAAGATACCGTATCGTCCGGGCTCGATGCGATTCGCTGTGGTGTGGATAAGGTGTTGCTGACCGGATCAGCGAGCACTGGCCGACTGGTGGCAGAGCGACTGGCTGGTGTACCCACACCCTGTGTCATGGAACTGTCGGGTTGTGATGCTGTTTTTGTACTGGCTGATGCAGATCCTGAACTGGTGGCTGACTGTCTGTGGTTCGGTTTGCGATTGAACGGAAGTCGTACGTGCCTTGCACCGCGGCGAGTGTTTGTGCGTGCTGAGCAGGCCGATTCGCTGCTGAAGTGCCTCAGGAATCGTATGGATGTGGCGCAACATCGAGGGGGCGTCAAAGTCACTGCACAGTGGCCCGCTGATGTTCTTGTGCGAGTGCGGCGAGTGGTCACAGAGGCGCTGCAGCAGGGGGCTGTGCTGAGATCAGGGAGACTGCCGGAAGTCAATGAAAAACCGATCGTAGAGACTCCGATTCTGCTGGATTTTGTGCGACCGGAGATGGCGGTAGCGCGGGAGGATCTGTTTTTTCCGGTGCTGTCATTACTGCGAGTGCGGGATGATGAAGATGCGTTGCGGCAGTCTGCCGAGTGTCCTTATGCGCTGGCTGCGACTGTGTTTGGCAGTCCGCGGAATGCTCTGAGAATTGCCGGCAGGGTGGATGCCGGGACTGTGGTCCTGAATGATATGATTGCCGCGACTGCTGATCCGCGAGTTTCCTTTGAGGGACGTCACGCCAGTGGCTTCGGGGCAACTCGCGGTGCCGAGGGCTTACTGCAGTTGGTGCAGATCAAGCAGATCATACGCACGCGACCTTTCTTTCGTCCTCATCTTGAGGATCCTGGTCCGTGTGATGCGGAGTTACTGGAGAAACTGATTCGTGTGGAACATGCAAGCTGGCTGGGCCAGCGACTGTGGCATCTTCCGGGGCTGATTCGGGCGGCGTGGCAGCAGTGGAAATGGCGTGAAAAGCAGTGTTGACTTGAGGGAGTGCAGAGATGGCAGAGCGAACGGATGCAGTGGTGATCGGTAGTGGTCTGGCGGGGATGACAGCCGCCTGTACTCTGGCGGCACGTGGCTATGCGGTGACTGTCGTTGAGAAGAACCCGTGGCTGGGTGGAAAGGCTGCGCTGCTGGCTGATCGTGGCTATCGATTTGATATGGGGCCCACGATTCTGACACTGCCATCAGTACTGCGGCGTGTCTTCGAAGAAGCTGGTCGGAAGCTGGAAGATTATCTGAACATGATCCGTCTGGATCCGCAGTGGCGTTGTTTCTTCGAAGATGGCTCAAAGTTTGATCTTGTTGAATCGCTGCCTCAGATGCAGCAGCAGCTGAAAGAATTCACCGGGGGGGAACAGACCGGTCGCGGCTATGAAAAATTCATGGCGATTTCTCGTCAACTGGACGATGTATCGCAGCGATTCTTTTTCTGGAAGAGCGTGGGTGGGATTGCAGATACGATGAATCTGCGACAGTCCATGTCGCTGGGCGTTATGAAGGATCTGCTCAGTCTGCGATTTGGTCGTACAGTGGCCGGATTGGTGCGTTCGCACATCCCGGACTCGCGGATTGCACAGATGATTGATCACTTCACGCAGTATGTGGGATCCTCTCCGGAAGAGTCACCGGCAGTGCTCTGCGGAATTGCGCATATGCAGACCAACGAGGGGATCTGGTATCCGATGGGCGGGACGCGGGCCGTTCCCGAAGCGCTGACTCGCCTTGGGCAGGAGCTGGGTGTCCGATTCATCACCGGGCAGCAGGTGCGTTCTGTGGATACGGAACAGGGCCGAGCGGTGGGTGTGACGCTTCAGGACGGGACGGTTCTGAAATCTCAGGTTGTCGTTTCGAATTCCGACTGTGTGCGGACATGTGAAGAGCTGTTGCCTCGCGAGACCGCAAGGAAACTGCTTTCAAAGCGAACGTTTGAAGCAGCCTGTTCGGGTGTGGTGCTGTATCTGGGGCTGAAGCGACGTTATGAGCACCTGCTGCATCATAATTTTGTGTTCAGTCAGGATCCGCATGTGGAATTTCAGCAGATCTATACTGAGGGAGAGCCAGCTGCGGATCCGACCTGTTATGTGTGTGCTCCTTCACTGTCCGGTGACCGCGTTGCTCCGGGTGACGGTGAGGCATTGTACGTACTTGTGCATACACCGTATCTGCGTCCGCATCATGACTGGACGAAAATGCTGCCGGCATATCGCAATGTGATTGTCGAAAAGCTGAAACGCACTGCAGGTATGGAAGATCTGGAAGAGCGGATTGAGGTAGAGCATTATCTGACGCCGGCGAGTATCAATCAGCGTTATCACGTGCTGAATGGTGCAATCTACGGATTGGCCAGCCACGGTCGATTCATGGGGGCATTCAAACCGGGGAATCGGGTCCGAGAAGTTCCGGGTCTGTACCTGGCTGGTGGTTCTGCGCATCCGGGACCGGGTATGCCGATGGTCATGATGTCCGGCTGGATTGCTGCAGACTCGGTTGACGCAGACTTGAATGATGGTCATACCGGGACTCGCCATGATGCATCGCGGAGTGCAGCGTGAGTGGCCCGGGCAGCGGGTTCCTGTCTCGTGTGCTGAACCGGGGTTTCCGACGGTATGTTCGGAGGTTTATCGGTTCGAATTTCAATGCAGCGCGAGTCACGGGTGTTGAGCATCTGGTGTCGCTGGGCGAAGGCCCGGTGCTGATTTACGTCAACCATCCCAGCTGGTGGGACCCGATGTCTGCCGTGCTGTTGACTGATCTGTTGATGTCGGAGCGTCAGTTTGCTGCTCCGATGGATGCAGACGCATTGAAGCGATATCCGATTCTGGAGCGGCTGGGTTTTTTTGGTGTATCGCGAGATTCCACGGCTGGTGCTCGCGAGTTCCTGCGCACGGCACGCACCGTACTGCAGGATTCGCGAACTGCCCTGTGGATGACTCCGACCGGACGATTTCATGATGTGCGACAGGCGTTGCCATTCCAGCCGGGGTTAGCTCACCTCGTGGATCCGGACTTTGCTGGTACGGTACTGCCAGTGGCACTGGAGTATCCATTCTGGAATGAGCGGCGACCGGAGCTGCTGGTGGCCTGTGGTCCGCCGGTGAATTGTTCGCAGTTGTCAGCCGACCGTGAATCGAGAACTCTACAGCTGGAGGCGGCGTTGCTGGAGGTTCAGACTCATTTGCGAGACCTGGCCATCGCCCGTGACCCTCGGTCATTCAGGCTTCTGCTGGATGGTCAGGGGGGAATCGGGGGCTGGTATGGGCTGTGGCGCCGACTGAGTTTCTGGCGACGGGGACAGAAGTTTGCCGACCGGCATGAGGAGCGGTCGGATGACTGACTGGTTGGGATTGCTGGTCTGGTGCAGCTGCGGGGCAGCGGTCTTCGCGGCTGTGCAATTTCTGGTGAGTCTGCTGATGTTTCGGCGGGCTCCATCTGCTGCCATGACTGCTGAAGTGCCGGATAGTCAGCCGGCAGCCCCGGAAGTTTCGGTACTGATCCCTGCCCGCAATGAGGCGACTCGGATTGCTGCTGTCCTGAAGTCAGTGCTGGGCAGCCGTGGTATCGCTCTGGAGGTGTGTGTACTGGATGATGAAAGTACCGATGGTACGGGTGAAATTGTGGAGCAGTTTGCGGCAGCTGATCGGCGGGTGAGGCTGTTGCGTGGTGTGCAAATGCCGGCCGGCTGGAATGGTAAACAGCATGCGTGCTGGCAGTTGGCACAAGTGGCGCGGGCCGAAGAACTGGTGTTTCTCGATGCGGATGTTGAGCTGACTGTTGACGCTTTGTTGCGGACAGTGCGGCTCAGGCAGCGTCTTTCTGTCCCGCTGCTGAGTGGTTTTCCACGGCAGCTGACCGGGTCGTTGGGTGAGGCTTTGCTGATTCCGCTGATTCACGTGATATTGCTGTGTTTTCTGCCCTTTCCGCTGATGCGATGGAGTCGGATGCCGGGGGCTTCTGCCGGTTGTGGTCAGTTCTTCGCGACGACTCGGGCGGGATACCAACTGACCGGGGGGCACAGTGGAATTCGGCAGTCGCGACATGATGGGGTGATGTTGCCGAGGTTGTATCGGCGGGCTGGTCTGAAAACCGACATCTTTGACGCGTCGGAGATTGCGGCATGTCGGATGTATCAGTCAATGAGTGAGACGTGGCTGGGGTTACTGAAAAATGCGACCGAGGGATTTGCTCGCTGGCCTGCCCTGCCGATGATAACGGTGATCATGCTGGCTGCATTTGTCGCACCGGTCATCTTTGTCGGTGTCTGGATCTGCGAAGTCGGGCTGCAGGGACAGGGGCCGCTGGTGGCAATCACGCTCGTTTCCGGTTACCTTCCTCGGTTGATCTGCTGTTTGCGGTACGACCGGGCATGGTCGGGTGCGGTGCTGCATCCTGTCAGTGTCCTGTTGTTTCTGTCGATTCAGTGGATTGCGTGGATTAATCTGAAGCGTGGTCGTTCAGTGCAGTGGCGACAGCGAAGTTACGAGACGTCTTCCTAATGACTGTGGAAAACCAGCCCATTCTGACTTTGCAGTCGGTGCGAAAATCGTATCGTGGCAGGGCTGCGCTGCAGGGGATTTCGCTGCAATTGTATCCCGGCGAGTTGCTTGGTTTTTTCGGTCCCAACGGTGCCGGGAAAACGACAATGATTCGGTGCATCTGCGGACTGCTGAAGCCGGACGAAGGTTCGATTACCCTGCGGATACCGGACAGTTTTCAGGGTTCGCGGGCAGGTCGCCCCGGGCTGGTCCCGCAGAATCTGGCCGTCTATCCGGATCTGACGGTGCAGCAGAATCTGGAGGTCTTCGGTCGCCTCGAGGGTGTGCGTGGTGCGGTGCTGCAGCAGCGCATTGACGAAGTGCTGGATTGGTCTGCATTGAGTGACCGTCGTCGTAGTCTTGCGAGAACATTATCGGGTGGCATGCAGCGGCGTCTGAATATTGCCTGCAGCGTGCTTCATCGACCGGCTGTACTGCTGCTGGACGAACCCACTGTCGGAGTGGATCCACAGAGTCGTGAGCGGATTTACGCCATGATGCAGGAACTGACGGCGACTGGTACGGCCGTGCTGCTGACCACGCATCAACTTGAAGAAGTGGAAACTCGCTGTGATCGAATTGTTGTGATGGATCATGGGCAGATTGTGGCCGACGGACAACTTCCGCAGCTGGTGGCAGCCAGTCTGGGGCTGCCACATCGTGTTGAGTTATCGTTTCAGCAGCCCTGTGCTGTCGCGCTGCGGGAATTTGAGTTTGATGAACAACGACTGACGGCTGTCTGTCGTCTGTCCAGTATGCAGCAGTTGCCGGGTGTACTTGAGGTGCTGCAGAATCTTCCAGAGGCGCCACAGAGCATTAATGTGCGCAGCTTTGGACTGCAGGATGTCTTCCTCGCTCTGACAGGAAGGAGTCTGCGGGAATGATCCTGACCTTCCTCCGCATCGCCTTTCTGCGTTTGCGAAATAATCCCCTTGAACTGTTGCTGGTATTCGTCATGCCAGTGCTGTTTTTCAGTATCTTTGCGATGATCTTCAGTCAGGGGATTGCGGCTGGTACAGAAAAGCCCGTGCGGTTGGGTTTGCTGTTGCCGGAAGACAATGAAGATTCGCGAGCGCTGCGTGAGCAATTGCTGCAGAAAACTTCGTTGATCTGTACTGATCTCAGACTAGCGACGACGCCAGAGCAGCAGCAGCGTGTCATTCTTGACGCGCAGAACTCGAGTCACTACGACCTGTTGCTGCAGTTGCCGCCCGATTTTTCCCGACTGGATGAGTCGCGATTCCAACTGCGTTTGATCACTGACGGTCAGAACGCCATGGCAACAGCGATGGTGAAGGCAATATTGGAAGAGTATTACGCGGTGCAGCGAGTTCAGGTGGTCGTCGAGAAATTGCAGGATTCGGCTCGTACTGCCGCGAAGGTCGCAGCGGAGCGTGCAGCGGCACAGCGTGCAGCGGCTGAACAGAGGGCGAAGGCAGCGAAGGCTGAGGCTGCCGCTGCGGAAACCGGGAGACAATTGCCGGCGGTTGACGAGTCAGAGCGGGGGGGGGGGCAGTTTTTCAGTAACCCGACGACTCCGGAAAAGGTCTTTGCCGGCTCTGGCAACGCAGCACCTCTTGATCAGGTGGTATCAGACGGTGCTTCTGATCGTCCGAAGGACGTGCTGGCCCCGCGTGGGGACGATATTCCGCAGGGGGTTGAGGCTGGGACAGAAATGCCGGAAGAGCTGACTGAGATTGTGGCGGCTGACGAACTGATTTCGCAGGGGGCTGTGCCGCAGATTTCCGTCGACAATCCGCAGTCTTCTGACCAGCAGAATCCTCGAATTGCAATGTATGCGGCCGGGATTGCTGTGCTGTTTCTGTTGTTCGCCTGTACGGGTCATGCGGCAACGATGCTGGAAGAAGCGGAATCAGGGACGCTGGATCGTATTCTTGTCAGTGAGGCGGGATTATTTCAGATCGTGGCCGGTAAATGGATGGGCATTTATCTGATGGGTTGTGTGCAGTTGACGGTCATGTTTGTGTTTGCTGAATTTGTATTTCAGATCCATCTCTGGAGGCATCTGGCCGGATTTTTGATTATGGCTGGCAGTACATCGGCAGCGACAGCCAGCTTTGCGATGCTGATGGCGACGATCTGTCGTACGAGATCACAGTTGCAGGGTGCCGCAACTGTCATCATTCTGAGCATGTCGGCCATGGGTGGCAGCATGATTCCTCGATTCGTGATGAGCGACCGGATGAAGGAACTGGGGCGCTGGACCTTTAATGCGTGGGCTCTTGACGGTTTTCAGAAGGTTTTCTGGTTTCAGTCACCGCTGGAAAGTCTGCAGCCGGAAGTTGTCGTACTGCTGGGAAGTTCGCTGTTTATGTCTGTCGCGACATTGCTGTTGAGTGGTCGCTGGCGACGGGGAATCTAGCGGGGGGGGGTATGTCTCAGGGAAGAGGCGGGCGTTTTGTGATTCTGGCGGGCATGCTGTCGCCGGTGTGTCTGTGGGGTGGTCTGGCATCGCTGGGGTCAGTGCAATCACGATCGCAGTCTGCTGATATTGGGCAGTCGAAGATCGTCGCCGTGTCTGCGGCCCCGAAAACCTGTCAGGTGCCGTTTGAAGTCTGTGGTGTACGGTCAGGTGTGGGGCGAGTGTGTGTGGCGATCTTCAGTGGTCCTGCGGAATTCCCGAGCACAGAGCGGGCGGAGCAAACGCTGACGGTGGAGCCTGTTTCAGAGAGTGTTGTGGTGGAATTAAGTCTGCTTCGAGGAGAAACGCGGGCGATTGCCGTGTTTCAGGATCTGGACGGTAACGGACGACTTTCGAAGAATCTGCTGGGTATTCCGGTGGAGCCTTATGGTTTCAGTCGTAATGCCCGAGGTGTTCTGGGGCCACCGCGGTTCGACAACGCGGCCCTTATGATGCCGGCCGAGGGTGAGGATCTGCAGATACAGTTGAAGTGATGCGTTTGAGTCGATCGAGTGACATGACGTGATCAGGGTTGCTGGGACGGGGGTATTGGAATGAACCGCATACAGGCAATCGTACTGACTGGCCTGCTCTGGAGCACGGGCGTGGTGTGCTCGGTGAGTGCGGGCGATGATGGGGTGGTGGATTTCAATCGCGAAGTCCGTCCGATACTGGCGGAGAACTGTTTTTACTGCCATGGTCAGGATGGCAACAAGCGGCAGGGAGAACTGCGTCTGGATCAGCGGCAGGCCGCACTGGATCGTCGTGCCATTGTGCCGGCTGATGTGGCTGGCAGTGTAATGCTGCAGCGAGTCCACAGTACTGATGCAGATCTGCAGATGCCACCTCCGAATTCCGGGCGGACTCTGACAGAGCAGCAGAAGCAGACATTGCAGCGCTGGATTGAGCAGGGGGCGAAGTACAGTGAGCACTGGGCATTTACTGTTCCGCAGTCACCTGCAGTGCCTGCGGTTCGCAATACCGCGTGGGTCCGCAATCCGATTGACAGTTTTGTACTGAGTCGACTGGAGTCTGAAGGCCTGCAGCCTGCTCCGGAGGCAGATCGGGCGGTACTGATTCGCAGGCTCAGCATTGACCTGACCGGACTGCCTCCGACGCCGCAGGAGGTCGACGCCTTTGTGGCCAGCACAGATCCCATGGCGTGGGAGCAGCTTGTGGATCGACTGCTGTCCAGCCCGCACTATGGGGAAAGAATGGCGTTGCCATGGCTTGATGCTGCACGATATGCGGACAGCAACGGTTTTCAGCAGGATGGAGATACGTGGCAGTGGATCTGGCGCGACTGGCTGGTGTCGGCTCTGAATCAGGATCTGCCGTTTGATCAGTTGACAATCTGGCAACTGGCCGGTGATCTGCTGCCGGATCCGACGACCGAGCAGAAGATCGCCAGTGGCTTCAATCGTAATCACCTGCTGAATGGCGAGGGTGGTGCAATTCCGGAGGAGCAGCGATGGGTAATTCTGTTTGATCGTATGGAAACGACGGCCACAACATGGCTGGGTTTAACATTGAATTGTGCGCAGTGCCACGATCACAAGTATGATCCACTGACACAGCGAGATTACTACAGTCTGCTGGATGGGTTTAATCGTGTACCGGAATCCGGGACACCACAGTACTTTTCCTCGCGCATTCGCGTTGCGGCCCCATTTCTGGAGGTGCCGTCAGCCGCATTTCTGAAGCGGCAGGAGGAGTTGCAGGCTGCTATCAATATGGCTGATGAACAGATTCGTGCGGCGACAGCGGACGAGTTTCAGAAGTGGCAGGAAGCAGTGCAGGTGACCGGTGCTTTGCCTGGTGGGGATGCTTTACCGGCTGCTCTGAAACTGCTGCTGGCGAAACCTGCTGCAGATCGCAGTGCTGAAGAGCAGTCTGCAGTGCAGTCGGAATTGCGAAAGCTGTTCGATCAGAAGGTTGTGCCCTCGATGAAGGATCGGGTACCTGCAATCGGGCAGAAAGAGCAGGCGGCAGGACGACTGGCAGAGTTTCGTGCTGATCAGTTGCCGCGAGTGATGATCATGAGTGATGCACAGCCTCGTGAAACACGGATTCTGAACAGAGGTGACTATCTGACACCAGGTGACAAGGTTGAGTTTTCTACTCCAGCTTTTCTGCCGGCGCTGCCTGCTGATGCTCCGCGTAATCGCCTTGGCTTTGCGCGATGGCTGGTTTCCGGTCAGCATCCCCTGACCGCTCGCGTGCAGGTGAATCGCATGTGGCAGTATTTTTTTGGTACCGGTCTGGTTCGAACATCGGAAGATCTGGGTGTGCAGAGCGAGTATCCTGAGCACTTACCTCTGCTGGACTGGCTGGCAACAGAGTTTCCATCACGGGGTTGGAGCCTGAAGCAGATGCACCGGTTGATTGTGACCAGTGCTGCCTATCGTCAGTCTTCGCGTGTGACTCCGGAATTGTCTTTACGGGATCCGGAAAACCGTCTGATGGCGCGAGCCAGTCGATTCCGTATGCCGGCAATGATTCTGCGGGACTGGGCACTGGCAACGGCCGGTCTGCTGGATGTTCGCATTGGTGGTCCGCCAGTGTATCCCTATCAGCCGGATGGCATCTGGGAATCTCTGGCGATTACCAAAGAGCGTGATTTCACGTATCCGGCATCATCAGGAAACGATCTGTATCGTCGCAGTCTGTATACATTCTGGCGACGAACGGTCGGGCCGGCGAATATGTTTGATGCATCCAATCGCCAGGCCTGTCGTGTGCGGATGACACCCACCAGCACGCCACTGCATGCTCTGACTACGTTGAATGATCCGACGTGGGTCGAGGCCGCGCGGGTGCTGGCAGAGCGATGTCTGGTGGAATCGTCAGATACGGATGGTCGTCTGACTCTGGCATTCCGCCGAGTTGCCGGCAGAGTGCCGTCCACTGCTGATCTGGTGGTACTGCGACGTCTGTTACAGCGGCAGCAGCAGATTTATGCAACGGATGCTGCTGCAGCGAAGGCATTGATCAGCACGGGCACAGCACCACGCAACGGCAGTATCGGTGAAGCAGAGCATGCAGCGTGGACAGCGGTATGTCTGGCGGTGCTGAATCTGGATGAGGTACTGGTGCGGCAGTGAGCCGACATATTTTCCGGTCCGCTGCCTTTCGAAAGTTGCGGCGGACAGTGAGAACGCCGTTGCTGTGTGGCTGATATGTAAGCCGATTACTCTGGCGTCGGGATCTGAAAATAGGCCGTTGAAATCGCGGCACCGATCTGATTCAGCGTGGTCTGGAATTGATCGATGAAGGGATGCAGTCCGGTGGAGACGATCTCCTCTGCAGTCAGTGTTGCAAGGCGGCGAGACATGTCGGCCACGAGTGCTTCTGCTTCGTTCTGAGGTTCAGTTGAGGTGTTGCCGCTGATGGATCGCAGTGCCGTCTCTGTCGCCTGAATGCAGAAGCGAAGCGATCGGGGGAATGCTGGATTGAGCACGAGGAAGTCCAGTACCCGATTGGGCTGAATGGGTCCCCACTTGCGACGATACATCTGCAGGGCGCCCGTAGACTCCAGCAGTGCGGCCCACTGGACCACGTCCAGCTGTTCGCTGCCAGTATTCATAACCGGCAGCAACAGGAAGTAACGCACATCCAGGATTCGCGAAGTCTTGTCCGCTCGCTCCAGCTGGTATCCGAGTGTAGAGAAGTGCCACGCATCGCCGTGTGACCAGGTAGCTTCCCGGACACCAAGCACCTGATGGGCAGAACGCTTGATGCGTTCGAGAAACTGATGGGGCTGTTTCAGGATCTGCGGTTGCTGAGTGGTGTCGGTGCGGACTCTCAGATAAAAGCGATTGACGGCCTCCCATAAGGGGGCGGTGAGAGCTTCGCGAACCGATCGAGCGTTTTCCCGCGCAGCCGTCAGGCAGCTGATGACCGAGTTCAGATTGCGACGGTCAAACAGCAGAAAGTTGATGATATTTTCGCGAGTGGGTGCAGCGTATCGCTGCAAAAACGCTTCCACGTCACCGCCGGCGTGCAGCAGCGAAGACCACAAGGCCTGCTCACTGCCACGATACCCCAGAGCAATGCTGGAAGTGACGTCTATGAAACGTGCCTGGTTTTCAGCACGCTCAAGATAACGGCTCATCCAGAACAGTGAATC
Source organism: uncultured Planctomycetaceae bacterium (assembly GCA_963977705.1). Classification (GTDB taxonomy): domain Bacteria; phylum Planctomycetota; class Planctomycetia; order Planctomycetales; family Planctomycetaceae; genus SXXK01. The sequence continues at coordinate 37,345 of CAXBSH010000008.1, forward strand.
GGCAACTCGGCACAGCATGGGATTGGGCCATCACATCAGGGAAAACAGCAGGTCATGAGTTCCATCAATTCTGCAGCAGCACCCATGTGTCCTTACTGCCACCACCCTGGGAAGAGTTCACAATCATCGAACCTTCCCGGAGTGCAACGCGAGTCAGGCCACCTGGCAGTACAAATGTCTGTTCCCCGAACAGGATGAACGGACGCAGATCCACGTGACGCGGAGCAAGGCGGCCGTTGATCACTGTCGGCACCGTTGACAGAGTCAGCATGGGTTGTGCTATGTAGTTGCGCGGATCGCGCCGAATGGATTCTGCACAACGGTCACGTTCCTCCTGCGAGGCAACAGGCCCCATCAGAATTCCGTACCCGCCCGATTCGTTGGTCGGCTTCACCACGAGGCTGGACAGATTCTCCAGAACCCACGCGCACTGCTTCGGATCCGAACACAGATATGTGGGAACATTATTCAGGATCGGATCCTCAGATAGATAGTACCGAATAATGTCCGGCACGTACTGGTAGACTGCCTTGTCATCGGCAACACCGGTGCCAGGAGCATTTGCCAGGGTCACCCGGCCTGCCCGGAAGGCCCGCATCAGCCCAGGCACCCCCAGCATGCTGTCCGGACGAAAAACTTCAGGGTCGAGGAAGTCGTCATCGATTCGCCGATAAATCACGTCAACTCGCTGCGGGCCACGAGTGGTCTTCATCCAGACTGTGTCATTGCGATCCACAAACAGGTCCGGGCCGGTGACCAGCTCAATCCCCATCTGCTGCGCCAGAAACGAGTGTTCGAAGTAAGCCGAGTTGTAAATACCGGGGGTCAGTACAACAGCAGTTGGATGCTCTGCATCCGGTGGTGCCGTACTGAGAAGTTTTTCCAGCAGACGTTCTGGATAGTCATCAATCGGAGCGATGACTGATCCCTCAAAAACCTCGGGCAGAACTCGTTTCATGATCTCCCGATTTTCCAGCACGTAACTGACACCCGATGGGCAGCGCAGGTTATCTTCGAGAACATACAGCGTGCCATCATGGTGACGTACCAGATCCGTGCCTGTGACATGAGTCCACACGCCACCAGGGGGCCGGAACCCAACACATTCAGGACGGAAGGTTTTGGCTGTTCGGATTAAGGCCTCCGGCACGACACCATCGCGAAGAATGCGGCCCTCGTTATACACGTCATCCAGAAACAGATTGAGCGCCCTGATACGCTGCTTCAGGCCGGTTTCGATCTGCTGCCATTCCTGAGCGGGAATTGGACGCGGTACAACGTCAAATGGCCAGATCTTTTCTGTACCGGCATCGTGGCCGTAGACTGCGAAGGTAATGCCCTTCTCCAGCAGCTCCTCCTCTGCCAGTTTCTGTCGCTCAGCCAGAATATCAGCAGACAGGGCAGCCAGACATTCAGACAGTGCGGAATGTCGAGGAACCCCCGACTCCGTCAACAGCTCGTCATAATTGGGTGCTGGCTGCGTCACGCGAAAAACCTCGCTGCGTGGAGAACATCGGGTACCATAAGGTTGTTGCCGTGATTTCGAACACTGTGCACAAATTGCATGCAGGGCTTGTGCGGATTCTGTAACTGAAAACTGAACCTGACTGACTCCAAACGCAATTTCCTGCAATAACGCGAGATTCGTCTGGCGACATCCTTACTGTTGGTCATGGTGCAATAATTGTGCCGCTGGCCTGCCGATTTCGCAGGCATGATTCCCTGTTTGTGGGTGAATTCTCATCGCTCAGCGGGATCGATTCGCATAAAGCAGAGCCGTTTCCGATCACCGGTCTGGTAGAGTCTCTCGAGCAGATGGATGACTGAGGGCTGATAGTCGATCCGTCGATCTTTACGGCCTTCGACGATGCGGATGGGTTTTGAAAGGTCGATCTCAGGGATCTCGGGACTGATGTACAAGGTGACTTCAGCCGGGGCTGATTCGATACGGAACACATTGGCGGATGACATGCGAGCGTCCAGCGTAGCGGGACGGAAACCATCCTGACTGGCGTCCGAAGGGGCATCCAACTGGCCGAATTGTTTGGGCAGCCCGCCAAGTTCCACCCAGCCCCAATCAAGGTCAGTGGACCGCAGCAGACGTGCATGCACTCTTTTGGGCCACGCCTGTCGGCGATACAGCTGAAACCAGCGAAACAGGTCATCAGCCTCTTCGGCATAGGCCTCAGCGCCGTGATCCGGGTATTTGACAAATGTCGCGTCAAACCAGACCTGGATCTCTTCCCCACGACGGAATAACTTTGCTGCCAGCTGTCCCATCTGTTCGAACCAGAGTGGATGAGCATCACCAATGACGATGTACCACGGTTTCTCGATGGCATTCGTGGCTGTCCATTGCAGATGTTTACGACCGGTTGAACTGATGGCAGCAACTGCCGCGAATTCCTGTGCATGCGAGGCCATCAGGTCCATTGCCGCTTCACCACCGGTGCCGTGTCCGGCCACATAGATTCGCTCATCATCGATGCGGAGCCCCAGTCTGACTGTGCGCAGCAGATTCATCACCTGCTGGTGTTCGATGGCAGACGCAGTCCACGTGGTTTCGCCGGTCTCTGTGCCGACCAGTGGCATCACAACGATGAACCCATGGATTTCCGCCTGTGGTTGCCACCAGCGGAGCCATGCGGCAGGGTCGCCACCGGTTTGTGGGAATGCAATAACCAGTGGCCAGTCACGTGTCTGATGGTATTCCGGCGGAACAAGCCCGATCGCGCCGGCACAGTTCTCTGTGGGTTCAATTCGAAATGTTGCTGCATGTCCGGGAGTGGCTGCATCAATTCTGACGGGTAGTGGTGGCGGCAGATGGCGAACCATAGCAGCGATTCGTTCGGCACTGACACCTTCCGTGCGGGCTATCTGCGCAGCCTGCTGGGTACGAATCTCGGTTTCGTCGGGTTCACTGGCAAGATAGTTCAGAATCATCCCACGTGCCTCGTACAATGACAGTACGTCATTCAGGCTGCTCATGGTGTTTTCCGCTCCCAGTAGCCAGCCGGAGAGAGCGGTTGCCAGTTGTTCGTCCGCCTTGGGGCGTTCGGCCTCAGCTGCATCCAGTTGCAGTTCGAAGGCAGCAAACCGAGGCAGAGAATCGGGATCGAGTTGCTCGATGCAGAGGGCAACGGCATGTCGAGCTGCGGTTCTGACGGCAGCATCCTCCAGTTGGGATGCCAGTTCTGAGAGCGAGTGTCTGATTCGTTCAGCGCGACGATGACTTTCGGCGTAGTCGGCCGCAATCCGTTCGACTCGCACGATTGTTTCCGGCGTCAGTTCTTTCGAGGGGTAAAGTCGAGCGCCGTTGGCTGCCAGGTTATGCTGACCGGCCACGCGTCGCTGTTCGAGGGCATCAGCAATCTGTCGCGCCGTTTCTTCACGAACGACCTGCAACTGCTGCTGCTGCACAGCCTGCTGGTCCGGGAAGTCTCGGCCAAGACTCTGCAGAATCGCCGTGGCTTCCGGGAAGCGGCGAGCTTTCAGCAGCATGCGGACAATTTCCAGCCGGCGGACGGGACTGGACTGAAATCCCTCGGCGAGGGACAGCGTGGAGACAAGATTCTGCGTGGGCAGTGAGTCCAGAGAGACGGCAAAGGTCCAGTCATGAGTCAGGCTGGTCACTTCGGCATACATTTCGTTGACGGCAGTGACAGCCGCAGAGAGTTCTTCGGGATCTTCTCCGGGGCGGGGGACAGTGGCCCGCGAAACTCCCAGTCCATCAAAAGGACTGAGAGCGGGCAGGATCAGGGGGCGTGGTTTTCTGGCGGTTCTCTGACGCGGGATTGGCAGTGACAGAGCGGGCCACGCGGTAATGTCAGGTACTGGCTGTTCAGCGCGGCGGCGAGGCACATAGATATCGCGATAGCCCTGACTGATCACTCGCAACGCAAGCTTCTGGTCGATTTTGTCCACAACGCGGCGACTGACGGGCAGCGGCGCAAGCGTGGTGGCAGAAGAGATCATGCCACCGAGAATCTGACCACTGGAGATGCGAACAGAACCGGGAACCGGCTTTTCTTCCTCGATGGGGATGATTCGCACATCCGCCTGGGGTTCATCGGCAGCCAATGGATGAATGGCTACTGAGAAGACAATCAACAGCAGCCAGATGGCAGAAAAGGTTCCACACCAGAGACTGCGGAAGATCACTGCTGTTCCCCCCGAATGAACACAGGCCGACTCGAAAACGAGCGGCCTGTGCGTCGATCCTGTCTGCTCCGGAACAACGGACTTCATTTCATGAAGAAGTCGGTCGGGCCTCGCAGAGTGTAATAAGGATACTGGTAAACGGCTGGCGGCGCGTTCTGCGGAGGATAGCTCAGGCCGTCCGGAGTTGTATAGGTATAGAAGTTACGGTGCACCGGAAAGAACGGCAGATTGCAGCTGCCGGTCTGGCAGGCACCTGAATGTGGGCAATTCTGGCTGTGGACGACGTGACCGCCATGTCCGGCCGTACCCTGACAGCTGGGGCAGCCCTGCACCGATACCGGTCCAGCTGTCCATTCGCCGGGGCCCTGGCCGCGAATTTCCGGAGTTGTGGACGCGCAGCCCGTCGCCAGCAACCCAATCGCTCCTGAAAGCAGCAGCGTCAACGTCGATCGATGCATGAATCCCGCTCCCTCGAGTCCCCCCAGAATCCTATCCGGCCCCTCATTGTTCGCCGGGTCAGCAGGCACAATTCACGGCGGACTCCCTGTCGGGACCGCCCCCGCTGATACACTCCTGACATTCGTTATCGGCAGAACAACCCGCCAATCATGCAAAATCCCTCCAAATCCGATCCCAGAATTCCAGGAAGTTTAGAAGGTCTTGCGAAAACGGGGTGGTCCGCATACAGTCCAATGGAGCACAACGGCAGTCTGCCTCGGCAGGCCTGTTTTGTATGCAAGTGACGAACAGGACTCAGTTTAGGTTGTTCAGGGAGGAATCGGTGCATCTCGCAGTCTCAATGCGAAGTCTCGGGGATCAGGCATTCCCGGCGGCCTGCCTGCAGGTTCAGGAACTGGGTTTCGACAAAATCGAAATCTGCTTCAGTGAATCCAGCAATCAACTGAAAATGGCGGCCGTTGCGGCAGATCCGGAAACCCACGTGGCTATGCTCAAGGAAGCCAGCCGGCTGTCTGCCGTGGCTGTGTTTCTTGAAAGCGAAACCGATCTGACCACCTTTTCCGGGCTGGTGCGGTTTGCACAGTTGCTCAAAGTGGCTCAGTTCACCATCGAAGCCTCGCCCCGGGGGACACCCTTCAATACCGAAGTCGATCGACTTCGTGAACGCAACGCTATCTGCCATCACGCCGGCATTCGGATGTCAATTCTGACTCGCTCGGGCACGCTGGCCGAAGACCCCCATACTGCGGTGGAGTTGTGTCAGGCGGCCAAAGGTGTCGGTATTACTCTGGATCCCAGCTACTTCATCTGCCGACCCGGCGGGATCGTTGATTTTGACGTCGCGATTCCTCATGTTCTGCACGTGCATCTGCGCGATACATCAGTCTCAGAACTGCAGGTCCCTGCTGGGTTGGGTGAGGTGGACTACGGTCGCATTATCGCCATGCTGCGGCAGTATAACTACAACCGCTCAATGTCCGTGGATCTGCTTCCCGGAACTCTGCAGGGTGAGGATCGCATGCGCGAACTGCGGAAACTACGTCTGCTGCTGACCAGCATGCTGTAAGTCGATTGATGCTGCGATCTACCCTGCTCTGCCCGTTCCTGATGGAACGGGCATTTTCATGGTGTGCCGAGCATGTTTAGCAGCTTGAGGGTTTGAGTCCCTTATCCAGCCTGATGGAGGTGAAGGATTAGCGAAG
>CAXBSH010000009.1:0-42129 GCA_963977705.1 uncultured Planctomycetaceae bacterium
GCGACATCAGCTCCGCGCCGAGCCCCGGCAGGCGCACCGCGCCCAGCTCGGGCGGCAGCGCGGCCGTCTCCATCTTCATCCCCTCGCGCAGCCACTGCTTCGTCTCGTACCCCTGCGTCGCGCCCGACCACATCGCGACGGGGCGATCGAACCGCCCGACGACCGCGGTGGCGGGGTGTAGCTGCAGGCGCCGGCCGACGAGCCGCGAGGGCCGCCCCACGCCGCTCGCCGCGAGCAGCAGCGGCGTCTGCAGCGCGCTCGCTGCGACGACGACGGCGTGACGCGCCCGGATCGCGACGCGCGGCCCGCGCCGCCCCGTCACCGGGTCGACGAAGCGCCCCTCGACGCCGCTCGCGCGTCCCCCCGTGTGCGTGATCTTCTCGACGAGGCAGCGCGTGAACAGGCGGGCGCCGCGCGCGAGCGCGCGCACGTGCTGCCGCGTTACCCGGAATCTTGGCACTACCCTTCGAGTCGCACGCCCGAGCGCACGTATGTGCTGCTCAACAAGGAGAGTCCCGAGTTCATTCGTTTCGTGAACCCGGGCGACTATCGCATCGCGATGGAAGCCTGTGGCGCCTGTCACGAAAAGACCATCAAAGATGCGCATCGAAGTTTGATGGCGACGGCGACCATGTTTTGGGGTGGGGCGGCATACAACAACGGCTTGTTGCCGTTCAAACGCTACATCCTCGGCGAGAGCTACACGCTCGACGCGACGGTCGGCGGCCAGGTCACGATCCGAACGACGTCGGGCATTCCGCGCGACGCGCTGCCCGCCACGCTCGAGACCCTGCTGCGGATGAACGGCGCCACGATCCTGAATGGCCAGCTCGTAACGACGTTACCGGCGACGACGGTGATCGAGCGGACAACGAATTGAGGGGCGGGGGACGGTTGAGGCGCGTGGCGCCTCAAATATCCACCAGCGCCTTCTCCGCCGCGAACTCGGCGCGCTCCTGGATGAATTCGAAGCGCAACTCGGCCTTGGTGCCCATCAGCCGGCCGATGACGAACGCGTCCACCCGGTCGCGCACCAGGAATTGCATCGACTGCGCCCAGGACCAGAACGAAAACCCGACCAAATGCCGCCACGACCGCAACGCCAACCGCGGCCGATACGGCGACATGCGATAGGTCAGCGGCAACCGCACCAGCCGGTTGCTCAAGGTCCCGATCACCAGCGCCCAGTAGGACCGCAGCCACAACGCCGCGACGATCGTCACCGCCACGCTGATCACGCGCGGCCAGACATTCAGCACGAATTCCTTGTCGAACGCGATATCGCGGCGGAAGTCGATGATGCCGATATTCTCCAGGCTGCTCAGAACCGTCCCGAACGCGAGCGCCAACATCACCGTCGTCACCCGTTCGTCGCCGAACCATGTCCCCATCGGCCAGGCCGCCGCCACGATCGCCGTCGCCGTGACCCCGCCGCGCAACAACCCGATCGTGAACGCCGTATCGTACATCCCCCGATCCGGGTCGGTCGCGCGGATCAAGGCATCGCCCGCGCCGACCGAGGACAACATATCGATCGTCGCGATCAGACTGGACGCGAGCGCGACAAGGCCGAAATCCTCCGGCCGCAGCAACCGCACCAGCAGCAACAACCGGCCTTGGAGCCCGCTGGTGTTGCGGGCGCATCCTCGTCGCGGCCGATCAAGAAGAAGATCAGCTCTGCAACGCGGCGGCCTGGGTGCTGATAACTTCGTCCAGTTGGGCGTTGCGAATCTGCTGCAGCAGCAGTCGCATTTGGGGTCCGGGAGGAATTCCGGCGGCGGCGACGTCGTGTCCGGAAATCAGCGGTGCCGGGTTCAGCTGATTGGGTGTTTGTGTCGACAGGAACCTGCGTGCCCAGTTGCTGTCGTCAGAGACTGTGCCGGCCGCGTGAGCTGCAGCGTCGTTGATGGCCAGCAGCAATCGACTGCAGCTGTGGTTCAACAGGGGCTTGATGTCGTGCAGCGGGCGACTGGCAAGGTTGTCCAGTGCCGAGCGGTGGGCCGTCAGCCAGCCAATGTCTTCGATTTCCTGATTCGACATCTTCAGTCGTCGCAGCAGTGCCTGAATCAGACTCAACCGGCGTTTGGCGTCGGCCTGCTGCGGCTGAAACAGTGGCTGCAGCAGAATGGCCCACGCCGCTTCAGCAGATTCGACAGGCAGTGCCTGCAGGATACTGAGTCGTGTGGTCAAGTCGCTGCCAGCAGGTCCGTCCAGTCCCTGCAGCTCGGGCAGTATCGCGGGCAGCAGTCCGGTCTGTTGCAGCAGGCGACATGCCAGTGCTCGTTCGGGATGTTCCAGCATTCGCCGCATTTCCTGAGCGATGCGTTCAACACTGACCTGAGTGATCTGATGGCAGGTCCTGCAGATGGCCTGTTCAGTGGCCGGATCAAGGCGAAATCCGAAAGTGGCCGTGAACCGCACAGCGCGCAGCAGTCGCAATTTGTCTTCATGGAACCGTGCCAGCGGGTCCCCGATCGCTCGCACAACCTGCTGCTGCAGATCCTGCTGTCCGCCGACGTAATCGAGAACCTCGTTTGCCAAAGGGTCGAAGAACATGCCGTTAATGGTGAAGTCACGTCGCTGAGCATCTTCGATTGGCGAACAGAATCGCACCGAGGTCGGGCGACGTCCGTCAATGTACTGACCATCACTGCGAAACGTGGCGACCTCCACGGCGCCTTCGGCCGGAGTACTGCCGGGCACCATGACCACTCCAAACGCAGCTCCGACCGGAACCGTGCGATGCCGTCCCAGCAGGTTCATGATCTGTTCGGGCGCGGCACTGGTGGCGACGTCGTAGTCTTTGGGAATTCGGCCGAGCAGCTGATCACGAACACAGCCGCCGGCGAACAGTGCCTGATAGCCGGCTGATCGCAGCGTACGAACAATCGCTAAAGCGAAGCCATAACGCTGGCTGGTGGTGTGATCAGCAGGATTCATAAGGACATGGCTTCAGGCAAGAATCTCATTGACAATACTGCCATGCACATCCGTCAGGCGATAATCACGACCCTGGAAACGGAAGGTCAGTTGCAGGTGATCCAGTCCCAGCAGCTGCAGAATGGTGGCGTGCAGGTCATGCACATGGACTCGGCCTTCCACCGGGCCGAAGCCCATTTCGTCGGTGGCCCCGTAAATGTGTCCGGCTTTGATTCCACCGCCGGCCAGCCACATGGTGAAGGCATCAATGTGGTGATCGCGACCGGTGGTTTCACGAGGTTCGCCCATCGGAGTGCGTCCGAATTCGCCACCCCAGATGACCAGCGTGTCTTCCAGCAGTCCGCGTGCTTTGAGATCCTGTACGAGTGCAGCGGCCGGTTGATCGACTTCGCGGCAGACGGTGTCGAGGGCTGAGTCGAGGTCGGCGCCTTTGCCGCCGTGATGGTCCCAGTCAGTATGGTACAGCTGCACAAAACGGACTCCGCGTTCAACCATCCGACGGGCCAGCAGACAGTTGGCCGCGAACGACGCCTGTCCTGGTACGGCGCCGTACAGATCCAGCGTTGTTTTGCTTTCGGCGGTGAGGTCTGTGAGTTCCGGAGCAGCAGTCTGCATTGAGAACGCGGTTTCATAGGCTTCAATTCGAGTGCGGATTTCCGGGTCACGGACATCCTGCATACGCAGCGAGTTGAGCTGCCCAACGGTGCTGGTGAAGTCCTGCTGGGCTTCACGCGAGATGCCGGGGGGGCTGGACAGATTGAGAATCGGATTGCCGCGACTGCGAAACGGGACTCCCTGATACGTTGTGGGCAGGAACCCGCTGGACCACAGAGTATTTCCGGCGCGGGGTCCGCGCGGACCGGATTGCAGCACGACGAAACCGGGCAGGCTGTCGGATTCACTGCCCAGACCCCATGCGACCCACGACCCAAGGCTGGGGCGTCCGGGGGCCTGAAAGCCGGTATTCATAAACAGTTTGGCGGGGCCGTGATTGAAGACGTTCGTAGCCACGCTGCGAACCCAGCAGACGTCGTCCACGATGTTGCGGTGATGGGGCAGCACGTCACTGAGATCCATGCCGCAGTGGCCCCATTTTCCGAAACGGCGATTGGAACCCAGCAATCGAGCGTCGGCAGGCAGGAAGGCAAAGCGACGACCTTCCATCATGCTGGCTGGCGGGGCCTGCCCGTGGTATTGGTTGAGTACAGGTTTGGGAGTGAACAGTTCCAGCTGGCTGGGGCCACCGGCCATAAACATGAAGATGACGTTTTTGGCTTTTGCCGGCAGCAGGCTGGTGCGCGCCGCCATGGCTCGGTCACCGGCCACGGTATCGCGAGCCAGCAGATTGGCGAGGGCGATTGATCCCAGCGATAGCCCGGACTGTTGCAGAAACGTGCGGCGGCAGGCAAGGCGATCTGAAATCGGCAGTTCCGGGAACGACATCACAAGCTGGCTCCTGTAGCGGACAGTTCGAACGTCCCTATTGTGCACCTCAAGCGGACAAAAAGTCCACTGGCAACCGGGAATTCGCAGGGGGCTGGGAAGTTTTCAGTTTTCAGTGGTCAGTGGGCGGTGGGCGGTGTAGCTCGGGCATTCTGCCCGGCGAGGTGAAAACCGTAGTCTGGGCTTTAGCCCGGGCACGAACTTCTTTTCACCGTTGAAATCCGCAGTGTTTTTTAAGGGGTGGGGCTGAGCAGGAATGCTCGGGCTACCTTTTGTTCTCGGCGTCATTCCTGCCCGGGTTGGTTCGGTCAGTTTTCGGTTTTCAGTGGAAGGGCAGGGGGGATATTTGCGCGGACGTGGGGGAGGGAACTCGGGCTGAAGCCCAAGCTACAGGTGAGGGGTGAGGGGTGAGGGGGCGTTTTTTGGTACTGGTTGGGTTCCGGCTGTTCCGGGTTGTTGGTTTCCTGTAAGCTGTGGGTGGGGTATTGGGGTTTGGTGGCGATCTTTGGGTTTCACAGTAGTCGTCAGTACCGTTCTATGTCAGCAGCAGGTTTGTCGGAAACAGCGGAAAAGTTACGCGTCCATCTGCAGCGGTGGTGGGGTTACAACGAATTCCGTCAATTGCAGCTGGAGTCGATGCAGCTGGTGATGCAGCAGCGTGATTCGCTGACGGTTTTACCGACTGGCGGCGGCAAATCGTTGTGTTATCAGGTCCCGGCGATGGCGCGGGATGGTCTGGCGATTGTGGTATCGCCCCTGATTTCTCTGATGAAGGACCAGGTGGATTCGCTGACCAGCATTGGTGTGCCGGCGGCCTTCATCAACAGTGCTCAGACGCCCGACGAAAAACGCATCGTGGCGCGCCAGATCCGTCGTGGTGAACTGAAGCTGCTGTATATTTCTCCTGAGCGTCTGCTGCAGCCGTTTACTCTGGATTTTCTGCGTGGGGTGCAGCTGAGTTTTGTGGCGATCGATGAGGCTCATTGTATCAGTCAGTGGGGGCATGATTTTCGCCCTGAGTATCGTCAGCTGAAGACGCTGCGTCAGGAGTTTCCCGGGATATCCGTGCATGGCTACACGGCCACGGCGACAGAGCAGGTGCGGGCCGACATTGTGGAGCAGATGGGGCTGGAGAGTGCCGAGGTTCTGGTGGGTTCGTTCGATCGCCCGAATCTGCTGTATCGAGTGGAACGACGGGTGGATGTGATTCCGCAGATCCGTCAGGTGCTGGAGCGGCACAGGAAGGATTCCGGGATTGTGTACTGTATCAGTCGCAAAAAAGTGGAATCGACCAGTGAGGCTCTGAATCGACTCGGTTTTCGCACATTGCCATATCATGCGGGATTATCTGACGAGGATCGTCGCCGAAGTCAGGATGCGTTTATTGACGAAACAGTGCAGATTATCGTGGCGACAGTGGCTTTCGGGATGGGGATTGACAAGAGCAATGTGCGGTTTGTGATCCACGCAGAAATGCCGAAGTCACTGGAACATTATCAGCAGGAAAGTGGTCGAGCAGGTCGTGATGGTCTGCATGCTGAATGCACCATGCTGTACTCCGCGGGTGACGCTGAAACGTGGAAGTACCTGATGCAGGATGTGACGGACGACAGTGTGCGCAGCACGGCCGAGCAGTCTTTGCGCAGTATGCAGCGGTACTGCAGCAGTGTGCGATGCCGCCATCAGATGCTGGTGGAGCATTTCGGGCAGACGCTGCAGGCTGAGCGTTGCGGGGCCTGTGATGTGTGTCTTCAGGAGATGACTCCTGCGGCCGATTCGCTGGTGATTGCGCAGAAGATTCTGTCGTGTGTGATTCGGCTGGGCGAGAAGTTCGGCGCGTCGTATACGGCGCAGGTGCTGCGTGGTTCGAAGGGCAAGCGAATTCTGGAGAATCGGCATGAGCAGCTGAGTACATGGGGTCTGTTGAAGGACACGTCAGAGACTCAGGTGCGGCACTGGATTGACCAGCTGGTTTCGCTGGGTCATCTGCGTCAGGCGGGCGAGTATCAGTGTCTGCAGGTGACGACAACCGGTCGACAGGTACTGCGTGGTACTCTGACGCCAGAACTTTTGTGTGTGCGGACATCCGAGACGACGGAGCAGGCGGACGATTCGTGGGCAGGCGTGGATCGCAGTCTGTTTGAAGAGCTGCGAGGGCTCAGGACGCGGCTGGCGATTCAGCGTGGTGTGCCACCATACATTATCTTCAGCGATGCGACTTTGCGGGCGCTGGCGCGTCATCGTCCCACCAGCGCAGCGACTCTGCAGCAGGTGCCCGGGATTGGTGCCAAAAAACTGCAGGACCTGGGGAATGCAGTGCTGGATGAAATTCGTCGCTGGTGTCAGGCCAATCGTGTGGCTGGCGATGTGGGGTTTGGTGCGGCTGCGGGCAGTCTGTCACCCGCATTGCTGGCTGCAGCACCGCGTCGTTCCGAGCTGGCCGAGGACTACCTGCAGCTGTTTGAAGAGCAGTTGTCGATGGAGGAGATTGCAGTGCAGCTGGATCGGACTCTGGAGACGGTCAGTCGCCATCTGGCTCAGTATATCGAGACGCGGCGGATTCGCGACATTGATATGTGGGTGGATCCGGTAGTGCAGCAGCGGGTTGAGCGTTCGCTGGAGCGGTTGGGGGCCAGCGGTCTGAAGACGTTGTTTGATGATCTGGGTGGGACAGTCCCGTACCACGAGCTGCGAATTGTGGCGGTGGCGTGGGGGCTGCGGCGGGAATCGCAGTAGCGGTTCAGCCGGCGTGTTCATCAGCAGATGCAGAGTTTGCTCGAATTCTGCCGAAATCAGGTTGTGTGAACGATCGCATTGGCAGATAATTGAGTGATTCCGGACAGCCTTAAGTTCAGCTGTTGATGACAGGGAACTGTGATGGTTCGCAGGACTTCACAACCACAGACTTCCACGGCGCGGCGTCAGGCGTTGTCTGCGGCGGTTGGTCTGGCGGCATCCGGTGTCGCTGGCTTCTGCAGTCAGCTGGGGGCCGTTCAGGCGGCTGTACCTGCGGCGTCGGTGGCATCGGCAAAGTCGGTAATCCTGATCTTCAACTGCGGGGCTCCCAGTCATCTGGACCTGTGGGACATGAAGCCTCTGGCGGCGGCCGAGGTGCGTGGTTTATTTCAGCCTGTGCAGACGAATGTGCCGGGCATTGAAATCTCAGAACTGCTCCCCGGACTTGCTCAGCGCATGGACCGGCTGTCGATCGTGCGGTCTGTCCATCATTCTCATGGTGGTCATAATTCGGGTATGCACTGGTCGACCGTCGGGCGTCCATATCGGATCGACAGTACTCTGATCAATCCGGGTCCTGCGGATCTGCCCTGTTTCGGGACTCTGGTTGGCTGGTTGGCTCAGCGAGACGGTTATTCTGCCGGAGTACCACCCTATGTGATTACTCCGTTTCCCCACTGTGACAGCCGCAAGTATCTGACTCCGGGGCAGTTTGGTGGTTGTCTGGGCAGTCGTTTTGATCCCTTTGTGCTGGACGCAGACCCGGGTGCAAAAGATTTTCGGGTCCCGGGACTGAAGCTGGATCCCGCGATGGATCGGCAGCGTTTGTCCAGTCGTCTTGAGCTGCTGGGTCAGATGGAGCAGTCCGGAGTGCGGATTGCGGCTCGGGCTGCCGACGCGATCGCCGAAACACGGGCTCAGGCGCTGGGGATGATTGGTTCTGACCGGGCCAGCGAAGCGTTTGATCTGTCGCAGGAGTCTGACAGTGTGCGCGATCGCTATGGACGACACAGTTGGGGACAGTCGCATCTGCTGGCGCGTCGATTGATCGAGGCAGGCAGTCGATTTGTGACGACGGTGAACGGTCCGTCCATCACCTGGGATACTCATAAGGACAACTTCAACCAGTTGAAGAACCGCTTAGTGCCTCCGATGGAGCAGGCGTTTACGGCATTGCTGGACGATCTGCAGCAGCGGGGTTTGTTTTCGCAGACTCTGGTGATCTGGATGGGTGACTTCGGCAGGACTCCGAAGATCAACGCGGATGCCGGGCGTGATCACTGGCCCCAGTGTTATTCGATGGTGCTGGGAGGCGGTGGGATTCGGGGTGGCATGGTGGTGGGTGAAAGTGACAGCATGGGGGCAGTTCCGCGGTCTCGCCCTACGACTCCGGCCGACATCCATGCAACGGTTTACAAAGCCCTGGGCTATGATGCGCAGCAGATCGTTTATCATCAAACGGACGGCAGACCAATGCCAGTTTGCGACGGTCATCCCATCACGGAATTGTTATAGAGTTTTTCGGTAGGCGGTAGGCAGTCGATGCTGTTGCGTGGGCGTCAGTCCGGGTGAGGACAAAATGTAGCCCGAGCATTCCTGCTCGGCCCCATCCCTCAAAAAACACTGGGGATTTCAAGGTCGACGAGAAGTTCGTGCCCGGCCCAATCTGTAAGAAACGCCTTGTTGTTGGCGTGTCCATGTGATGCGGCAGCGGGGTTTCAGCCGGGTTGAATTGGATTCCCTGGGAGTTGCCGAGGACTACGGTGACTCTGGCTGTTGGTAACATTAGGGTACGGGGTGGGGTTGAGGCGGAGGGAGGGCAGTGCGCGGGCTGAAGCCCAAGGTACGGGGTGTGGCGGGCGCGTGTCAGGGTTTGCCGGGTTCTTCGAGTGTTTTCAGGAACTGGCCGTTTGTGCCGTTCCAGATTCGCACTGTGCCGTTGGCACTGCCGGCGACAATCAATGACAGGTCAGGTGTGGTTGACACGCAGTGCAACCAACTGTCTGCACCCTGCAGGTTTCTGACAAGGCCTCCGTTTGATGCATTGTGAATTCGTACCAGTCGATCGCCTGAGGCGGATGCGATGGTATCTGTTTCTCCGATCCACTGCACTGCCGTAGCGTGCCGATTGTAGTTCTCGATCGTACGTAACTGATCACCGGTCTCGGCATCCCAGATCCGCACCGTATTGTCTGCGCCGGCTGTCGCCAGCTGTTGTCCGTCACGCTTCCAGCCCACGCTTAAGGCATAACTGGTGTGGCCTTCGAATCGGCGAATCTGCTGGCCGGTGGCCGTATCAAATGTCCGCAGATACCGGTCTGCTCCTGCCGATGCAATCCGTCGACCATCCGGTGACAGGGCTGCGGAGTAAACGACATCGTCGTGTGCCTGAGGAATGCGGAGTACCGGGTTGCCATCGGCTGTGGAAAACAGCACCAATTCGCCCCGTCGCGAGGGAACTCCGCTGGCTGCCAGCAGCAGTTTTGAGTCTTCAGAAAAACTGACCGAAGTGACGCGATGCGACAGCAGGTCCGGCTGATTGACGGCCCCGATAGTGCGTTCAAGGACCCATTCCGGGCGAGTGTCCCAGACAAACAACTGTCGGTCATCGGCAGCAGTCAGCAGGTATCGAGTGCCACTGAAACGGGCTGAACGAACGACTGCTGTATGTCCGGCGAACGATTCCAGAGTCGTGCCCAGTTTTCCATCCCACATCTGAATGCCCGGGAAGTCACCGGCAGTGGCGAGTGACTCGCCGTCGACCGAGAAGCAGACAGCACGGATCGGCTGTTCCGACTGCTGCAGTGCCTGTCCGGCGGTTTCCACTGTGGTTTTTGCTGTGGCCAGCGCTGCTTCGGCGCGCTGCAGCAGATCTTTGCGAACGGGTACCAGCTGTTGTGCTGCCTGCAGTTCGCGGGTGGCAATGGCATGCTGCTGCATCAGCAGTGTGCGAGCTGATTCGCTGGTGCGCAGTGCGGCGACCGCGTCGGACCACGGCTTCTGCACGCCTCCCAGTTTCTGTGCCAGCTCATTGGCCTTACCTGCCAGTTCCGTAGCTTTGGCCGTAGGCGCCTGCACTGCGGCAGTGCGTTCCTGAGACATCTTTGTGGCATTCTGCAGTTCCTGCTGAGCGGTGGCAAGACGCTGTTTCAGGACTTCGCTGGTTGGGTCGGCCGCGCTGGCCTGCTGCAGTCGAGTGGCTCGCGCCTGCAACGTCTGCACTGCGGCGGCTGCGTCCTTTGCAGCGGTTTCGGCCGTCTGTTTTTCAGTGGCGGCCGTGCGTGCCGCTGCCGATGCTTCGATGGCTGCCTTCTCTGCCTGGACTCGCGCTTCCAGCGTGGTTGCGACCATGGCCTTCTTCTGATCCACGTCGGTATTCGCGGCGGTCACCATTTCCATCAGCTTCTTTTCGGCATCGGTGCGCACAGGCAGATCCTTCTCGGCCACGTCCAGCTGCTGCTTTGCTACGTTGAGTCGAGTGTTGGCAGCGGTTTCCTGCTGCCGCGCTCGCGTCTGTGCCACTCGCAGCCGCAGATCGCCTCGCAATTCCGCGATCTGATTGCCATTCAGATTCCATAGTCGAGCAAAGCGGTTGTCACCGCCTGCCGCGATCCGTTGCCCATCGGGTGATACGGCGATGGCATGAGCCGCAGCTCCCAGATTGTACTGCTGCTGAGCCTGACCATTGGTCAGATTCCAGCGTCGAACAGTCCCGTCAGCACTGCCGCTGAGCAGTTGCAGAGGATCGCTGGGGAATGTGGCCAGTGATGAGACGATCCCGGTATGCCCGGTCAGTGTCTTCAGCAGTCTGTGTTGACGTACCAGCAATCGGTCGGCAGCGGCAAGTACTACACTGATGGTTGATGGCAGAGCCTGTGCCGCGGGGCGAGTCAGCAGCAGACTGCCGGTCATGGTCTGCACCGTTTCAGGAAACCGTTCCAGAATACTGCCGGTCTGCACATCGATCAGCAGTGCATCGGGTGCGTTGCCGGCTGTCGTTGTCAGCAGCATTTTACCATCGGCCGAGAAAGCGACCTTCTGTGCCGGGCCGGGCAGGGCTGCGACCTGCTGGATGCCTGCCGGTTGTCCTGAACTGTTCCAGAGTCGGGCGACTGCGTTTTCACCGGCGGTGGCCAGCAGCTGGCCGTCATCTGAGATTGTGAGGTCATTGATTGCTGCACCGTGGCTGGTGTTCCACGCCGCCTGGCCATTGCTGCAGTTGATCCCGCGCAGTGTGCCGTCGGCGAACGCCACAACAGCAATGGCATTACTGGCGGCGAATGCAGCCCCGCGGGCCGGGCTGGCCGGAGCTTCCGGGGCAAACAGAAATCGCTGCGTCAGGCGTTGTGGAGCGGCAGCGGCACGAACAGTCAGCAGACTGGTTACATCTGCCGGCAGTACGCTGGCGAAGATGCCCTGCTGTGTCATTGATTCCAGAAATTTGCCGGTCGCAGCATCCCACAGTGAGACCTGTCCAGTGGCATCTGTGACGGCCAGTTGTTTCGCTGCGGGCCCGATATTGACGGCCAGCAGCGGGGCTGTGAATCCCTGCAGCGTCTGCAGGACCGCGCCGTTGTCCATCTGCAGCAGCCGTGCCTGCTGATCGGCACAGGCTACCAGCAGACGCTGAGCATCGCTGCTGAGTGCAGCGGCGGTCGGTGGGGCGGGCAGTGAAAACGTGCGGACCTGAGCTCCGTCAGCCGGATTCCAGAAACGGGCGGATGCATCACGGCTGAGGCTGAAGATCTGACCATTCAGGAAGGCTGTGTGGAGCAGGGCAGCTGTGTGTCCCATGAATTCCTTCTGTACAGCACCATCGGCCGAGTTGACCAGTCGCAGCTGTCCGTTTTCGAGGCCGATGATCAGCTGACTGCCGTCGTTGCCGGGACTGACGGCAGTCGGGTTTGCCGGCAGTTCAGCGACTCGTGAAAGTTCCGCAGCGGGCTGAGCCTGCAGATTCCAGAGTCGCACGATGCGATCACTGCCGGCCGTGGCCAGTTTTGTCTCGTCATTCGTGAACTGCAGAGCCAGCACGCTGCCGGTGTGGCCTGCGAGGGTGTGCAGAACGCGTCCCGTTTCCACGCTGCGAATGATGACGGCAGGCTGGCCATCTTTCTGTGAGGTTGTGGCCAGCAGCTTACCGGATGGGCTGAGCAGCACCGGGCCGGCCGTTTCTTCGACTGCTCGTTCCAGTTCAGCGGGGTCCGGAGTTTCCAGTTTCCAAAGCCGAACAGAACCATCCTGCGCGGCAGCCACGGCCAGTTTGCCATCGCCACCTGCGGCAACGGCGGTGATCGCACTGCTGCCACCTTTCCAGGCGGTCAGCTGACGTTTTTCTGAGAGCGACCATGTTTGCAGACTGCCGGTTGTATCCGCGGTCAGCAGATTCCACATGGCTGCTGGTTCGGAATTGGCAGGTGCGGTCGACTTACGGGCGAATGTGAATGCAGAAAGCTGGGGAAGGGGGCCGAATTCGGCGATGGGAGTGTCGGACAGCAGACCGGTTTCCGGCTGGATGAGGAAGATTCTGAGTTGTCCGGCAGCATCGATTGTTGCGAGCAGGCGGCGATCGGGTGAGGAGGTTGAGAGTCGTGTTCCGTTGGGCCAGTTCGGAGCGATGGCCGTGGGAGTTGTGGGCAGGTTCCAGAGTCGAATCAGATTATCACCGCCGGCCGTGGCCAGCAGTGGTGTGGTCTGAGGATCGGCGGTTGGCAGAATCTGCATGGCGGACAGTGGGGTCGCTGTATCAATGCGTGCTGCCACGCTGCCGTCTGCCAGATTCCAGACGCGCACCGATCTGTCGGCGGAGCTGGACAGAATGCGAGTCCCGGTGGGATCGAACTGCAGTGCGGTAATGGTTTCTGTGTGGCCCTGCAGAGTCAGTCCGGGAGCCCCGTCCTGCAGGTTGAACAGTCGAATGGCGTGATCGGCTGATGCGACAGCCAGCCAGCGTTCATCGGGGCTGACGGTAGTGGCTGTCGGGGCTGCGGGCAGTGCGATGGTCAGGCGCCGTGCATCGCGCGGACGCCGGTACAGGTGAATTTCCCGGAAACCTCCGGAAGCCAGCAGGTCGCCATCAGGGTTGAAGGCGAGGGACTGGACAAGATCTCGGTGAGCAATCCCATCATTACCGAGCGCGGGATCGGCGAGAGTGGCGAGGCGTTGTCCCGATCCGACGTGATGCAGATGAATCCGTGAGCCTCGGCTGAAGGCTACGACCTGTCCATCGGGTGCGAGCACGACGGCCTGTACCGGCTGCAGTCGCTGGGGCAGATTCTGCATGGCCAGTGGTGACAGACTGTCGATGCCTCCGGTACCCTTAGCACCCTGATCGATCCAGAGTTTCAGTAAGCCCAGTTGTGCGGGTGACAGATTAGCGGCGGCGACATCGTTGTCGGCCGGGGGCATGACGGGTTCCTGCTGATGAGCGGCCAGTTTAAGAAGCAGGCTGTTGGCGGAATTTCCGGGAGTGACAGCTGGTCCATTGTCGCCGCCTTTCAGAATACCGGCAGGCGTTTCGAGGATCAGGCCACCCTGGCGTTCGCTGGCAGAATGGCAGGCGAGGCAGTTTTTCTGCAGAACGGGCAGGATTTCTTTTTCAAAGCTGACGGGTTCGGCGCGTTGCAGCTGATCGACGGTGATGGGTGGGCCGGGGACAGGTGTTGTGGAGGCCGCGGCGGATATGCATGCGGCGATCAGCAGGGGAGTGATCAGAGCCGCGGATTTCAGCACTGGCAGCACGAACATCGGACACCTCAGGTACAGATCTGCTGAATGATACTGCCGTGGACGTCCGTCAGTCGGAAGTCACGGCCCGCATAACGGTAGGTCAGACGCTTATGGTCAAAGCCGAGGCAGTGCAGCATGGTGGCGTGCAGGTCGTGCACGCTGACGGGGTTTTCGGCTGCTCGAAAACCCAGTTCATCGGTAGCACCCCAGGTCTGACCGCCGCGAATACCACCACCGGCCAGCCAGACAGAAAATCCCCAGTGATTGTGGTCACGGCCGGATTGTGGTTTCCCGTCGGCCGACAGTTCGACGGTTGGTGTGCGTCCGAATTCGCCACCCCACAGGATCAGGGTATCTTCGAACATCCCGCGTTGTTTCAGGTCGGCCAGCAGGGCGGCGATGGGTTGATCAATCTGGGCTGCGAGATTGCGATGAGCAGATTCGATGTTGGTGTGGTTATCCCATGGCTGACCGGCGCCGTGCCAGAGCTGGACATAACGGACGCCTCGTTCAAGCAGCCGTCGCGCGATCAGTGTCTGGCGACCGTGAGTACCGGATCCGTAGAGCGACTGGATATGGGCGGGTTCCTGGGACAGGTCGAAGGCTTCCGAGGCATCGCGCTGCATGCGAAACGCCAGCTCGAACGACTGAATGCGTGCTTCGAGTCTGGGGTCGGGTCGAGTGTGTCGGTGTTGCTGGTTGAGGCGTGCCAGCAGATCCAGCTGGCGACGTTGTGCGGGTGTGGCGATTTGCGGGTGTTCGATGTTTTCGATGAGTCGTTTGAGTTCGGTGTGCTGTGAATCGACAAAGGTGCCCTGGAATGCGCCGGGCAGGAAAGCTGCCTGCCAGTTTTCCGTATCTTTGATGGGTAATCCGCCCGGGCACATGGATACGAAGCCTGGCAGATTCTGATTTTCGCTGCCGAGACCGTACAGCACCCAGGCGCCTGCGCTGGGACGCGGTTGTACCGAGTCACCGCAGTTCATCAGCATCAGCGATGGTTCATGATTGGGGACCTGGGCCTGCATTGAGCGAATGACGGCGATGTCATCAATGTGAGCGGCTGTGCGGGCAAAGATTTCGCTGACTTCGATGCCCGATTGTCCGTAGGGGCGAAAGCGAAACGGGGATGGGAAGGCGGCGCCGGTTTTACGTTCGGTCAGCAGGTTGTCTGCCACGGTGCGATTGCTGAATCGCGCGAGCATGGGTTTGGGGTCGAAGGTATCGACGTGGGAAGGTCCACCGTTCAGGAAGAAGTGAATGACGCGTTTGGCTTTGGGAGCGTAGTGCGGGTGACGAGGTGCGAGCGCTGCGGGATTTATTGGTGCTGTTGAATACGGTGATGCCACGGGTGAAGGCGAATCGGCGTGAAGCAGATCGGCGAGGGCGAGTGAACCGATTCCCAGTCCGCTGCTGACAAGTGCTGAGCGACGATTGAGCGTCGGTTGCAGTGGGTGTGCGGGGAACCTGTCAGCGACTGCGCTCATGGGAATAGCTTGCACAGCAGTGGTGGTGGGTGCGGAGTGGAGGGTGACGCAAATGTTTGTCACAGGTCGGCAGGGAGGACAGAATAGCCGACAATTCCGGGAATGTCGCTGCGAAAAGCGGGGAAGTTTTGGCAGATTTTGAGGGAGTGCGGCTGCCTGGGAGTTTCCCGCTCACGTCGAGTCACGACGAAAAGTTCGCAGCGAATTGGTATTTTTTTTGAAATTCAAGCGAACTTGAGCTTCGGAGGGTGAGGAAAACCGATATGGTTGGTAGATTCGGCAGGTTTGGAAAAACTGGTGTGTCGGAAGGCTGTTTCTGTCAAGGGTTGGCAGTCAGGCGTTGATTTCGCTGCTGGACAGGGCGGAACATTCGCTCAGTTTGCCGTTATTCTGTTAGTAATCTCAGGATTCGGACAGAAAAAACCAGATTTGGGCGATTGGTTACATAGATTCAGCTTTGGGCGTGATCATCAAAGGGTTGATCTGGGTGCTTCGGCAAGTTGTTGCGTGGGATCACGTGGAAATTGTTAAGTTTTCGTGTAGAGAAAAGTTAGGGTGTGCGGTGGACTGAATGTGTTTGCCGGCACTGCACAGTCTGCGGTTTCTGCAGGCAGAAGTGGTATTTTTCGGTGTTGAGTCAGCGATAGGGCTCAGGGACTGAGGGGGAGGGCGGGATCATGATATCCGCGGAATTGAAAGTCGTTGGTGGCAAGCATTCCGGGCAGGTGATACCGTTAAATCGCAAGAAATTTCTGATTGGTCGCGAGCAGGACTGTCAGTTGCGGCCGAACAGCGAGATGGTCAGTCGGCATCACTGTGTCTTCAGTCTGGACGATTATTCGGTGCGTTTGCGAGACCTTGGCAGCACCAATGGGACTCTGGTAAACGGCGAGCGGATTCAGCGCGAGGTGGTGTTGGCGAGCGCGGATCGCATTGTGATCGGAAACCTTGATTTCGAGCTGGTAATTCGCGCCGATGTGCAGGCTCCGGACGTTGACAGCCGGGTGTTTCCGACCGCGGTTTTGGCCAGCGACGAAACTCAGGTGTCAGCTCCCACGGTCACAGAAGCTCCGGCAGTCTCAGGGGCTGCGATTCCGTCAGATCAGACGATATCGATGCCGATCCCTGTTGCGGCGTCCTCAGCCGATACGACCGTGATGTCGATGCCTCAGATGATGCCGGGAATGGCTGGCATGCCAGGGATGCCGGGCCAGTATCCGTTTCAGCCGATGATGCCCCAAATGGGTGGATATCCCGGCGGGATGTACGGTGGTTTTCCGTATCAGCCGCCGATGATGCCTGGTTATGGCCAGATGTATCCTCAAATGATGCCTCAAATGGGGTATCCGATGGGTGGCGGGATGATGCCACCGGGGATGCCGGTTCCCGGCATGGCTCCGCCAGCACCGGCTGCTGCAGCTCCTGAGGGTGGTGATGCCGGGAAGTTGGAAGTTTCGCTTCCAGATCCCAGCACCACGGGTGCTCGCGAGGGCGAGCCATCGAAGGGAAGTACGGGAGCAACGCCAAAGGATTCGACCAAGCCGACCGGCGCTGCTGATGCGATTATCAAGCAGTATCTGGGTCGTCGTTGACTGGATTTTGCAGTACTGGAGTATTGAAGATGGCAGATTCGACGGACGTGCAGCGACGCTATCGCGAGTTCCTGGATTTGCTGCCATTGACCTTGTCGTTGGCTGGATTGCCGCCAAGCGACCACGGTCGCTACTTTACAGCCGAGCAGATAGAGTCACGTTTGTTCACTATTCGGCATGCTTGGAAGGCGGCTCGCCAGGTTGTTCGCGAGTGTGTTGCTGGTGGCGGTGACGCGCCGGGTCAGCAATCGTAGTCTGGGCTTTAGCCCGGGCACGAACTTCGCGTCACCTTTGAAATCCCCAGTGTTTTTTAATGGATGGGTCCGAGTAGGAATGCTGGGGCTACGTTTTGTCCTCGGTGTCAAGAATGCTCGGGTTACCTTGACGTCTTCAGGTCAGCCTCAAAGGACCAAACCCGTATTTCGGGCTTTGGCCGGGCACCGTTCCGCTGCATTTTTACTCCCCCCCCCTTGTTGTTTTCCGGTGATTCGGGGCTGAGCAGGATTCGCGTCGGGTGTAAGAGTGGTTTCCCGGACTGAAGCCCAGGCTACGGTGTCGCATGACGGCTGAAAACTCTGTGTTTTCCGGGGTTGGGGTGGGTCATTTGCCTGGACTGCAGCCCAGTCCACCGTTTAGTTCTTCGCGTCGCGGATGTTTGTGCCCCCGTTCTGCACGTGTGCTTTGGTCCAGAGGGGATTTGCAGCGTGGTGTCAGATTCGTGGGAATCCCTTCGCGAGCGCGTCAAACGTGGTTGATTGATTGAAACCATGACGTGAGAGTAGACGACAACGGCGGATGAAGCTCTGGTTGCTTGACAACGTCAAGTCTCTCCACTACTGTGTTGATTGTGGGCAACCGCTTCCCTGTTGTTCTGGCGAATTCGCTGGGGCAGTCAGTGTGCTTTTGTTCCGTATGCTGTTGTGCTTTCGGGTGATTGGGCGTTGGTCATCGTGCTTAAGGGACCTGAAATGGACAAGATCTAGATCTTTCTCCATTTCTTCAGTTGGCAGTGCATGTCAGGAAGTGATTCCTGGCTGTGTATTGTTCTGCCGGCTGATGAGGTTTTTGGCGGTCTTGTGTGGGCTGCCGGGTGCGAAAAGTGGGACTTTGATCCCGCTTTTTTTTTACAGGTGCAGTGAACGTCAGCCTCATGAACGGTAACGAAATACTCAGAATTGTTGATGCGATTCACCGCGACAAGGCCATCGATTCGGATGTGGTCTTTGAGGGGATTGAGCAGGCAATTCTTTCGGCGGCTCGGAAACATTTTTCCGAGGAAGAGCAACTTGAGGTGCGGATTGACCGTGAATCGGGCGAGCCTTCGCTGATTTGTGACGGTCGAGCGCTTGAGCCTGAGTTGCTGGGTGACCTGCTGGGTCGCATTTCGGCTCAGACAGCCAAACAGGTGATGATTCAGAAGATTCGCGAGGCAGAGCGTGACGCTTTGTATGACGAATATCTGGATTTGCGGAGTCAGTTAATTTCCGGCCAGGTGACTCGAGTTGACCGTGGCACGGTGATTGTAAAGCTGGATAAGATTGAAGCGATTCTGCCGCGCAGCGAGCAGATTCGGAAAGAGAATTTCCGCACGGGTGATCGGTTGCGTGCGATTGTTCTGGATGTCCGCAAAGCGGGATCTCGCGTGCGTGTCATTCTCAGTCGCACTCATCAGGACTTCGTGCGTCGGTTATTTGAGGTTGAGATTCCGGAGGTCAATGATCGGGTGATCGAGGTTCGCTCGATTGCTCGTGAGGCTGGCAATCGTTCGAAGGTGGCGGTGTCCTGTTCTGACAGCACGATTGACTGTGTTGGTGCCTGTGTTGGCGTCCGTGGTGCTCGTATTCGTGGCATAGTGGAAGAGCTGGCGGGCGAGCGGATTGACATTGTTCGCTGGAACGATTCGTTGTCGGTGCTGGTTCCGAATGCACTGCAGCCGGCGGAAGTCGAGGACGTGATTCTGTGTCCGATGCTGGGAAAGGTGATCGTTCTGGTGCGGGACGACCAGTTATCTCTGGCGATCGGCAAGTTTGGTCAAAACGTTCGGTTGGCCTCGAAATTGGTTGGCTGGGACATCAATGTGATGACTCAGGTGCAGCTGGATGCTCAGCTGGACAAGTCGATTGAAGCGTTCTGTGTGATTCCCGAAGTGACAGCAGAGCTGGCTGAAAGCCTGGTGTCTCAGGGGTTCTTTACATTTGACGACCTGTCCGTGATTGAGCCGGATCAGTTGATGGAGATCAGTGGGCTGTCTGAAGAAGACTGCAGTCGCATCGTGGACTATGCAGACTCTGAGAGTGCTCGACTGGAATCCGAAGAGAAGTTTCAGGCTGAGCAGCGGAAGCTGGCTGGTGAGCGATCGGAATCGCCATCACCGGCTCCGGCGGCAGATCCTGCAGCGGATTCTGCTGACGCTGGTTGATTATTTTCTGTGGTTTGTTCGCTGGTTTCAGGAGTGGAATCTTCAAAAGTTCATCCCATGTTGTGCTGGCCTGACCGGGACTGTCTCGAGCGGGCAGAAGTTAACGAGTGAAAAATTAAGGTCGGTCATTCCGATCGGTGAAGGTACTGACCTGTTTTGGGGGTCGGACGGCGGCTGAATTCTAAAGGTTGATAGTGGGTGCAGCGGTTGTAGTTGCACCGATCTTTGTGCTGCCGCGGTTTTGCATGGGAGCTGGCCGCGGTTGGCGGCCTAAGGGGTTTGTGTTTTGAAGATTCGTATCTTTGCCCTGGCCAGAGATCTGGGGCTCGACAGTAAAGTCCTGATTGATCTTTGCGAAGAAGCTGGCGTCAAGCTGCGCAATGCTCTGGCGACTATCAGTGAAGAAGAGCGAGACATTGTCGTCGCTTATCTTCGTCGCAAGGGGACTCCAGGGGCTGCCGAGCTGCCCACAACTGATATGGCTCCAGTCCGTGAGCAACAGAGCTCAACGGGTCGCGTGCGAGTGATTGGAGCAACGGGGCGAGGCACGGGTCGTCCTGGCGACGGCCAGTCTGGTGACGCGGGAGGCATCACCGATGATGACCTGGCGGAAACCCTGTCGGCTGAGTCGATGGACGATGGTGGTGAGTTGGCCGTAGAGTCAGCGGAGCCAGTGTCTGAGGTGATTGAGGCTGTGGTTCCGGTTGTCGAGCCGGATGTCGCAGCAGAGCCTGAGCAGGTTGAAGCGGCTTCGCCCGCGCCAGCGTCTGCGGGTGTTTCTACAGACAGTGGTGTGTCTGCGGTTTATGAATCGTCTGCGGTGACTGAGCCGCAGACAGTTGCCGAGGCTGTGGTTGCTCCTGTGGCCCCTGTTGCACCGGTGGCTCCAGCACCCACCTCAGTTGCACCGGTGGCGCCTGTGGCAGCGGCTGGCAGTACTGCGGCGGTGTCTGGCAATCCTGGGCTGGGTAATGACGCATCTCGGCGTCCCCGCATGCAACAGCTCAGAGAAATGCGTCCGATTGGTTCTGTGAAGGATCGCGAGGCCGCAGCGGCTCCGCAGGCCCCTCGGCCGGCTGGTCCGATCAAGGTGAACCGCGACAAGCCCGCCGCGCGTCCGATGGTGGCTGCTCCGCCTGACTACACGCCTCCGGTCATTAAGAAGCCGAAGCCGAAGGAAGAGAAGGTTCAGAAGCCTGACATGGCGTTGTCTGACCTTGTGGACCGTCGTAGTCCTCTGGCAGATCAGTTAAAGGCCCTCCGGGAGGCTCGAGAGGAGCACGAGGCGCCAAAGGCAGCTCCTGCTCGCCCTGCCCGTCCCGGCATGGCTCGTGGTTCACTGCTGAAAGAGCTCCGTGAGACTCGCGAGGCTGAGCGGCAGGCGAAGAAGCTGAAGCGGAAAAAGCGTACGGGTGCTGCTGAGCTGAAGACGACAGCTCAGATGACCTTCCCGGTCACGGTTCGTGCGTTGTCTGAGGCGATTGGTCGTCCGGCCCGAGCGATTCTTGGTCTGCTGTTGAAGCAGGGTCGCATGGTCACGATCAACGATGCTCTGGGTGAAGAAGAGGCGATGGAAGTCGCTCTGGAACTGGGCGTTGACCTCTCCTTCAAGAAGACTCGTGATATCGAGGCTGAACTGCTGGCATCACTGGATCACGAGGATCCGTCTGAGCAGATGTTCGGTCGTCCGGCGATCATCACGATTCTTGGCCACGTCGACCATGGCAAGACGACGATGGTTGACAAGATCCGCAATGCGAATGTTGCTGCCGGTGAATTCGGCGGGATTACTCAGCATATCGCGGCCTATCAGGTTCAGCACGAGGGTCACTGGCTGACCTTCGTGGATACTCCGGGTCACGCTGCATTCGGTGAAATGCGTTCCCGTGGTGCCAACGTGACGGACATTGTGGTGCTGGTAGTTGCTGCCGACGACGGTGTGATGCCGCAGACGGTGGAGTGTATCAGCCACGCGAAGAATGCTGGTGTTCCGATTGTGGTGGCATTGAACAAGATCGATCTGCCGGGTGTAGACGAGCAGAAGATCCTGTCGCAGCTGGCACAGCATGGCATTCTGGCGGCGGAGTGGGGTGGCGAGTACGAAGTTGTGCGAACATCGGGTGCGACTGGTGTTGGCATCGACAAGCTGCTTGAGACTTTGATTCTGACGGCTGAGCTGCATGAGCTGAAGGCGAATCCGCAGCGTGAGGCGCTGGGTGTTTGTCTGGAATCCTTCCGTGACGAGGGTCGTGGAGCGATTGCGTGGTTGATCGTGCAGAAGGGAACTCTGAAGGTCGGCGACGTGGTGTTGTGTGGATCGACCTATGGTCGTATTCGCGCCATGTATAATGATCGTGACGAGCCGATTGTTGAGGCTGGTCCTTCGGTGCCGGTCAAGGTTTCGGGTCTGACTGACGTTCCGGGTGCAGGCGATCATTTCTTTGTCATGAAGGACATCGAGGAAGCTCGCGAAACCGCGGATGCTCGTTCGCACGAGGGTCGTCGTGAATCTCTGGCACAGCGGGTAACTCCGCGGACGCTGGAGGACATCCTGAATCAGCCTCGTGATGGCGAGGGTGTGCAGGATCTACCGTTGATTCTGAAAGCGGATTCGCCGGGCTCGATTGAAGCCTTGCGAAGTGAGATTGGCAAGTTCGAGCATCCGGAAGTTCGGGTGCAGGTAATTCACTATGGCATTGGCGGGGTGAACGAAAGCGACGTTTATCTGGCCAGTGCAGCTGGTGCGATTGTGATCGCCTTCCATGTGGTTGCCGAAGACAGGGCTCAGCTGCTGGCGGACCGTGAGGGAGTAGAGATCCGTCGTTACAACATCATTTACGAAGTGACAGACCACATCCGTCTGGCACTGCAGGGACTGTTGCGACCGGAGCGAGTGGAGGTATCGACGGGTCGTGCGATTGTGCTGCGAACCTTCAATATCAGTCGCTTTGGTACGATTGCCGGCTGTCGCGTCCTGAACGGCACAATTTCAAGAGACAGTCGGGTACACCTGATCCGCGACCAGAAGGTGCTTAACGACTACCGCATTGGTTCTCTGAAGCGCGAAAAGGATGATGCCAAAGAGGTCCGTGACGGGATGGAGTGTGGTATTCGTCTGGACGGATTCAACGACGTGAAAGAGGGCGACCTGCTTGAAGCCTATCGTGTAGACGAAATCAAGCGGACGCTGGATTCCTGACATGGTCAGCTGGATCTGAAGGAAGGTTCCCTGAATGTCAGCTCGCAGAACAGCCCGAGTGGCCTCGATGGTACGTGAAGTGGTCAGTTCGGCCATTCTCTCGGAATTGCGGGATCCGCGGATTCGAAATGTTACGGTGCTGGGAGCGGAGGTCAGTCCTGATCTTCGTCTGGCTCGTGTACGGATTTCGGTCATGGGAGACGAGAAGGCGGCTGCATTGACCATGCATGGCCTGAATTCGGCGAAGGGTTATCTGCAGGCTCGTGTGGGGGCCTACATCCGCAGCCGGTATACTCCTGAACTGCGGTTTATCCTGGACGATGGCGTCAGGAAGTCTGTCGAGGCTGCTGCGATCATTCGTGAGGCGCTGGAACAGGATGCTGCGATGCATGGGACGGTTGCTGTAGATGACGAGTCGGAGTCTGAAGATTCGGAAGTGGGTCTGACGGATTCTGCAGGTGGTTGATTGGTGATTCTGGATTGGTGCTTTGCTTAGGTTCGGGTCGACAGGAAACTGAAATGGGTACAGCTAAAGCCAAACCGATCGACAAGTCTCAGGTTTGTCGTCGCCTGGTGCAGTCGCTGCAAAAACTGTACGGTAAGTCTGTTCCAGCATCGCGCCAGGAGTCAGTTCTGGATACCATGCTGTTCGCGGTTTGTCTTGAGGACAACCGCTGGGAACAGGCGGATGCCGGTCTGAAGCGTCTGAATGCGTCCTTCTTTGATCTGAATGAAATCCGGGTGAGTTCGGTTACTGAACTGGAGCGTGCATTAGAGGGATTGGCGCAGCCGGACTGGAAGGGCGTGCGAATTCGGGCGATATTGCGGCATGTCTTCGAGGGCACCTACACCTTCGAGTTTGAAAAGCTGCGCAGAATGACTCTTGAGCAGGCCATTAAAGCGCTCAAGAAAATCCAGGAGCTCAGTCCCTTCGTAAGGGATTATGTTCTGCACGAAATTCTGGGCAATCATGTTGTGTGTCTTGATAATCTGATGCTTACGGCGGCTCGCTGGCTGGGTCTTGTCTCGGCGACTGCTGACATTAATGAGGCTTCTGAATCACTGAAAACGGTTGTCAGAAAAGCGGAGGTTTCCGAGTTCTGTCATCTGCTCAAGTGTCTGTCGACGGATCCGAAGTTCGTGGATCGACTGGCTGAGCCATTGGATCGTGTGTATACGATGGCAGACGTTGCGGAACGAATTGTGGCACTGCAGTTGCCGAAGCCGGCTCCGCAGCCGGTCTCCGTTGGCGATTCCCAACCTCCTTCTTCGAAAGGGAGAAAGAACGAATCCGGAAAATCCGGCACTAAGGGTTCTGGTTCGAAAGGGGCAACTGGCGGGGCGGAGGTTCAAAAGCCCCCAAAAGGGGCGGGATCGACCGAGAAGACCGAGAAGAGTGCCGTGAAAAAGAAACCGGCCACTGCGGGGAAGGGTGCAGCAACCGGTGCAAAAACGGCATCCGGGAAGGCTGCGGCTGGTTCGGGGAAGGCTGCAGCTGCACCGTCGAAGGGCAGCAGTTCTGCGGGCAAATCTGCCGGGAGCAAGTCAGCGAGTGGCAAAGGTCGTCGCTGAGTGGCTGAACGAATTGCCGACTCTGGCAAAGTGAACTCGACAGAAGCCCCACCGCAGTTGATAATGCAGGGAACGGTCTGCGTTATCTGTAATTTGCAGGTGGGTTGCCATGAAGCTGTATTTTGCCAGCCGTGAACGGCTGTGTGGTTTGAGTGCGGTGGTTTGTGCGCGGATGTTTTCCACGCTGCCGATCGCTGCGGTGCTGCTGCTGTTGCTGTCGTATTGTTCCAGCGTTGAGGCTGTTTTTCCGGCTGTGGTGCAGGACGAGGGCCAGCCTCCAGCGGACGCCAGTCAGCCTCCTGAGCCACGGGCGCTGAAGGACGAGTCTGAGGCACTGGACCCGACCAACAAGGATGCGCTGGCGTGGTACATGGCCGGGCACAAGGCCTTGAAGCGCGGTGATCTGAAGGAGGCAGCGGATGCTTTCGAGAAGTCAGCCGAGGCTGCTCCGGATTCACCTGTTCCCCTGCGTGCTCGGGCCATGGTGCTGTTTCGTCTGGGGCGAGCGGCTGACGGCCTGGCCACGGCTGAAACAGCGATGAAGATGGATCCGGACGACTGGCAGACGCGGCTGGAGCTGGCGATTGCATTCTTCCAGAACCGACAGCCTGGTCGCGCGGTGGAGTTGATTGAGCAGGCTGTTGCTTCCCAGTCGCTGAACCGGAAGTCGCTCGATTTTGTTCAATGTCATCAGGTACGGTCTGCCATTCAGCTGCAGCTGCGGAATACTGGAGCGGCAGCGGACAGTTACGAAGTGATCCTGAATGCGCTTGAGAAGCCTGAGGACTTTGGTCTGTCGCAGCGCGATCATGCCAATCTGATGAGAAACCGGGCTACAGGTTACGAGCTGACGGGGCGAGTGCTGCTGGAGGCGGGGCGTACAGCTCAGGCCATTCGTGCCTTTGAAGGGCTCAGTCGTGTTCAGCAGGATCAGCCGGGTGAGCATCATCTGCTGCTGGCTCGTGCGTTGTATCAGCAGGATAAGCTGGCTGAGTGTGAGAAGAATCTGGATCGTTATTTTGAGACGGGCAAACGCAGTCGCGAATCGCTTGCGCTGCTGCGGGACCTGTATGAGAATTCGTCTCGCAGTGATGCTCTTGCTGATCGCCTGAAGCAGTTGACTGAGGGTGCTTCGCGGAAGTCGGAAGTGCAGTTGTTTCTGGGACAGCTGCTGCTGGATCAGGGGCGAGCGAAGGATGCTGGTGATGTCTTTCGTGAGGTGCTGCAGAACAGTGGTGAGGCCGAGGCGAATGTGGGTTTGATTCGCGTGGCGATGGCCGAGCGTGATCCGGCTGCGGTGCTCAGCTCGCTCAACAAGGCTTCGGCAGCGCGGATTACATTTCGTGAGCTGGTACCTCTGGTTCAGTCTCTGGAGACGGCCGAGGAGTTTGGAAAGACATTGATTGCGGAATGTCTGAAGGCTTTTGATGCGGGCGATGCCGAGCTGCAGCCGCTGACGACGTGGTTCTGTGCTGCGACTGCTGCTGAACTGGAGATGATGGAGCAGCAGGGTGCGCTGTTGAAGGCGACACTTGAGCTGGAACCGGACCAGGAATTGATGCTGGAAACACTGGATAAGTACGCCGGCGGTCTGCTGGTTGCGGGTGAGTATCAGCAGGCAGCAAGGATCTTCGAGCAGATGTTGGCGCAGCCCGGTCTGCCTGACGGTGTTCGAGTGAATGCTTTGTTTCGAATTGCGATAGCCTATGGGGCGCTGAAGGATCTGAAGGCTGCGAGGGCGGCGATCAATCAGGCGTTGCAGTTGTTGCCGAATGAGCCGCAGTTGCTGATGCGACTGGCGGCCATTGAGGCGATGGATGGGAAGCTGGAGGTTGCTGAAGGGATTCTGCTGGGAGCGGTGGCAGCACTGGAGGGGCGTCGCGAGGAGCGTGGTGAGCTGCTGATTGATGCGCGACTGCAGCTCGCCGGTGTGTATTCACGTCGAGGCCAGTGGGAGAACGCTGCAGAACAGTATGATGTTGTGCTGCAGATGGAAGAGGTGCCGAAGGATGTGGTCCGTTCGGTGAAAATGGGACTCTCAAATGCCCTCGTGCAGGGCGGTGATATGGCTCGCGGAGAAAAGGTACTGGAGGAAGTGTATCAGGAAGATCCACAGGATCCGGGTGTGAACAATGATCTTGGTTATCTGTATGCGGATCAGGGCAAGAACCTTGAGCAGGCCGAGAAGATGATTCGGCTGGCAGTTCAGAATCAACCGGAGAATCCGGCTTATCTGGACAGCCTCGGTTGGGTCCTGTTCCGTCTTGGTCGCAACGCTGAGGCTCTGGATGTGCTCAAGAAGGCGAATGCCATACCGGACTACCAGGATTCCACTCTGCTGGAGCATCAGGCGGACGTGCATCAGGCTTTGCAGCAGTCAGACGAGGCGAAGCAGATGTGGCAGAAGGCGGTGGAAGTTGAGGAAAAGGACAGCAGCCCGGATGCAGCTGTGCTGAAGCGTCTGCGGGAAAAGCTCGGGAAATAGTGCAAACGCAGACAGGGGGCCGATGATGGCCAGAAAAACGACAATCACCAGTTCTGGCGATGATGACGAACCACTGCCGGGGCCTGTGCTCGGGGGTGGTGGCAGCAGCGGGGAGCAGGAGCAGCTGGACGACGAGTTGCGGCCGTCACGACTTGTGGATGTGGTGGGCCAACGCGATGTTGTTGAGCGGCTGATGATTCTGCTGGAGGCTACAAAGAAGCGTCGTGAACCGCTGGGACATCTGCTTCTGGATGGTCCTCCGGGGCTGGGTAAGACGACTCTGGCAACGGTGATTCCGCGGGAACTGGGCACGGATATTCAGATCACAGCCGGGCCTTCACTGAATGCTCCGAAGGATCTGCTGCCGTACCTGACGAATGCCAGTCACGGCAGTGTGCTGTTCATTGACGAAATTCATCGAATGCCTCCGGCGGTCGAGGAGTTTATCTATCCGGCGATGGAAGACTTTCGAGTGGACATCACTCTGGGTGAAGGTCTGAATGCGCGGACCATCAACATGAAGCTGCAGCATTTCACTGTGATCGGCGCTACAACTCGCAGTGGCATGCTGACGGCCCCGCTGCGGGATCGTTTCGTGAACCGCGAACACCTGGACTTTTACACGCAGCAGGAACTGGCGACCATCATTCTGAGAAACTCAGGGAAGCTGCGTACGCATATGGAGGCGGCGGCTGCAGACGAGATCGCCATGCGTTCCCGTGGTACACCTCGCAAAGCCAATAACTGGCTCCGCTGGACTCGAGATTTCGCGGATGCCCGTGCTGACGGACGAATTACTCTGGAAGTGGCCCGAGCGGCACTGAAGATGAAGGGTGTTGATGAGGCGGGGCTGGAAGAACAGGACCGTCGATATCTTGAAACCATCATCAGTGTGTTTGGTGGTGGTCCGGCCGGAGTTCAGGCGATTGGCCACACGATGAATATCCCGGCGGACACGCTGGAGGACGAGGTCGAGCCGTTCCTGCTTCGCGAGGGTTTTATTCAGAGAACTCCGCGGGGAAGGACCATCACGGCGCGGGCTCTGGCACATCTTGGAGCCGTGGACAAAGCCATGGGGCGAAAGTCAGCACCGCGCGACCGTCCATCGCTGTTCTGAACAGTCGCAAACACAGAGGTGCTCAGCCGGCTCGACGATAAAAGGGAAGAGTCGTCGTTCTGGCCGGGACTCGGCTGCCACGAATATCCACCTCAACATTCAGCCCTGGTTCCTGCAGCTCTGCAGGTATCAATGCCATGGCGATGACCTGTTGCAGAGTTGGTGAGAACGTGCCTGAAGTGACGGTCCCGATGGTGTGGTCACCGGACAACACGGCACTGTTTTCTCGGGCAATTCTGCGACCCTCAAGGATCAACCCGACGCGACGCAACTTTGGTCCATCCCGACGGATCTGTTCGAGGGCCGCTTTACCGCAGAAGTCCTGTTTGTCGAAATGCACGGCGAAGCCGAGTCCGACAGACAGGGGATCGATCTGCTCTGACAGCTCATGACCATACAGGGGCATCGCTGCTTCAAGTCTGAGTGTATCGCGACATCCGAGACCTGCGGGATTGATATTGAAATCGCGACCGACATCCAGCAGGCGTTGCCACACAGTTTCAGCATCCTGCGCCGGAATCGTCAGTTCAAACCCATCTTCGCCGGTGTAGCCGGTTCGGGACATCAGACATTCGTCGCTGGAAGGTCCGCGGAACGCAGCACAGGTGTAGTACTTCAGTGCACTGGCGGAAGGCAGTCCGAAGGCCTGCAGGATACGGGCAGCGTGAGGTCCCTGAATGGCCAGCATGGCTGTCTGGGTGGTGACATCTGTCAGTTGGACGGCGGCATAACCGGCGGTGTGCTCAAACCACTCCAGCAGTTTCAGGCGGTTGGACGCGTTGACCACAAGTTCCCAGTGAGCGTCGAGGCGATACACAAGAATATCGTCGAGGATGCCACCCTCATGATTGCAGACAAGGGTATAGCGCACCTGTCCCGCTCGCATGCGGCTCACATCAATCGTAACAACTCGATTGAGGAATTCGGTGGCGAACGGTCCGGCAAGTCTGAGCCGCCCCATGTGCGAGATATCAAACAAGCCCGCTGCCGCTCGGACGGCAAGGTGTTCTTCAACGATCGACGTGTACTGCACCGGCATTTCCCAGCCGGCAAATTCCACCATCCGTCCGTGATTCTGCTGATGCCATTTGCCGAGCGGTGTTACGAGCATGCTCATCGCTGAATTCGCTGCTCGGGCTGTGCGGGCCGCATAGTTGCCCGACCGCTTACTGTACCGGGCTGCTGCGTGGCTGGTGTGGCTCGCCAGGCAATGGGCTGAACCGGCTTTGCAGTGACAGCATCACCGTTACGGGGAATTGTCAGCGGCGCATTCTGTGAGCGGATATGCGGCTGACCTTCGAGGTAGTTGCCTCGGTAGCGATTCCAGAATTGCTGCGAGTAGGGCATCCCCATGGGAGATCCCCAACCACTGGCGATTTGTGCCTGCGCCGCCACATGTTTGTAGTTATATGGGCGGAAGCTGGCGTAGCCACCGTAAGCCGGGTAGCGTTGAAAATGCCCGTGGATCCATGTGTCCTGCTGGTCGAACGGATAAAGATCGACGCCCGAGCTGGCGCCACTGGACCAGGCAATTGGTTCGGCATACATCATCTGGGCTGCTGCATCAGCAGATGCCAGCAGCAGTACGATCAGCGTCAGACAGCAGTTTCTGACCATGGACTCCCTCCCTGTGATCGCAGCCCATATCCATTGCAAAGCTCAAACAGTTGCCTGCGCTGCGACACGATCGATTCATCGGGTCGGGTTTTGTGGCGGCTTGCCGGATCCTGAGAAAATCCGTGTGTTATCAGAGTGTTTTTTGTGAACAGCTTTCGAGAACTGACTGATCGTCAAACTTTAACCCTGTGGCGGGCGGAAGATTTTCTGAATTCGTGGGGATTTTTCCGGCATCGCCTGAAACCGGTGGTATAGAGGAGTGTGGGGTTCTGTTGATGGCGTGTGTCGGCGTTATTTGCGACGTTCAGCGGCTCATAAGGAGATTGCAGATGAAACCTGGCAGTTGTGCGGTGCGGCGGAGCCTGAAGTCGATGCTGTTCGTTGTATTGTCTGTAATCGGACTTGATGGGGCTGTGGCGGGCGACTGCGGTTGTCGTCGCCCGGCGCCTTTCGCGTCGGTTGTGGCGCCGGCCTTTCTGCCGACTCCGGTGCTGATGCCGGGTTGTCCCTGTGCCGGTGGTCTGCAGCTGGCCGTTCCTGGCAGCCTCTGGATGTCAACAGGTGGCTGGGCTACCGAGCCATATCCCGGAATCCATGGCGTGACGTCGCTGCCTGCTGTTCCGGCGTGGCCGGGGTCATTGACGGATGGGGGCGTTCATTTTCGTTATCCGAACTATTCGTATCGTGCGCCCTGGAATCACCC
Organism: uncultured Planctomycetaceae bacterium; assembly: GCA_963977705.1. Taxonomy (GTDB): domain Bacteria; phylum Planctomycetota; class Planctomycetia; order Planctomycetales; family Planctomycetaceae; genus SXXK01. The sequence goes on from CAXBSH010000009.1 coordinate 30,040, forward strand.
TGGCCCGGCCGCTCCTCGGGTCAACATCGTCTGGTGATGCGGAAATTCGGCAGCTTTTGCCGTCAGCCAGGATACTTCCCACCAGCGGGTGGATGTCTCGTCTGACTGAATAGCGTTACACATTTCCCAGTTTGCCAGACCGGTACGACTGTCGAAATTCGAACCTGAAGTCGGCGGGTATACCTGCATCTGCGGGCACCGACTCGACGATACTCCCACGGCCCTGTTGGCTGTTTTTCTGCATAGACTGCAGGCGATTTTTCGGATCAAGGACGTGTCCGAACGATCTGCCGACGTGGAAAAAAGGCCAATTTGCTGTCAGTGATGACAGCAGGGTGCGACACGGAAGGAGCATCGCGAATGTCAGGCAATTGGTACTGTCCGCACTTTCTGATGCGAATGCATCAGGAAGCCGTCAGGTGTGGCCTGTGTGCCTGCCTGTCAGCGGCATTTCTTCTGTCGCTGCAGTCGGCGACAGTTCTGGCTGTTCAGCCACCGGCAGGGGGGAATCTGCGTCTGGAGATGCCCGAGGTTTCGGGTCGTGTGGATGCCGCTCTCAGTCCAAATTTCAACCAGTTGCTGAAGCCGGAGTATCATCTTGAGATTGAGCGTCATCACAGCCGTCTGATCATTACGAACAAGCGAGTTCGTCGAATTGCGGTCAGCGATGCGGAAGTGGCAAACTATGTTCAGTACTCGGAAAACGAGATCAGCATCCTGGCTCTGAAACTCGGTCGTACAGATCTGACGCTGTGGTTCGAAGACGAGACGACGCCTACGCTGTATGAGATCACGGTCATTCGAGATGCCAGCCTTGAAGAGCAGCGAACGATTGACTTCGGTAAGCTGGAGCGACGAATCCGCATTCTGTATCCAAACTCCACCGTTGCTCTGATTCCCATCGGTGCTCAGGTGATCGTGCGCGGTACCGCGTATGACGGTGAAGAGGCTCAGAATATTCTGCAGGTCGTTCGAACTGAAGTGATTCGATCTCTGCGAAATGCGTCGAATGATGATGGCGGGCTGGCAGGGGGACTTGCCGGGCTTGGTGGTGCCGGGCTGAACGGTGCCGGCGGTGCAGGTGGTGGTGCCAATGGTCAGAACCGCGGTTTCCGCGACATTGTCATCAACGAGTTGGTTGTACCTGGTGAATATAATATTTCGCTGCGGGTACTGGTGGCCGAGGTCAACCGGTCGGAGCTGAAGAACGCCGGAGTGGACTGGCGGATGCTGTTCGGCAACGGTCGTAACAGTATCGGATCAACGCTGGGGGCCGGATCCGGGGCAACGCTCAGCGGGATTTTTGAAAACGGCGAGATCAGTATCTTCATCAAGTGGCTCAAGTCGAACGGTACGATCAAGCTGCTGGCAGAGCCGCGTCTTACGGTTCTGAGTGGTACGGGAGCCAGTATTCTGGCGGGTGGTGAGTTTGCGGTTCCATCGATCATCGGACTGGGGGGCGGACAGCAGACCAGCTTCCGTGGTTTCGGTACCAGCCTGGTTGTGACTCCAACGGTTATCGATCGTGACCTGATCCGGATGCAGGTTGTGCCTGAATTCAGTCAGACGACGACAGCGAATACGGTGAACGGGATTCCGGGAACGAATGTCAAACGCGTGCAGACAACTGTGGAACTGCGTGAAGGTCAGACGTTTGCAATCGGCGGCTTGATTTCCAATCAGACGCTGACAGAAGTCAGTCATGTGCCGCTGCTGGGCGATATTCCCTGGATTGGTCCTCGAGTCTTCCAGTCGAAGAAGGCATCACAGGTCGAGACAGAGCTGCTGGTGCTTGTGTCTCCGGAGATTGTTCGTCCGTATGATGCGGATGATGTTCCACCGATGCCTGGCTTCAATGTGACTCAGCCTACGGATGATGATCTGTGGGCTCGTGGTCAGACTGAAGGAACACCGGATCACAATGTTTATCAGCTGGCTCCGTATGGCAGTGGCGAAATGCGGGGTATTCCGCAGGGCTACAGTCTGGAGGCTGGTGTGCCGGCAGGACCTCAGCCCACGGCCGGATTTGGTGCTTATCCTGGCGGGTTTGGTAATCCCCAGATGATGGCACCCTATGGCGCCTGGGGACAGCCGACACAGCCGATGATGATGGATCCGGGTATGTCCGGCATGCCAATGCAGCCAATGCAGCCAATGATGATGCCTGGTGATCCTGCGGGTGTACCGGGTGGATACATGACGCCGGGGATGGCTCCCGGCAATTTCCAGGGTGGGGTGCCGGGGGCAGTACCAGGTGGAATGTCGGGCATGCCGATGCAGCATGGATATCAGGGCGTTCCGGGTGGAGGCGGTCAGGAGTATCCTGGTGGTCCGCCTGTGGGGCAGGGTATGCCAGCTCCTCAGGATCTGACAATTCCGGAACCAGGTATGGAGCAGCCGCAGAGCATTCCTCAGGATGCACCAATGCCGACGCCGGATTCCATTTCAACTCAGACGCGTCGAGATCAGACGCGTGTGCCTGCAGGCCGACAGTCGATGTTTGCGGGTTGGAGAAACGGTCTGCAGCGGAATCGTGAGTCACGCCCTGTTTCCGGGGATGGAGTGCGACCTGCCGGCTGGAAAGCCAATCGTTGAAAAAAACGAGTTCTGTCACCTGCGGAATTCGCGGCCGATGCTGAGCGTGTCTGGAAGGACGGGTTATGCGTAAGCGACAACTTCCCCTGCGTGAAATTACGACACTGGCATTCGGTGGCCTGCTGGCTGTCGGTTGCACGTCGACAAAAGACTGTTACGTAAGTTCCGAGTGTGATATGTACGGCCAGCCGATGTGCAACACGGGTGCCTGTGATCCGTGTCAGGCATCCGGAGGACGCAACAGCTGGTGGCCGTGGAGTCGCAATTACTATCCACCCAGTCGCTATCCAATTCCTGATGTGATGCCACTGGGGTCCATCCTGCGTTCTCACTGGCATGTGATGGAGACCAATGGTGAAGCGGCCGACTTTGTGATTTATCGCAATGAGTTTGTGGACAACTCGTCCGAGCTGACTCCGTATGGTCGCGATCACATCGCTGAAATCGCAGCCAGAATGCCGTCAACGCCTTTTCCGGTGCTGGTGCAGCGGGGCTTCAATAATGCGGACCCGGAACTGGATCAGATCCGTCGGGAAGTGGTTGTGCGCGTCCTGACGGACCTTGGAAACCCGGACGCTGAACGACGTACGTATGTGTCGCAGCCATATGGCAGTGGACTGAACTCCATGGAGGCCGAGCAGGACTACGCGAAGTTCCGTAGTATTCGTAATTCCGGACAGAACTGAAGCGGCCTGGGGCGTGGGCTGGCTGCCGTTTCAGCGGGGCAGCCAGAGTCCTGTTGATGTAACTGTTGAGGTCTGTTCATCCGCAGTGCGGGTTCGGCGTCTGGCTTTGATCCGTATGTATGGCGGGATGAAGCGTCCACGGTATCCGAAGTGTGAGACGTCGACCTGATAGTCGGCCCGTTTCGGCTCGCGCAGGTCTTCAATTACAAATCCGGATGTACATAACCCACCGACAAGATCTTCAAGTCGGTGCAGGTATTCGGTGGTGCCTTCCTCGCGATAGGCTTTGTCCTGCAGAGCTGGTAAAGGGCCGTCGTGGTAGTATTCGAGGCCGATGACGAACTGCTGCCGTTCGTTCCGATGGCTGATCTGCAGACTGATGGGTTGTTTGTGCTGTGAGATATACAGTCCGTTATCCCGCAGGACTCGACTGATTTCCCGATAGACCGGTTGCAGGTGGGGGACGTAGCACGTGCTGACGGGCTGATGAACGATGTCGAAGGATTCGCTTCCCAGCATGGAGAGGTCTTCCATGGACGTTCGTACGGTCTGGACACTGTAACCTCGGTTATGGCATTCCCGGGTGTCAAGTTCCAGCATCGAGTCGCTGAGATCGACGACCGTCACGATTGCTCCTGCTGCTGCATACAGGACGGACTGCCAGCCTCCACCCGCTGCGAGGCAGAGTACGCGGAGTCCGGCCACGCTGGTGGGCAGCCATCCGCGACCGTCGAGCGATTTCAGGGGATTGCGACATTCGTCGTCTGTTGCAGTCCGGGCAAAGAGGCTGCCTGAGTCTGCGAGGCTGTTCCAGGCTCGTTGATTGACTTGCAGATGTTCCACGACTGGGTGTCCAGGGAGGTTTTCGGTTTGAAACTGTCCGTTTCTGTGGCGGCTCAGTATAACAGGGTTGCGGATATTCGGCTGACCAACTGTGGAATGTTCCTGGAGCGGGCAGGTGAGCATGTGAAAGGCGACTGGAGCGATGGTGGGCCAGTAGTGCTGAAACTGGGTGGCAGCCTGCTGGATCTCTGGGATCTTGGAGAGCGACTGCTGGAGTTCAGTTGTGGTCGCCGGGTTCTGGTGATTCCGGGAGGTGGTGCTGCGGCCGACGTTGTACGGCGTCTGGATCTCTATGGGGGTCTGACGGCCGAGCAGTCGCACTGGATGGCGATCGAGTCTATGAGTTTCAATGCTGAGCTGCTGCTGAGAACGCTGCGGGGAGTGCAGGTTGCGGATGGCGTCGAGGGTGATGTCAGTCGCTGGGTTGTGGGTACTCCGGTTGTTCTGCGGATTGGTTCGTGGCTGCGGGGGAGTGGTCGTGCCGTTGCGGAGCGGATTCCGGCGACGTGGGATGCGACGAGTGATTCGATTGCTGCCATCGTTGCAGGGGCGATTGGTGTGGAATCTTTGATTCTGGGGAAATCCTGCGAGCCTGGCGGTGTGGAGTCTGCCGATCTGGCTGGAGCCGGGCAGGTAGACGCATGTTTTCCTGAGTTTTCGCGTGGTCTGCGGCTTGGGTGGTGCAATTTTCGATCTGCCGCGCTGCATATCCGGTGGCTGCAGTCTGCAAATGCGGCTGAGTAGTTTGTCAGGTCTGTTTCGTCTGGAAGATTTGATGAATCTGATTTATGCGATCATTCTGGGCGCGGTCCAGGGAGTGGCGGAATTCCTGCCGATCAGTTCTTCGGGGCATCTGGTGATCGTCGGTGAATTGCTGACGGCGCTGTTTGGTCGCAGTCTGCCGGACTGGCTGCAGGGAATGACCATGAATGTGGCGCTGCATTTCGGGACGCTGCTGTCGATTGCAACGGTCTATTTCCGTGATCTGCTGGGCCTGTTGCAGCGCTGGCGACTGTTGCTGTTGATTGTGCTGTCGTCGATCCCTGCGGGTGTGGTGGGTATCCTGTACAAGGACGCGCTGGAGGCGTTGTTTCAGAATGCATTGGCGGCCGGGATCTGTCTGCTGGGGACGGCCACCATTCTGCTGGCAGCGCGGCGTCTCCGCGGGGCGGAGCGTAGTTTATCGGAGTTATCTGCGGGCCGAGCGCTGGTCATTGGCGTGTTTCAGGCGGTGGCAATTCTGCCGGGGATTTCCCGAGCCGGCAGTACGGTAGGTGCGGGGCTGATGTGTGGGCTGCGTCCGGCGGATGCAGCGAAGTATTCGTTTTTTCTGGCGGTTCCGGCGATTGGCGGGGCTTCTCTGCTGGAACTGGTTGAGCTGTTCGGCGAGCAGGACTCGACCAGACCGGAGTTATTGCCGATTCTGCTGGGGATACTGGTGAGTTATCTGGTGGGAGTGATCAGTCTGCGAGCATTGATTCGATTACTGGCGGCCGATCGTCTGCACTGGTTTGCCTGGTACTGTGGCACTGTGGGTCTGTTGACAATCTGCTGGCAGTTGTGTGTCTGAGTTGGCTGCGAGGTTGTTGTGAGGGCAGGCGGATGACGGAGACGGGGCTGCTGAAAGTTGTGCGTGGTGCCTGTGGGCACGACTGTCCGGACACGTGTGCGTGGATCGCTGAAACTCGCGATGGCACGGCGGTGCGACTGTACGGTGATCCGGATCACCCGTTTACTCGTGGAGTCCTGTGCGCAAAGGTGAATCACTATCTGTCGCGGGTTTATCATCCGGACAGGCTGCAGTATCCGCTGCGTCGATGTGGTCCGAAGGGAGCGGGGCAGTTTGAACGTATCAGCTGGCAGTCTGCTCTGCAGCTGATTGCGGATCGCTGGCTGAGCGACATGCGGGACTACGGTGCGGAGTCGATACTGCCCTTCAGTTCCGCCGGTAATCAGGGATTGATTCAGCATTCATCGCTTGATCAGCGACTGTTTTCGCTGCTGGGAGTCAGTCGTCTGGAGCGGAACATCTGTGGTGCAGTGGCTCATGAGGGGTTATGTGCAACTCAGGGAAGTGGAGTGGGTGTGAATCCGGAGGAACTGGTTCACAGTCGCTATATCGTGCTGTGGGGAACCAATACTCTGGTAACGAATCTGCATCTCTGGCCGGTGATTCAGGAGGCACGGAATCGCGGCGCTCGGATTGTTGTGGTGGATCCGATCAGAACGAGGACAGCAGCGGCAGCAGACTGGCATTTGCCGGTGCGCCCCGGTGCGGACACGGCCCTGGCACTGGCGATGATGCATGTGATCATTCGTGAGGGGCGGGTGGACCATGACTACGTCTCGCAGTATGCCACGGGTTTTGATGAGCTGGCAGCGAGGGTGGAGCAGTACAGTCCGGCCAGTGTTTCCGGGATCACGGGACTTTCGGCTGGCGATATTGAGCGGTTCGCGCTGGAGTATGCAGACGCAAAGCCATCGTTGCTGCGGCCACTGATCGGTCTTGAGCATCATCGAAACGGGGCGATGATGTTTCGAACACTGGCATGTCTGCCGGTGCTGACAGGAGCGTGGCGGTATCGAGGCGGTGGGCTGGCACGTTCGACAGGCGCGTTTCAGTTTTCCATGCTGAATATGGATGGCCTGCTGATGCCGGCTCTGGCTCAGCAACCGGCAAGGTCCCTGAATATGCGGGATCTGGGACGGGACCTGTGCAGTACAACACTGTCACCGGGGATTCGTTCGCTGCTGGTTTATAACAGCAATCCTGCCGTCAGTCTGCCCCAGCAGACCCTTGTGCGACGGGGTCTGCAGAGAGACGATCTGTTTACAGTGGTACATGATCTGTTTCTGACAGATACGGCCATATATGCCGATCTGGTGCTTCCAGCGACCAGTCAACTGGAGCATCTGGATCTTGTGCCTTCCTGGGGACATCATTATGTGTCACTGAATCAGCCGGCGATCGAGCCGATGGGAGAGAGTGTTGCGAATACGGAGTTGTTTCGGCGACTGGCCCGTGTGCTGGGGCGTACCGAGCCGTATCTGTTTGAGAGTGATGAGGAACTGCTGAGTACGGCTCTGCAGACAGATCATCCGATGATGCAGGGAATCACCCTGGACAGTCTTCGTGCTCATGGCTGGCTGCATCTGAATCATGCGGAGGACTGGCGACCGTTTGCAGAGGGCGGTTTCCCGACGCGCAGCGGGAAAGCCGAGCTGTGGTCAGCAAGGCTTGAGGAGCAGGGGCTGGACCCGCTGCCCGGCCCCGGAGAGATTCTGAGGGGCGGAGCCGGGCAGTTGCAGTTGATTTCCGGAAAGACGCTGCATTATCTGAATTCGGGGTATTCGCATCAGGAGCCTCATCGTCGGCGTGAGGGGATTCTGCAGATTGAGCTGCATGCGGAGGATGTGGCGCTGCGCGGTCTGCAGGATGGCATGCAGGTGCTTGTACGCAGCCAGCAGGGAGAAGTCACGGCGATCTGCTGCAGCTCTGAACGCGTTCAGCCGGGAGTTGCGTGGATGCCATTCGGCGGTCTGTCAGATGCTGCGGGTGTGCGACGACACGTCAACAGTCTGACTCCGGAGGAGCCGACAGACTGGGGCGGAGGCAGTGGTTTTTATGACACTTTTGTTGATGTTCTGGCGATCTCGGATTGAACATCAGTTCGCGGAGCAGTGTGGCCGTGATGCTGTCAACTGTGAGCAGGCCAAACTTTTGCAGAAACTACCGAAAAGCTTTCAAAACATACTCATCTCTTATGCAGGCAAAGCTTTGCGAAAAGCCCGGCTGAATCGCGTGCAGAAAAGACAGACACTCGTTTGACACTCGGTTGTCAAAGGGTAACATCGGGACCGTTGAGTGAGCACGTCGAACAGGACATCTGCGGTTCTGTTCGGCAACAGTCCTGTCAGTTCCCCAGTCTGTACTACAAGACGATCCCCTCGTCGGTGTTCCCCCTTCGGTGTCTGCTGCTTTCCGTCTGCAGGGAAGTTGTGGTCTTCAGGGTGTGGCACGTAGTGCGCGCTGGTCAAATGGAGGGGGCGCATGACGCTGCCCATACGTCACGACGACACAAATTTACCTCGTCGCAAGAAACCGAACAGCCGTATTGCGCCTGCAGTTTCGAAGAAGGGTTCCTCCCTTACCGATGCTGTCGTTGCGTGCAATGATGCTGCTGCCGCTGCGGCTGCGTTATCGCTGCAGTCACTTTCAGCGGATGAGGCTGTTCTTGCCGATGCTGTCAGAAGTGCGGTTGGCGAGCAGAATTACCAGCATTGGTTCAGTCGCAGTTGTCGTCTGCAGTGCCGTCAGGACCGTTTGATTGTCAGCGTACCGAATCCGTTTATTCTGAACTGGATGCTGAAGCGTTTTCGCACAGAGCTGACCCTTGCGGCTCAGCGATTGCTGGGTCCTGCGGCTGCGTGTCAGTTTGAGGTGGATGCGACATCGGTGGAAAATCCGGTTTCGAACTCTGCCGCTGAGCCGGTATCTCGTGCTGCGAAAAGTAACTCCAGTCAGTCGCCGTCGCCGCAGCCCGTGTCAGTGGGTGCGAAAGCCCATGGTGGGTCTGCTGCAGACGAGGTTGCGTCGCTGGCTGTTGCCGAGGTGGGTGCTGCGGCTCGTGCCGTTCGAAAATCGTCGATTTCGTCAGATGCTGTTGCCGGGGATGTGGCGGGGCGACGGCGGTTTCGCGATTTTGCCTCGTTCGTTGCCGGAGAGTGCAACAGCCTTGCAGTTCTGGCTGCCCGTCAGGTCAGCAGTAACCCTGGTCAGAAGTACAATCCTGTCTTCATCTATGGTGCGACAGGAACGGGCAAGACGCATCTGCTTGAGGCGATTTACTCCCAGGTTCGCGTCGAGCATCCGAAGTTGCGGACGATGTATCTGACGAGTGAGGCGTTTACGAATTATTTTACGGCTGCACTGACTGCTCGCACAGTTCCTTCATTTCGACAGAAGTTCCGCAGCGTAGATGTGCTGATTGTTGACAACATCGAGTTTCTGGACAACAAGCGAGCGACTCAGGAAGAGTTTCTGCACACGATTGTGCAGGTGGTTGAACATGGTGGTCAGGTGGTGATTTCGTCAGATCGTCATCCGAAGATGCTGACGAAACATCGTGAAGAGCTGACGACTCGTTTTCTGAGCGGATTGGTTTGTCGCATGGAGGATCCTGACGAGGAGACTCGTCGGCGTCTTGTGCACTCGTTGTCGCTCAGCTGTCAGGTTGCATTGTCACCGGGGGTCGTGGATCTGCTGGTGCGTCGAGGGGGCCGTGGTGCTCGTGAGCTCCAGGGCGTCGTGAACCAACTGCAGACGTTGACTCAGCTGACGGGTCGGCGGATTACAGAGAGTGTCGTGCGGGACATGCTTGGTAATCTGCAGGAGGAGTGTCGCCGACTGATTCGCATCAGCGATGTTGAGAAGGCAGTGAGCGAGGCTTTTGGGGTAACGGCTGCGGAGCTGCGGTCGGCATCGCGTCGAAAGGCACTGGCGATACCGCGAGCGATTGCGATGTTTCTGTCACGACGTCTGACGAACAGTGCGTATCGTGAGATTGGTGCGTGGTTTGGTGGCAGAGATCACAGTACGGTGGTGGCTGCTGAAAAACGAGTTGCTGCTCAGGTCAGCGCTGGTGATGTCCCAGGATTGCCGACCCTGACCACCTGTCGCTCGATGGCAGAACTGATTGAGCATCTTGAGCGACAAGTGACCAGTATGGCATCCTGAACTACTGCTGGTCGGCTGCTGGTGCTGGTGTGCTGGTTTTCAGGTGAGCATCGAACCAGTCGACCAGAGATTTTTCGGCCTGCTGCCCCTGTTCGCCCGGGAATCCGTGTGCGGCCCCCTTCATCACAATCAATTCGCACTTTGCCGCAGCTTTCTGCATGGCTTCGTGAAATTTCTCGCTGTGAAACAGTGGTACCAGTTCGTCCTTATCGCCATGCACCAGGAGTGTTGGTGGAGTGTGGCGGTTGACGGACAGCAGAGGTGAAGCGTCGGCTGCCTGGTCGTCGGGAAATACAAGGGCAGGAAACGATTTGCTGAGTGTTTCGTGATTGACGTAGGTTCGCAGGTCGGTTGGTGGGAACCACGCAACGACGGCCTGCACGCGACTGGAGGTTTTCTCAAGTTCGACGGCGGCGTCCGGATCGCCGTCATCACCCATGGTGCCCAGTGCAAGTGAGAGATGACCACCGGCACTGCCACCGCAGACTCCGATGCGGTCCGGGTCAATCTGGTAATCGCTCGCATGTTTTCGGATGTGTCGGATAGCCAGTCGGACGTCAGCAATCGCTTCGGGTACCTTGAACCACGGGCTACTGCCGTGTCGCACGAGGATCAGTGTGTAGCCTCGATCAACGATTTTCTCGAACAGGTTGAGATTTTTCTGTTCGGGGCGAACTACGGATTCCGGGGGGGCCCAGATAGAGACCCAGCCTCCGCTGACCATGAACAGGACAGCGGCACCGTTGGGATTGCGAGTGGGGCGAACAACATCGTAGGTCAGGGCCATCCCGGCTTTATGACTGTAGATCACATCCGGGCGGATTGTTCGCCACTCCTCAGCCAGCGCAGGAGTGACAGTCAGAGTCACGAGGAACAGGCAGCAGGTCAGAAGTTTATTCATGATGATCGGGTTCCGGTTTCAGGCTGGACCTTGCGGGGACTTGATGAGAAGGGCGGACGGTGGAATCGGCAGATTCTGCCGATTCCCGGTGCAGAATGCGGAAATGACTGGCCATTTCTGCCGATCGTTGGCGCCGACTGGCCGTTTCGAGGATCGACTGTATCGAATCCGGTGGGGGGATCAAGACCGGCAGTGGGGCTGGCGTGCTAAACTGGACTGATCGTTGGTGGGTGGTAGCGGAATGGATTTCAGATCAGGGCTCACTGCAGGGGCGGGGAACAGGTCTATGGAAGCGCAGGCATTTGACAATTCGGCAGGGTCTCCTGTGATCCGACGACGGCTTGGGCGGGGACTGAGTGCATTGCTGGGCAATGGTGCAGACGCGGACAGTCAGGATTCGCCTGGGGTGATTCCGATGCATCAGCCCTCAGCTGCGCCGGCTCCGGGAGCAGATGATATTGCGCTGGAGATGATCGAACGCAGTCCTTCTCAGCCACGGCGGGACTTTGACCAGGCAGCGATTGATGAACTGGCAGACAGTATTCGGCGTCATGGAATGCTGCAGCCACTGTTGGTGCGGAAGCGTGAGGACGGTGGTCCTGGATATCAGCTGATCGCTGGCGAACGTCGCTGGCGGGCAGCACAGCAGATTGGTCTGGAGCGAGTCCCGTGTCGGGTGATTCAGTTTACTGATCGGCAGGCTTCCGAGGCCGCTCTGGAAGAAAACCTGAAGCGTGAAGACCTGAATGTGCTGGAGAAGGCGCTGGCATTTCGGGAGTATCTGGATCGATTCGGTGGAACGATTGAGGATCTGGCTCGGCAGCTCAGTATGAGTCGGGCCAATGTCAGCAATATCATGCGTCTGCTGGAGCTTCCAGAGGCAGTCCAGCAGCTGGTGCGATCAGATCGGCTGAGTGCCGGCCATGCTCGAGCGATGCTTCCGTTGTCTGCTGCCCAGCAATGCCTGCTGGCTGAGCAGATAGAAAAGGATCAGCTGTCGGTCCGTCGTGTTGAAGAAATCGTACGAGAGCTGCTGGCGCAGACTGAATCACCAGTGGAAACAACAGCAGCACAGGAGACGGCAGCGGCTGAATCACCTGAGCTGTCCAATCATGTGCTGTCTCTGCAGACAGCCCTGAGAGATGTACTTGGAGCGAAGATCGAGATTCGTCTGAAGAAGAACGATATCGGTCAGATTGTGATTCACTTTCGCGGCAATGATGACTTTGAAAGGCTTGTCGGACGCCTGCGAAAAGCGTCCTGAATGCACTCCGGTGTATGGGTACATCAGTAACAGGCGTTGCCGTAGCAGTTTCAGGCCATTCGCA
>CAXBSH010000010.1:0-40890 GCA_963977705.1 uncultured Planctomycetaceae bacterium
TCCGATCTGTGGCGTTTCGTCGGGACCGCAAGGGCAACTGCAATATCCATCACGTTGGTGTGTGTTGCGCCTGTTCGCAGCAGCCCACCGACCGCCTGCAACAGTGTCCATGAATCGTGTCGTCGCAGATACGCTGGAATATCCAGCCCAGCCTTTTGAATCCGAGCAAGAACTGCGTCGTCAAGAATTCCCCCGGCAGCATCTGTCGGGCCATCTTCTCCATCCGTTCCACCGCTCAACAGAGCCCAGTTGTGTGCTGGTCCCGTCTGGGTTCTGTGGGCAAGTTCGGCTGCCTCAGCCGCTGCCAGCACGAATTCCTGATTCCTGCCGCCAAGGCCCGGTTCCGTACCGGCCGTTGCGACGTTGACGGTCGTTTCACCCCCTGCCAACAGACAGATTCTGCGTCCTGCGTCCTGTTGCTGTCGCAGCTGCAGCTGTTGGTAGAATGCGGCTCCTGCTTCCGCTGCCGCGCCCTGCAGATCGGAATGAATATCAACGATGTCGTAGCCCAGTCGCTCGGCACAGGCAGCGGCTGCCCGCAACGAGACCGCATTGCTGGCAACAGCCTGCCATGCCAGAGGAACGCAGACCGACTCGGGGGGGCGGTCAACAGCTTCACTGAGAAACTTCATGACTTGAGGTGGCAGGTGTTCATAGAGACCGCGACGCCGGAGTATTGCCAGTGCCTCCGCTGGGCGTGATTCCATGGGCACTGTTGGTCCAGAGCCGATCACCTGCGGTGGATCTCCGATCACATCTGAGATCGCCAGTGTGGCCAGCAGTTGAGCACGACAGGCAGCAGCGAGGCGACCGCCTTTGACCAGCGACAATTGCGTGCGTACAAGGTTCAGTTCGTGAATCGGCGCGCCGCTGCGGGATAACAGCCGAGTCACTGTCAGTTTATCCGCCAGCGAAATACCCGGCACAGGTCTGCAGAGCAGGGCACTGCCCCCTCCCGAAAGCAGCATGACACAGAGATCCCGAGGCGTGCAGCTACTTACCAGCTGCAGGATCCGGTCCGTTCCATCAAGCACCTGTTCGGTTGGTTCATTGACACCGGCAGGCCGACCACCGTGCAGGTGGATTTTCTGCAGAGGCCTGAGACAGTTGTCAGGAACATTGACCCAGCCACTCAGTTTTTCGAACAGGGGCGAATCACGCAGGGCATCCTCGAGCCCGGCGGCCATTCCGGCCCCTGCTTTACCTGCACCCACCACGATGACGCGGTCAATCCCGGCCAGCGGCAGTGTCTGCCCGGCGATCTGAAGACTGTGGCTGTCGATTCGAGGATGGTGCGATACGGCAGACCGTGAATCGGCTGCCGCGACGGCTGCCTGCCAGATCTGTCGGGCATCGTCACGAAGCTGACTGCTTTGTTCCGGCTGTTCATTCATGCGGTGACGCCTCGGTGGGCCGAACAGCGGTGAGATGCCGATCAAACCAGCGAGCGAATCCGACGATATCGAAAATCATGGTGGGCCAGCCGTGACCCTTACCAGGTCGCACCTCCAACTGCACGACAGCTGCCTGCTTACGAGCAGCCTCGACAAATCGCTGTGACTGATCCAGTGGTACCAGCGTATCGGCATCTCCATGCACAATCAGCGTGGGTGGCATGCGAGACGTGACGTGATAGATCGGGGAAAGTTCGTGCCCCAGTTTTTTCCATTCATCGAGTGACTCGGCACGCGGTCCGAAACCTTTGCGAAAACTCTTCGGCGGGCCTCCGTCTCCGGGATTCTCGGTGGATGTTCCCAGATTCAGCAGGTCTGTGGGCGGATAAAAGCACGCCACACACTGCACTTCACTGGAAGCCCTTTCAACGAGGTCTGCGGCAGTTGGATTACCAGCATCGCCGCCGGTCCCCAACATCAGTGAGAGATGCCCACCAGAACTGCCGCCGATCACTCCGAACCGCTGCGGATCCACCCCGTACTGCTGCGCGTTCGTGCGTACAAATCGCACTGCTCGCGTCACATCCTCGACAATGCCACTGATCGTGCATTCCGGCTGCGAGACATGGCGAATGGCGAAGACCGTATAGCCTTTGCGCAGGAAGGGAGCAAACAGGAAGGGACGTACTGAGCCTGCTCCCGACTTCCAGCTGCCACTGACCATCATCAGCACGGCCGCACCGTTCTGCTGGGGTGGCGTAAACACATCCAGCACCAGCGGAGTCTGGTCACGCTGCCCGTACTGCACTGCAGCTGTCAGCCGATACGGGGCGTGTGCCCAGTACCAATAAAATCCGCCGGCTGCCGCAGCCAGAATCGCCAGAGGTAAACCCAGCCAGAATGCCACTTTTTTGAGCCAGTAAACCATTGGGGACCTGAATTCCGAAAGAAGTTGTCAGCGACCGCTGAATCTGAGTTCACTGAATCGAACAGTCCGTCGCACTCGGGCACGCCCCGTCATATCATGAATCTTCAGTTCCACTGAAGGTGTTGTACCCCAGTTGATTTCCAGCATGCCGAAGTGAAAGTCCATGCAGGCGTCGCCCAGTCGATTGCCGTTCGGTTCCAGTCGATCCCAGTCCTGGTTCAGGCCACTGGCAGTCAGATCGTACAGTGGGTAACAGTTGGGGGCCTGCAGGCGGGACAGTTCGCCCCAGTGCACGTCACCCGAAATGAACAGCACTCCCTCCGCTCGCGTCTGGCGAATCAGTTCCACCATTCGCAGCAGCTCGTGCGGCAGATTTGTCCACGATTCCCAGCCATTATGCTCGTGAGCAAACTGGATACTGCTGCCGATGATTCGCAGATCAGCCGGCTCCTGCAGACGTTCTTTCAGCCATTCCCACTGGGCTGCACCCAGCAGAGTTTTCTGCGGGTCAGTATCCGGCAGATAGTCATTCTTCCACGAACCCTGCGGAGACTTAAACAGAGAATCGCGGAAGGTGCGAGTATCCAGCAGAATAATCTGCAGACAACGGCCACTGCCCGGTTCACCAAATCGATAACTGGTATAGATGCCTTCGTGACTGCGACGAGGACTGCTCAGAGACTCATTCCAGAACTTCAGGAAAATCTCCTTCGACTCCTTTTTCAAAGGGTATTCCCGGCCGGCATCGTTTTCGCCATAGTCATGATCGTCCCATGTCGCAATCAAGGGGACTGCAGCACGCAGTTGTTGAAATTCCGGACGCCGACCAAGTGTGTCATAACGCTGCTGCAATACCCGCATGTCGCGCGTATCACCATAGATATTGTCACCCATGTAGATGAACAATTCAGGTTTCCACTCCAGCACCGTTCGCAGAATTCCCTGGGGTTCATCCTGAGTTGAGCAGGATCCGAATGCAATTCTTGAAATCGTCGCGTTGACCGCCGGTGCTGGTGCCGGTGTCGGTGCTGCCGGGACATCTTCAGCAGTGGAGCTGGCTGACAGCGGCAGCAACAGGACTGCAATCAGCAGGGCAGGCTGAAGTCTCATGGTGACTTTCTGATTGAGCAGCGGTAGCATGGATAAATCACTTTTCCTCAGACGTACGACCGGCTGCTGACTGCAGCAGACGAATACTTTCTTCAACCAGCAACTCACCACCCCCCGGAGCAATGGTACTGTTGGTTGTCTCATACCCGCCACCGGCAAAAGCCGCACGAGTCGGCACATAGTAGGTCTCAATTGCGTTACAGAGTTCCAGAACCATGGTGGTCCGGAATGGGCTGGCACGACGGATTGCCAGTCCCAGTTCAACAAAGACTTCACCGGGCAGGCAGACAATCGCGAAGTCTTTTCCGAACGAGATCGTATGCACTTCGACTGGAATTGCCTGCCCAGCCCCGGCCAGTGCAATTGTGGTTCGGCGAGCAAGTGCGGCCTTTTCTGCAGGGACCAGACGCGGAACATTGCGGATCTGGTCAATCATCACTGTGCGCCATGCAGCAACGTGATCGTAAAAATCCACATTCTCTCCGGACTGTACGCGTGCAAGAGTAGCGAGTGACTGAGTCACTTCGGGCACTCCTGCCGGCCTCAGTGGCAGGTGAACAGTTGCAGACCGGACATTCAGCACCGGGTTTTCAATTACCTGCAGTTCCTGCAGCCCGCTGCTGATCGTTTGTCCCAGAGCCCTGCCAATGACTTCCGTGGTGTTGCGTTCCCTGCCGCGCGGGGCCACATGGTTAATGTCACCACAGCAGCCAGTACCGAACAGAGAAATCGTGTCGGCACCAAGAGTGGTACGCACGGCTTCATGAATGAACCGTGGATAGTCAGCACTCCAGCGAGTCCCGCCGACGGTGTCCAGATGCAGCGCGAAGCTGCTGAGCACCCCCTGAGTGCGACCGTCGGCGGTACGGGCAGCCAGCAGCGGGATCTCTGGATCAATCGGTCCCGCTGAACGCACTGAACCAGCAGCCTCCAGCCCAACCCACGTTCGTACACTTCCGTCACGCTGGACAAATCGGCGATTGAATGACACCGGAGTCTGTTGTTCCGTCCAGCCCCCGTGCAGACTGACCGGTGTTAATCTGCGATGAGCGTCCACGATCGCTCCAACAGTATTCCCCACCAGCAGATCCATATACTTCAGGCGATCGGCAGCAGGCACTGGATTGCCCGCAAAAGTTGTAGCCGTCTCTGGTCGCTGAGCAGACAGCCACGCGGTAAAGACAGCTGCATAGTCCGGAGCTGTATGAGAATGAGTTGCCGTTACAACGATGGCGGCAGCCGGGATCCCCGTATGCTCTGAAGCTCGCTGTCGAACAATTCCGGCGAAATCCGTCCAGACTGCAATCAGATCACAGACAACGATGGCAGCCTGCTGCTGCCCGTCGCTGAAAACGGCAGCACGGGCCAGCAGAGGGTCAGTCGTTCCTTCACTCAGCCGTTCGTGGAAATAGCCGGCCATCGGGAATGGTTCCGGCGGAGTAATTTCACGCTCGGCAAATCCCGCCTGCAGCTGTGTGACGCCCTGCTGCCCGCTCTGAGGCTCATCAGCAGCAACAGTCTGCAGACCTTGCTTTGCACAGACGATCGAAATACCGAGAAACAGCAGGCCGGTCAGGTGTCGTCGCAGCATCCTGGAAACTCCGAATCGGATGGACACAAACAGCCCGAAGTTCGGGCAGATGTGTGAAGCAAAACAGACAACCTGCAGGCATGCAAGTGAACAGGCCAGCGGCAGGGCAGCAGAGACGGTACTCAGGGCAGCAGGGACTGTAGTCGTCTGACAGCCGCCGCTGCGTCAGCAGCCCGCTGATCGCCACCGGTCCGCTCAATACACATCCATGCAGGCTGCACAGCTTCGGAAAGTACAGCCAGGAGCTCCTGCCAGTCGACAGCGCCATCTCCACACGGCACTTCAACTCCGCCACCATCGACATCTCGCTGAGCATCACGCAGGCGAACGTAACCAACGGACTGATACAGACTGCGAAACACATCCGTGGGCGACTGACCGCTCATCACACAGACAGCCGGGTCAAATACGACCTGCAGCGGCCCGGTGCCGACACGCGACAATAACGATGAAATTCGTGTGATCTGATAATCAGACACAATCAACTGCAGATTGGCACCATGATGATTGGCTGTCGCGGCAAGATCAGACAGAACCTGTGCCAGCAGTTCAAACTGCTCTGCTTCGCTGGGCTGATTCAGCAGGGGCGCGGGAGCAAATGAAAAGGGATTCCGCAGCGAATCCACCTCCTGATTACTGGGTTGACCAGACCCCACGCGACGTTCTGTGGCCGCTGGATCCGGAATTCGGCCCGCTCGAATCAGTACGTCTGTGGCACCCAGCTTCCGCACACGCTCAATCGCTGTACGCACCATCAGAAGTCGACGGTCCAGATCCTGTGACTCAGAGATCGGATGACGCGACGGACAATACAATCCGGCAACCTTCAGCTGATGCTCTTCAACGAAATGACGCAGTTGTCGCAGACCCGAATCGGAAAGATCGGCGGCACTGATTTCCGTTCGAGCATTCAGTCGCAGTCCCTGCACCGGATACTGCGCAGCATGTCGGATGGCCTGCCGCAGTGGCTGCCCAAAGTCTTCTGTGGCTAGTGCCAGACGAAATGTTGCTGATGCCATCGCTGCTGCCATGACGAGTCACAAAACGACGCCGCAACCGCCTGCACTGCACTTAGTCCAGAGACTCATCCGGCGGTCTCCACACACGGAAGATACCTCCCGGATTCAGCACTGCGACGGCGACGACATTCAAACTGCAGCATGTCCTTTACCAGATCCGCGGACACACTGCGCAGATCAATATTGGCCTGCACCAGCGCATCATACACGGCGCGACCGGCAGCAGATTCCAGCAACTCACTCTCCAGTCGCAGATTCTCTGACTTCATGGGCTCCTCCTTAATCAAAAAAACGTCAGCGGACGTTGCAGGATCTCAGAAACGCTCAATGGGTTCGCAGATTCTCAGGTGTGGGGCCTCATCGAACGCTGAAAAGCAGTCGAATGATCAAAGCCTTGTGTCACCTCAATCGCTCTGGCGAAGCAATGTCGCTTCTGTCTTCCTTTGCTGGAGCACTGGCTGTGCCAAATCAGAAAAACTGTCCCTGATATGCGGAAAAAACGGAAAATACCGCGATTCGCTCTGTCGGAAGCCCCTTAGCTCTCCGGCGTTTTTTGCCGTTCAGATGATTTTGTTGCGCTTTTGACGTCACCTCGCGCAATCCTTTTGATGTCGCATTTTCGCCGGTATGCCATTCCTGGCTTTGCGATCGGTAATCTGTCTTCCTCGCGGATCTTTTCCCGAAGTTCCGGGTTGAATGGTGTTGACCACATTCCTTTGCTGCGGTAATTTTTTTTCATGCGATTACTCTTCTGCATCCTGATCGTCTCCACATGGCTGCCTTGCTGCCATGCAGCGCGGCCGACGGTGCCGGATCGCCAGCGTCAGGAAGAGTGTCTTTCTCAATTTGCTTCAGACGAAATTGAGTCTGCGATTGAGGCCGAGGGCGAAGGCGAAGAGTTTCTGCACTGTTCACAGGACCTTCTGGTCGCGATCAGTCGGGGGACCGATTTTCACGTTGCTCTGAATTCCGCCCCGACCATTGTCGTATCCGTCGATTCGCGCGGATGTCGGCCACCACCAATCGGTTAAGTGCCCATGTTGTTCCGGGTGCCTGCCCGGCCGTTTTGAAACAGTTGCCATCCTGCCTGCATTGTAGCGTTGTCGCTTTGAACCCTGTCGTGTGAGCCGTCCACTGGTGTGCACCTTTGCGTTGCATGCTGCTGTGAAGTCGGTCGCACCACATCCGCGGATTCCGCGTTCAGAACGTTGCTGCTTCTGCAATTTGTGTCGCGTACGTTTCCAGGGGCGTGACGATGTCTGTCGAAACAGAGCCTGTTTTCGAGCCCGATTTGCTGGCGAATGAAATCCGAGGGTTGGCAGAGCTGCTGCCACTGCAGGGGCCCATCACAGCCTTTGCTTTCCTGAATCCATTGCAGGGCATGGAGCACCTGCCCGTATTTGACGCTCTGCGTCAGGCGCGAGAGATTTTTGCGTGTGAGCCTTATCTGTCGGAATCGGACTACCGTGATCGTATTGATCGTGGTCGAATCACTGCGGAAGACGTGCGAGAAATTCTGCAGCTGGAAGCGAACTCAGAACGGAGGATCGTTGCCGGGTTGATCGATCTGCAGGAACTGCGCTGCAGTCAGCTGCTGAAACTGATCTACCCGATATCCTCTAACGAACTGGACTGGGTGCTGGCCGAAGCAGACTCGCTGCGGCGTTTTCAGTCCACAATTCCGCTGGAGCACCGCGAACGTCTACTCAATGAGACGCGCCACTGGGTGCAGATGATGGAAGCTGCTGGTGACACCACAGCCCTGCCGCTGATTCGCAGTGTTCTGCGCGGCGGCTACCGAGATTTGTCCGAATCCAGACTGGAAGCCATGTGTGCCGGTTTGCTGTGGCGAATCTGCCTGTCGCGTCTGGAGTCTGCACGAGTTTGTGGCAGCGGTGGTCCGGCACCGATTCGTCTGCGAGATGCGGTCGTGGCGGTAACGGGTCGGGATCCTGACGAACTGGTGCATGATCTGCTGGCTGGCTTCTGCGCGGCGTGGCTCGATCAGGGTTATGCACAGTGGCCGATGCCAGGGCGGGATGCAGGCTTTATCGCTGCGTTCTGTGCCGTCTACGGCCGTGCTGTCACCGGCCAGCGGCGCTGGCTGTCCGGTCTGCAGGACGCGCTGCAGCGTTTATGCAGCGGAGCAGTGTCGCCCCTGCAGAGTATCCATGAGTCGCTGGGGGCAGTGGCAGCTGGTTCAGCAGAGCGTCATCGTGTGATTCGGCAGTCCATGCTGGCACTGCGGGGCTGGGCCGGTATGCTATGGCAGACCGAGACTCGCCCTGACCGGGTCTTCCGCAGCTCACCAGCTGGCACCATCACTGAGTTTCTGGCAGTTCGTCTGATCCTCGATCGACTCGCAGCCGAATGGTTGATTCAGGAACACTTTCAGGGACGAAAGACGGTTTCTGAAGTGGTACAGCTGGCACAGCAACAGGCTGCTGCGCAGGTGCCGCTGGAACTGACAGATCGTTATCAGGCCTTCGTGATCCTGCAGCTGGCTGAATTACATGGCTGGTCGCCACAGCAGTTGTTTGAGCTGTCGGACGAGCACTGGCGCGAGCTGGCTGCTGTGACGGCACAGTTTGACCAGCTGGAGCGACGTCGTGTGCTGCATCTGGCTTTTGAGCAGCACCTGGCGAGGCAGATACTGGATGCCGTCAGTCGACGTGCGGCTCTGCCCCTGCAGGTTCCGGCTTCCCCACAGGTCCAGATTGTCACCTGCATCGATGCTCGTGAAGAATCGTTTCGGCGGTATCTTGAAGAGGTCTGTCCGGAAATTGAAACCTTTGGAAATGCGGGTTTTTTCTGCGTTCCCATGTATTATCGAGGGGCCGCTGAGGCAACTTTTACCGCGTTATGTCCGGTGGTGATCAAGCCACAGAACTGGATTGTGGAAGATGTCGTTTATCAGCTTGAGGATTCACATCGTCAGCGTGCGGCTGCCCGACGTCTGCTGGGGCGCGCGTCACAGCGTTTTGATTCCGGATCCCGCTCGTCCTTTTCCGGAGCATTGCTGACAGCCTTGTTAGGGCCTCTGGCGACCGTACCACTGCTCGGTCGCATCCTGTTTCCGCATTTCATGGCTCAGATGCAGTCCACGGCCGGACAGTTTGTAGCACCACCAGCAGTGACTCGCCTGAGACTGGAGCGTCGCGAGGGAACGCCTGCGGGACCTGACGACGAAGGAATCGGCTTTACGCTGACCGAAATGGTGACAATGTCCGAGCGCTCGCTGCGAGACATCGGACTGACAAGCGGGTTTGCCCCCCTAGTGGTTTTCCTTGGCCATGGTTCTTCATGCATGAATAATCCGCATGAATCAGCATATCACTGTGGTGCCTGTAGTGGCAGTCCCGGCGGTGCAAATGGTCGCGCGCTGGCAGCCATGCTGAATGATCAGCGTGTGCGTCGCAGACTGCGCGAGCGGGGACTTGAGATCCCGGATGAAACATGGTTTATCGGAGGTCTGCATAATACTGCGACCGAGGAGATTCAGTTCTTTGATCTGGAGCTGTTGCCGTCATCACATGTGGGGCGCCTGCGCGAGCTGCGGGGGTTCCTGGTGGAGGCCTGTCAGCGCAACGCCCAGGAACGCTGTCGCAGATTTGATGCAGCCTCGCTGGAAATTGAAAAAGCTGCTGCGTTGCTGCATGTCAGAGAGCGCGCCGAGGATCTTGCACAGACTCGCCCCGAATACGGGAACTGCACGAATGCTGTCTGTTTCGTCGGTCGCCGCGGAAGACTCCGCGGACTGTTTCTTGATCGTCGCTCATTCATGATGTCCTATGACCGGTCGCAGGATACAGCCGACAGTCTGATCCTCGCGCGAATTCTGGGAGCCGTGATTCCGGTGTGTGAAGGGATCAACCTGCTGTACACGTTGTCGGCCATCGACAATCGTGGCTGGGGCAGCGGAACCAAGCTGCCGCACAATGTGACGTCACTGCTGGGGGTCATGGATGGTGCGGCCAGTGATCTGCGTCCCGGATTGCCATGGCAGGGGGTCGATATTCATGAACCAGTGCGGCTGCTGTTCATTATTGAGACGACTCCTGAGTCCATGCTGCAGATCATGGATCGTAACCCGACAGTTGCCGCAATCTGTCGTAATGGCTGGGCACAACTGGCTGTTCTTGATCCGCAGTCCAGTCGGATTCAGCGGTTCCGTGATGGTCGATTTGAAGACTATGAACCGCGCCCCGGTCGATTACCTGAAGTGCATTCATCACGGGAGTGGTATGCCGGACGCCGCGATCATCTCCCGTTTGCTCTGATCAGTTCACAGATTTCTGCCACTGACCAAAGCGACTCTCTGGAGCCACAGGCATGCTGACATTTGCAGGAATCCTTGTTGTACTTTCGCCAGCTGTACTGCTGGCGTTGTTCGGTGTTTCCACACTGCTGCGGACTCCCCTTGCTGAAACTGTCTACTCGCGATGTACCGCCGCAGCGGTGTGTACGGGACTGACAGCGGCGCTCTGGATTCTGGTGGCGATGCTGGTCACTGATCAGCGGCAGGTTCTCGTTGGTCTGGGTGACTGGGTACGGATTCCAGAGGCGTCCCACCATCATGCGGGTGAGCAGCCCAGTGACGCCGGGGTCAGCATGCATCTTGTGGGAGATGAGCCGCATTTTCATTTCACGATGAAGTTCATGTTTGACCGACTGAGCGTACCCTTTGTGATTATGACCTATGTTCTGTGCGGAGTGATCAGTGCTTTCGCCTCCCGCTACCTGCATCGGGATGGAGGGTTCCAGAGGTTCTTTCTGTTTCTGTCGTTTTTTCTGCTGGGCATGATTCTCAGCTCGGCAGCCGGGACGATTGAAACGCTGTTCTTCGGCTGGGAGCTGGTGGGGCTGTCATCGGCACTGTTGGTGGCGTTCTTTCACGATCGTCGGGGGCCCGTAACCAACGGTCTGCGAGTCTGGTCAATCTATCGACTTGCCGATGCCGCGTTTCTGATCGGGGCTATGTCGCTGCATCACCTGTCCGGCTCGGGTGACTTCGCTGGTCTGGCAGGTCAGGGGATGTGGCCCGCCGGTCGTGTGGACGTGCCACAGCAGTCGGCACTGCTGGTGGGTTGTTTGTTTCTGTTCGCTGCGGCCGGGAAATCTGCCCTTGTTCCATTCTCCGGCTGGTTACCACGTGCCATGGAAGGCCCGACTCCGTCCAGTGCCGTTTTCTATGGGGCTCTGTCGGTACATCTGGGAGCCTTCCTGCTGCTGCGTATCAGTCCGTTACTGGATCGTTCGCCGGTGCTATCCGGGCTGGTTGTCCTGCTGGGAGCGGCCACATGCGTGCTTGCCACCATGGCAGCTCGTGTACAGTCCGACATCAAAAGCAGTCTCGCATTTGCGTCGCTGATACAGGTCAGCATCATCGTGGTTGAGATCGGACTGGGGCTCCGCTATTTGCCTCTGATTCACATCATTGGCCATGCCTGCCTGCGAACACTGCAGCTTGTACGCGCCCCATCCCTGCTGAAGGACTACAACAGTATGATCAATGCGCTGGGTGTCACTGCAGCATCAGGCACTGTTGAGCAGCAGTCGCGATATCGCTGGATGTACCGGGTTGCTATGCATCGCGGAAACCTCGATCCTGTTCTGGATGAATACATTGTGCGTCCGTTCACAGCAGTCATGCTGTGGTCAGACCGTATGGAACGCCGCTGGACCAGCTGGCTTTCGGGTGAAAACAGATGATTCAGGAACTGCATTTTCCGTGGCTGGAAGTGGGCATCGTCCTGCCGTTGATCGGAGCGGGCATCTGCGCCTGTCTGACGGATTCCCTGCGTGCTCAGAAGATTGCCATCGCGGTGTCAGCGCTGACCCTGCTGCTTTCAATCGGTGAATGGGCCGACTTTTCCATGGTCGGCAGCTTTGAAGCACATGACCACTGGGATCTGATGCAGCAGCTGACCGGTCGTGACAATATCCTTGTGATTGATGAGCTCAGCGCGCCGTTGCCGGCGCTGTCGTCGCTGCTGTTTCTGCTGACAATTCTCTCGACTCTGCGAACCAAGCTTGATCGCTTTTCCATGAGTCTGACTCTGTTCTCTCTGTCGATCGTACTGGCCACTCTCAGCTGCCATGACCCGTGGCTGCTGATCATTCTGCTCTCACTGGCAGTCATACCACCATGGATTGAGCTGGTGCGTCGGGGAGTCTCACCGCGGGTCTTTCTGCTGCATATGGGAGCTTCCATCGTGCTGCTGGTAGCCGGGCGACTGCTGCTGGGTGATCGTACCGGGGCAGGGCAGGCTTCAGGACTTTCGGCGACGCTGCTGACTGCCGCCGCACTGCTGCGGGCGGGCGTCATGCCAGTGCACTGCTGGATGACGGACCTGATGGAAAAAGCAACTTTTGGCACCGCTATTCTGTTTCTGACTCCCATGACAGGTGCTTTTGCCGTTATGCATCTGGTCCTTCCGGATGTCCCCGTCTGGGCTATTCGCAGTATCGCCATTCTGTCGTTGGTTACGGCCGTCTACTCAGCCGGGATGGCGCTTGTCCAGAAGGATGCACGGCGATTTTTCTGCTATCTGTTCCTCAGTCACTCGTCGCTGGTACTGTCAGGATTGGAGCTTGTGAATGTGATCGGGATGACGGGAGCCCTGTGTGTCTGGATCTCTGTGGGGTTGTCGTTGACGGGATTTGGCCTGACGATTCGGGCGGTTGAGTCACGAGTCGGACGTATCTCGCTGGACCGGTTTCATGGGATGTACGAGCACACTCCAACGCTGGCCGGACTGTTTCTGCTGACTGGTTTGGCTTCGATCGGATTTCCCGGGACTATCGGATTTGTAGGTATGGAGCTCCTGATTGAGGGGTGTGTCGAAGTGTATCCGCTGGTGGGGCTGTCATTGGTGCTGGCATCAGCGCTGAATGGGATTTCGATTCTGCGAGCGTGGTTCAGGATATTTACGGGCTTGCCGTTGCAGGCATCAGTTTCGCTGAGGTCGCAGCTTCCGGAGCGTATTGCGGTGATTTTGCTGGCGTTTTTGATTCTGGGGGGTGGTTTGTGGCCCCAACCGGGCGTCGCTTCGCGACACCATGCTGCAAAAGCCCTGATGGATCTGCGACATGGAACTGATCAGAAAAGTCTGAAAGAGAAGAAGAAGGACGAGCATCAGAGTGAGGCGGTTACGACTGAGTCGCAGCCCTGACAACAGGATTTGGTGGATTGAGAGTGTCACCAGTCGGTTGGCACGTTATGGTGCGTTTGGATTTGGTGAACAAAAGTGAGAATCTGAAGATGAGCAGAAACAATTCTGACCATGGTGGTAAAGCGACCGGAATCCCGGCAGGAAATCTGCGGGGCTTCACGGCGTACCTGCAGCGAGACCTGATATCTGGTCTGCTGGTCTTCCTGATTGCTCTGCCGTTATGTGTGGGTATCGCCCTTGCTTCCGGGTTTCCTCCGCTGGCTGGCATTTTTACGGCGGTTTGTGGTGCGTTATTGACGCCCTTCATCAGTAACTCGGAAATGACAATCAAGGGGCCGGCTGCCGGACTGATTGTGATTGTGCTGGGTTGCATCGAGGATTTCGGTGGCAACGGGATGTCTGAGGGCTGGGTGGCAGGTGATCAGGCGGCATATCGTGCTGCACTGGCTGTGGGTGTTGCTGCGGCTGTGCTGCAGATTCTGTTTGGTCTGTTTCGTGCGGGCATCCTCGGCGAGTTCTTTCCGGCGACGGTGGTTCACGGGATGCTTGCTGCGATTGGCGTGATTATTATCTCAAAACAGGTGCCTGTGGCGTTGGGAGTGATGGATGCGAAAGGTGGGCCGCTGGTGCTGTTGCGGCAGATTCCGGACTTTGTGCTGCGAGCCAATCCGGCCATTGCGCTGATTGGTGGAATCAGCCTCGCGATTATGTTTCTGTGGCCCATGGTCCGCAGTCGCGTGCGGGTATTGAATCCGATCCCGGCGCACCTGATTGTGCTGCTGGTGTCCGTCCCGCTCGGTATGTATCTCAATCTGACTCGTGAGCACGAATACCAGATGTTTGAGAAGAGCTACCAGCTGAATGAGAAGTTTCTGGTCTCTATGCCGGACCGCATGTTCGGGATGTTTCGTGAAATTACGGCCCCTGACTTTTCAGTGCTGGGGCAGTGGATTGCGTGGAAGTGGATCATGATGTTCTTCATCATCGGCAGTCTGGAGTCACTGCTGAGTGCGAAGGCAGTTGATCTGCTGGATCCGTGGAAACGCAAAACAAATATGGATCGGGACGTGCTGGCGGTCGGGGTGGCAAATCTGGCGGCAGCACTGATTGGTGGTCTGCCGATGATTTCTGAAATTGTCCGCAGTAAATCCAACATCGATAATGGCGCCCGAACTCGGTTTGCCAATATGTGGCATGGTGTGTTTCTGCTGTTGTGTGTTGGGCTGATTCCCACGGTGCTGCATCGCATTCCTCTTGCCGCTCTGGCAGCGATGCTGGTTTACACGGGCACACGGCTGGCTCATCCCAATGAATTCCGCAACGTGTATCGAATTGGTCGTGAACAGCTGCTGATTTTTGTGGTGACGCTGTTGGTAGTGCTGGCGACCGATCTGTTGATCGGAGTTGCAGCCGGTGTGCTGCTGAAGATGATTATTCACCTGGCCAACGGTGTACCACTCCGGTCCTTCTTCAAAGCCTATGTGGAAGTGGAGGACGTGGATGAGAAAACAACAAAAATCATTGCCCGCGAGTCAGCAGTCTTCAGTAACTGGATTCCGTTTCGGCGGCAGATCGAAGACATTGGTCTGGTGCAGAAACGCAATCTGATCCTCGATCTGTCGGGGGCAGTGATGGTGGACGCCAGCGTGATGGAGAAGCTGGAGGAGATGCAGATGGAGTTTCAGCAGAACGGGCTGAGTCTGGAACTGCGAGGACTTGAAGACTTTCGCGCTTTCTCCCCAAGTTCACATGCTGCACGTGTTAAAGCCCTGACTCCTGTACGTCGCATTACGATTGTCACAGATGGTCTGACTGCATCGGAACTGATCCCTGAGATGGTGCAGATGGGGATTTCCGGGTGGACTCGAATGGACTGTCACGGATCCGGGCGATCGGGACTTGAAGACGGACAGGTTGTTGGTGTTGAGCAGGTTCGGCTGGAGGTGATCACAGTACCAGAAGTCTGTGATCGGATCATCGAGTACCTGCGGTCGCGAGTGATGCCGGTGCGGCATGTGACGGCCTGCGTTGAGACGGTTGAAGTGATCCGTCTGAGTGCATTCCAGCCGCAGGCAACGAGTTCTGTGCAGCAGGTTCACTAAGGACGGACGCAGAGCCCGGGGGCTGTCCGATTCCGATCCGCGTGCGGATTTCCGGTTTTTCAGCCTTTTTCTGGCTGGTTGTTGTCTCTATTCAACGGAGTCCGCTAGATTTTGCGCTGCGGGCTGCCTCGAATTGCTGCATGACCATGGGGTGATGCACAGTTCCATAGGGCAGTCCCGCTGTGGAAAAGCCTCAGATGACATCTGTATCTGCGATTCCCTCGCTGCCCCTGCGCAACGGAGCATTATTGCCTGCGGTGGGGTATGGATTCTGGAAGGTTGATCGTCCGATTGCGGCGACTGCCTGTGTCAATGCCATCACCGCCGGGTATCGGCATCTGGACTGTGCCTGTGATTACGGGAACGAGCAGGAGGTGGGGCAGGGTATCGCTGCAGCGATCAGCCAGGGCTTATGCACTCGCGATCAGCTCTGGGTTACTTCCAAACTCTGGAACACCTATCATGCAGCAGAGCATGTGCGAATGGCCTGTCAGCGGTCGCTGACCGATCTGGGGCTGGACTATCTGGACTTGTATCTGATTCACTTCCCGATTGCTCAGAAGTTTGTGCCATTCGAGCACCGTTATCCTCCGGGCTGGTTCACTGATCCTCAGGCAGCGCAGCCGGTGATGGAGGAAGTCCGGGTGCCGATTCAGGAGACCTGGCAGGCACTGGAAGAGTTGGTGGATGCCGGGCTTGTACGCCACATCGGGATCTGCAATTTCGGCACCAGTCTGCTGCGTGATCTGCTGGCCTTTGCCAGAATTCCTCCGGCAGTGCTGCAGGTTGAGTCGCATCCTTTGCTGGTGCAGCCGAAGCTGCTGCGGTACTGTCAGCAGGAGCAGATCGCGTTCACGGCTTTTTCGCCGCTGGGGCCGACCAGTTACTACAGTCTGGGTATGGCCGTGCCATCGGATTCGCTGCTTGACAATCGAGTAATTCACTGTCTGGCTTTGCAGTATGGCAAGTCAGCTGCTCAGATTCTGTTGCGTTGGGGGGTGCAGCGAGGAACTGCCGTCATTCCCAAAACCGTGACTCCTGAACGCATGAGCGAGAATCTGAATATCTTTGATTTCGAATTGACGGCCGAGGATATGCAGGCGATTTCGTCACTGGATCAGGGACGAAGATTCAACGATCCCGGCGTGTTTTGTGAGTCTGCATTCAACACGTTTTGTCCGATTTACGAGTGATTCTGGCCAGCAGGGAGCCTGTCAGCGGTGTGTGGCATTGCCGGGGCAATCTGGTGGAATCCAGCACTCGTTGTGTCTGCCGAAATCCTGCAGCGGATGACGGACAGTCTGCGTCACCGCGGACCGGACGCCGGGGGGGCGTGGTTTCAGTCACCTCCTGACGTGTCTGCACTGACGTGTACTGCCCCGGCTGTCGCTCTGGGCCATCGGCGACTGAGTATCATAGATGTGTCAGGCAGCCCGCAGCCGCTCGGAAACGAAGATGGCTCGGTGCAGATCTCATTCAATGGCGAAATATACAACTACCGTGAGCTCCGCAGTCAGCTGCAACAGCAGGGCCACCAGTTTCGCACGGATGGTGATACGGAAGTCATTGTTCATCTGTACGAACAGTATGGTCTGGATTTCGTACAGCATCTGCGAGGCATGTTTGCACTGGCAATCTGGGATGGCCGACAGCAGCAACTGGTGCTTGCTCGTGATCGACTTGGCAAAAAGCCGTTGTTTTATTTCCAGCAGGATCAGCGACTGCTGTTTGCCAGTGAATTGAAAGCGTTGCTGCAGGTTCCCGGGGTGCCTCGTCAGCTCAGCCATTCTGCAGTGCTGCAGTTTCTGACTCTGCAGTACGTGCCGCATCCTGATTGTATTCTGCAGGGTTTTCGCAAGCTGCCACCGGCATCCCTTGGGGTACTGAAGGATGGCAGGTGGACTGTTCAGGGATACTGGTCACCTCCATTTGATCAGCCCTCGCTGCAGCGACGGACTGTGCAGGACTGGCAGGAGGAGCTGCGGGCCGAACTGACTGATGCCGTCAGATTGCGGCTGCGCAGTGACGTTCCACTGGGTGCCTTTCTGTCCGGAGGAATTGATTCAACGATCGTCTGTGGTCTGATGCAGTCGCTGCTGCAGCAGCCTGTTCAGACGTTTTCAATCGGATTTCCCGTGCGATCCTTTGATGAACGCGAATTCGCAGCGGAGGCAGCGACGTTTCTGGGAACTCAGCATCACGAGGATGTGGTCACTCCTGATGCGCTGCAGATCCTGCCCTCATTGATCTG
Source organism: uncultured Planctomycetaceae bacterium (assembly GCA_963977705.1). Classification (GTDB taxonomy): domain Bacteria; phylum Planctomycetota; class Planctomycetia; order Planctomycetales; family Planctomycetaceae; genus SXXK01. The sequence continues at coordinate 17,571 of CAXBSH010000010.1, forward strand.
GCACTATGATGAACCGTTCGGGGACAGTTCAGCAATTCCCACGATGTATCTCTCGGCCATGACGCGACGCCATGTCACGGTGGCTCTGACCGGCGATGGGGGGGATGAACTGTTCTGTGGTTATGAGCGTTATCGGGCGGCCCGAGCGGCGGCTGTGATGGATTGGATTCCGCGAATGTTGCGGCAGCTGCTGGCAGCGGTGGCCGCGCGAGTGCCGGCATCCATTGAACAGCGTTCGTTTCGTCGGCGTCTGAAACGTCTGCTGGAGGTACTTGGACAGGATCCTGAGCGGCGTTATCTGAACTGGATCACGATCTTTGATGCGGCCCGTCTGCAGTGGCTGGCGGGGCCTTCACTGCAGCCATTACTGCTGCAGGAGGATCCAGCACGCTGCATTTCTGATGCGTGGCACAGGTTTCCACAGCGTGACTTCATTACTCGAACCAACGCCGTGGATCTGCAGACCTATCTGCCCTGTGATATTCTGACCAAGGTTGATCTGGCCAGTATGGCGGCGTCACTGGAATGCCGTTGTCCATTCCTCGATCATCGCGTGGTCGAGCTGGCCGCAAGAATGCCGATTGAGGTCAAGCAGACGCTGCAGCAATCCAAGCTGGTACTGAAAGAAACCTTTCGTGACCTGCTGCCCGAACGCATTCGAACGCGCGGGAAGATGGGTTTCGGAGTTCCGATTGATCACTGGTTTCGTGCGGAGCTGCAGCCATTGCTGCGGGATGTGCTGCTCTCGTCCCGTTGTCTGTCACGCGGATTGCTCAACCCGGCGGCAGTACAGACACTGGTCGACGAACACTGTTCCGGCCGAGTGAATCATTCCTATCGCCTGTGGAATCTGCTGTGTCTTGAACTTTGGCAACGACTGTATCTCGACAATGCGCCTCCGCTTGCAGCCCCAGCGACGATTGCCTGAGACCTGCCTCCATGAACGCGGGTGTCAATGGTGCTTAACACCTGTCTTAACAGTCTGCTTCAGTGGCTGAACAGAGGCGGCTTCTGCTTCGCAGAAAAATCAGTACAGTCAGACCAGCCGTTACAACAGGACTGCCCTTCATCAGCGGGCAAAATACCGGATTTATTGATGTATTCGGTGTAATGCGTCCATCCGATACAGGCGGTTCAATCGTTGTTTTCCGTTAAACAGGTCCGATGTGTACCGATATTTGCAGATTCGGCTGCCACAAGCCGCGTTAGCGGTCAGAGAAATTTCACGGGGGGAGGGCAGGTTCCTGCTGGTCGGGAACCTGCCCCGTTTTTTTAGGCTTTGTGTGCCGCTACGGCGGCAGAGACTGACGGGTCGTTGCCGATAACGCCACCGGCACTCGTGCGTGCTGTTATCAGTCCGCAAAACTGCCTAGAATGTCCGCATGCGGGCAGCTCCGCACCCACCGTTTTGAATTTCTGAACTGAGCATTTCAACGATGTTTCGACCTGTAGCCGACAGCAATTTTGTCACTGGCGAGCACGCCGTACTGCGATTCTGGAACGAACGCAGAGTGTTTCAGCAGTTGCGGAAGAAGAATGCCGGCGGTCCGCGCTGGAGCTTCCTTGACGGTCCGATTACCGCCAACAATCCGATGGGGGTACATCACGCGTGGGGGCGAACTTACAAGGACGTCTATCAGCGATTCTTCGCAATGACCGGCCACGCGCAGCGTTTTCAGAACGGCTTTGACTGCCAGGGTCTGTGGGTCGAGGTGGAAGTTGAAAAGCAACTGGGTCTGGGCACGAAGACCGCAGTCCACGAATTCGGTATCGATCGGTTTGTGAATGAATGCAAACGTCGCGTGTTACGGTTTGCTGCTCGACAGACGGAGCAGTCAGTCCGCCTTGGTTACTGGATGGACTGGGATAATCCAGAGCAGTTGCGGTCACTGGCCGAGCATCTGGGTGAGTCGACGGAGGTGACTCTGCAGACGCCCTCAGGAAAGACTGTCACCGGGCCGGCTCATCAGCTGGTTGAGCGACTGGGCAATCCGGAGTGGGGTGGCAGCTACTTTACATTCAGCACAGAGAACAACGAGACCATCTGGACATTTCTGAAGAAGTGTTTCCAGCGTGGTAAGATTTATCAGGGGCATGATGTGATGCCCTGGTCCGGGCGAGGTGGCAGTGCGTATTCCCAGATGGAGATAGCCGAGGGCCGTCGGCTGACGACCCATCGCAGTGTATTCGTGAGATTTCCCCTGCAGCCTGCCCCGGATGCTGCTCCCGGTGCTCAGGAATACCTGCTGGTCTGGACCACGACTCCTTGGACGCTGACCAGCAATGTGGCCTGTGCTGTGAATCCCGAGCTGGAGTATCTGCAGATCCAGGCAAAGCGGGATAATGCGATCTACTATCTGGCGAAGGACAACCTGAATTACCAGCGTTTATCAACGGAGTACCGAGACGGATTTGGTCGCCCCGAGTGGAAGTGGCCGGAGGGTGTTCCGAAGCTGAAGACGCTGGCGCAGATTTTCAAGGAGCAGGGTGGATTTGAGGAACTGGGGACAGTTCGTGGTTCCGAGCTTGTGGGACGACGTTACAGTGGTCCATTTGATGACCTGCCGGCTCAGCAGCAGCGCGGTGGAGTACCGTTTGATGAGCGGACGGCCGACATTTGCGGGGCTGACAGTCATCGGGTGATTGACGGTGGTCGCGACTCGCGCGGAAACGCGAACGTGGTCGCTGGTGAAGGTACGGGGATCGTGCATATCGCTCCGGGCTGTGGTGATATTGACCATCGCATCGGACTGGCACTGGGGCTGCCTGTCATCGCGCCGCTGAAAGACGACGGGACTTACACTCAGGAATTCGGCGAATTCGCCGGTCTTGAAGCGATCGCACCCACAACAGCCGAACTGGTCTTTGAGCGACTGAAGCAGAGGGGAATGCTGGTTGCAGTTGAGACTTATCCGCACATCTATCCGCACTGCTGGCGCACCGGTGATGAACTGGTGTTCCGGCTGGTGGATGAGTGGTTCATCAACATGGACTGGCGCGAAGAGATCAAGGATGTGACACGCCAGATACGCTGGCTGCCCGACAGTATTGATGGTCAGGAGCGTGAGTTGGAGTGGTTGTCCAATATGGGCGACTGGATGATCAGCAAGAAGCGCTTCTGGGGACTGGCACTGCCGGTCTGGGTGGACGAACAGACGGGTGATTTTGAGGTGATTGGTTCCCTTGCGGAACTTCGCGATCGTGCTGTTGAAGGTTGGGACGAATTCGCCGGAAATACTCCGCACCGACCCTGGATTGACCGCGTGAAGATTCGGAATCCGCAGACAGGTAATCTGATGTCGCGGATTCCGGACGTGGGGAATCCATGGCTGGACGCCGGAATCGTGCCGTTCAGCACGATGGGTTACAACCATAACCGCGAGGAGTGGCAGAAGTGGTATCCGGCTGACCTTGTTACCGAGTGTTTCCCCGGGCAGTTCCGCAACTGGTTCTACTCCATGCTGTCGCTCTCGACGATGATGCGGCATGACGAAGCCGACACAGCGGTTGGTCGCATGCCATTCCGAACGCTGCTCGGCCATCGACTGGTGCAGAACGAGCAGGGCAAGCCGATGCACAAATCGGATGGTACTGCCATCTGGTTCGAAGAAGCTGCAGAGCAGCTGGGTGTGGATACCATGCGCTGGATGTATCTGGCGCAGAATCCGGCGGTAGATCTCCGCTTCGGCACTCGTCATCCCGATCGTCCCGTAACCCTGCAGACTCCGGCGGGGCCTGCCGACAGGACGCGTGAAGGAGTGCCCACCTGTCTGGTCACCAGTGGTCCAGCTGACGAAACTCGAAGAAGAATCCTGATTCCACTATGGAACTGCTACAAATTCTTCGTGGATTATGCGGTGGCGGATGGTTTTGTGCCATCAGCGGACCTGCGACGGTGTGCAGCAACCGGACATCGGACGGTGGCGGCAGCCACAGCCATCGCTGATCGTCCGGAAATCGATCGCTGGATTCTGTCGAACCTGCAGTCACTGGCGGAAACAGGCCGTCGTGAATTTGCCGACTTCAATGCTCCGGGGTTCTGTGCGGCAGCAGCAGACTTCATTGATGACCTCAGCAACTGGTACATCCGCCGAAATCGTCGTCGTTTCTGGCGTGCCCGGGATGCAGCGGACGGTGACAAGCAGGCAGCATACGAAACGCTCTATGAAGTTCTGGTGGTGCTGTGCCGCCTGCTGGCCCCCTGTATTCCGTTCCTGACCGAACGAATGTATCTCAATCTGGTGCTGGGGCAGAATCCTGAAGAGGCTGGTGAACAGGCAGAACTTCCGGAGTCAGTACACCTGTGTGATTATCCGCAGGCAGAATCCGCATTGCTGGATGCCGCTCTGAATCAGCGGATGGCAGCCGCACAGAAGGTTGTCCGATTGGGGCACAAGTTACGTGAAGAACATAATCTGCGAGTGCGTCAGCCTCTGTCTGAGCTGCGATTTGCTGCTGCTGCGGTGGAAACTGCTGCGGCAATCGAAACATTGGCTGACGTGATTGGCGAAGAACTGAACATTCAGCGAGTTCAGCGTCAGGACAATCTCGATGCACTCGTAAGTTATTCCTATAAACCCAATCTCAAAACGCTGGGACCGAAGTGCGGGCGTCTGCTTAATGCCCTGAAAACGGGGATTCCGGAGCTGGGTGATCAGGTACTGGCACCGCTGCGTCGGGGGCAGTCCGTATCCATAGAGATTCAGGGAACTGCGATCGAACTGCTGCCGGAAGATGTGCTGATCAGCACTATGCAGGCCGCCAAATGGATCTCGGCCGATGACTCCGGTATCCAGGTAGCCATCAGCACAGTCCTGACGCCCGAGCTGCTGCGAGAGGGGATGTCGCGGGACTTCGTGCGACACATTCAGCAGATGCGCAAGGATGCAGGTCTCAATATTCAGGATCGGATTCGAGTGTTCCTGAGTTCTGAGGATCCACAGGTGGCAGCAATGATCAGCGAATGGTCACACTGGATCAGTGCAGAAACCTTGTCTGATGCCATTGAACTGAGTCCCACGGCTGCTGCGGATGCGCGGGCTGTGGTGGCCGGTGACAGTGCCGTCAACCTGTGGATTGAAACTGTTCGTCGGGGCTCAGTCTGAACTCTGCACGCAGAACTGCAGACTCAGCCTGACGGTTCTCAGTTGCTGGGCTCGATTGGGACGAAGGTGGTGCGATGGCGTTCAAACGCCGCTTCGGCCGCCTCCCGCGCTCGTCGCTGGAATTCGACCTGACAGCGAGTACTGCGATTCTGGGAATCTGCTGCCTCGGCAACCGTTTGTTTACGTCGTCCGCGACTGCGCTTACCGGGCACGGCAGGTTCCTGACCGGCTGGAGCCAGATAAGATCCGTCGGCTGTCAGCAGACGACCTTTGACATTGTCACGCAGGCAGCTGCGCAGAATTGAGATCGCTCGCTTCTTGCCGGTTTCATCCAGGACAGGAATCAATAACTCAACGCGACGGTCAAGGTTGCGAGGCATCCAGTCGGCGCTGGAGATGAATACATGCTCGTCACCGCCATGATGAAAATACAGGATTCTGGCGTGCTCCAGAAAACGATCGATGATACTGACGATGCGAATATTTTCACTGCGCCCGGGAACACCTGGTTTCAGGCAGCAGATACCTCGCACATTCAGATCAATCTCAACACCCGCCTGTGAGGCTTCACAGAGCGCCTCGATCATGATTGGGTCAGCCAGTGAGTTGAGTTTGGCCATGATATGGCCGCGGTCCCCGTTGCGGGCTCGTTCTGCCTCCACTCGGATCATCTGCAGCAGTTTTTCCCGCATTCCAATCGGAGCTGACTCGATTCGTGAGAACTGCTGGATCTGCGATGCACCGGTGACGGCGTTAAACCACGCGATGGCGTCATTGCCCAGATCGCGATTACAGGTCAGCAGGCTGAGATCCGTATAAAACCGGCTGGTGATCTCATTGTAGTTGCCGGTTCCGAAGTGACAGTATCGCTGAAATCCCAGTGGTTCACGACGGACGACGATACAGGCTTTGGCGTGCGTCTTAAGGCCCCGCACTCCGTACACCACCTGCACTCCGCTGTATTCCAGCTGTCGAGCCCATTCGATATTGCGGGCCTCGTCAAATCGAGCCTTCAGTTCCACAATGGCCGTGACGTTCTTGCCGTTTTCCGCAGCGCGAATCAGCGACTTCACAATCGGGCTGTTGCGACTTGTGCGGTACAGTGTCTGCTTGATGGCCACCACATCGCGATCATCCGCAGCTTCTGAGAGCAGACGCAGAACCGGTTCAAACGACTCATACGGATGAAACAGCAGCACATCCTGAGCCTTGATGGTGTCGAAAATGGATTCTGCCGGATCAACTCGCGGGGAAGGGCAGGGCGTCCACGACGGATACAGCAGTGCATCAAAACTGCTGATATTGGTCAGCTGCATCAGATCGCTCAGACCGACCGGACCCGGAGCCTGATAAATATCCCGCTCACCCACGTGCAGCAGCGTCTTCAGAAACTCCAGCATCGGTCGAGTGACACCATCCGAAACTTCCAGTCGGGTACAGAAACTGTCCTTGCGATCCTCCAGAACATCTTCCATTTCCGACAGCAGATCAGCGCCATCGTCATCACTGACCGTCACATCCGCATTGCGAGTCACTCGAAAGGGAACCGTGGATACCACTGTCTCGCCCGGGAAAAATCGCCCGACCAGCAGTTCGAGTGCGTCCTCCGTCAGGATGAACTCGTAACCGCCGCTGCCCGGCAGAGTGATATAGCGGAGGTCAAATCGGCCGAAGGGGATTACGGCAAATCGAAAGGGTTCGTCCTCACTGTGGCCCAGCAGCTGGACTGCCAGATTCAGGGTCCGCCCGAACAGCAGAGGAAAACGCGCTGGATCATGCACTGCAATGGGTGTCAGAACCGCCTGCAGCTGTTCGTGAAAGACCGAATCCAGAAACTCCAGCTGCCGTTCAGAAAGCTGTTCTGGCCGGCGCCTGCGAATTCCGGCTTCAGCAAGAGCCGGTTCGATCTGTTCCTGATAGATCTGATATTGCTCGGCTGCCATCTTTCGGGCCCGCATGCTGATGGCCAGCAGCTGCTCCAGTGCCGACATTCCGGAAGGATCCGTGACCGAATCTCCGGTGCGGATCGAACTGAGCAGACTACCCACTCGAACCATGAAAAACTCGTCGAGGTTCGAAGCTGTAATCCCCAGAAACCGCAGCCGCTCAAGCAGCGGTACGCTCTTGTCCGAGGCTTCATCCAGAACTCGCTGGTTGAACTCCAGCCAGCTCAGTTCGCGGTTCATATACACGTCAGCAGTTGACATAGACGACTTCCCGAGAACTGCAGAATCGCTCGCTGAAACTCAGCGAGTCGGCTCCCGCAGCAGAACACTCAGACCAAATGTATCTTCAAACAGCGAACCTTTTTGGCGGAGTTCCATCCGTTCAAGGCTCAGGTCACCCACGACGCCCGTAGCTGTGACTACCAGACGATTCTTTTCAATCGCACAACTGATGTCTCCGATTCGCTGAGTTCCCGAATGATCCAGCGCAACTGCCACTCGCAGAATGCCGGCCAGTCGCGAGATGATCACGCGGCTGTCACGGTCCAGTCTGGCAAAATATTCGTGCGCCGGTTTCGGTACGGCACGCCGATGATATCGGGCAATCAGTGCCACCAGCTGATGATCCAGCGAATTCAGACCGAAAAGTTCGCTGTTCATAATCAGATAGTAGGAATGTTTGTGGTAGCCGGAGAGGCCTACAAACAGCCCCGTTTCGTGCAGCAGGGCAGCCGTGTACAGCAGTGTTTCACAGCGTGCATCCATCGGATGTTCTGGCTGCAGCGTCAGGAACAGTTTGCGAGCCAGCCTTGCCACATGCGTTGCATGCGACAGATCCACCTGATACCGCCGCGCAAGTTCCATCGCTGAGTTGATGATCTGTTCACGAAAATCCTGAGACCAGTCATTCGTGCTGACCATGCCCTGCAGCAGTGCGTCACGCAGATTGAATCCCGTTAACTGGATCGTTTCCACCTTTAACTGCTCGGCAAGGCGAACATTTGCCAGCAGTGCCGGTACCAGCGTCTCAGCCAGTGATAATTCGATGTGATATTTGTGCATGATCCAGTCTACGGGCATCGGCAGCAGCTGGTCCACCAGTGCCCTCAGCTTTACCGTCGGGATGGAACTGAGCCCCGGAGCCCGCGTGTCGATGTTCATCAGACGAGCTGCAAAGCGGATATCGCCCCCCAATGCAATCAGATTCACCGCTTGATCCCGCGGAATCACATCCAGCAAAGGCTCAAGTGAGCGGTCGATCTGCCCCAGCATGATGCGCCCTACGTCACGTCGCTGCGCATCGGCCTGCAACAGCTGCTGCTGCATTCGCAGCGAACCCAGACGATAGGGTTGAGCATGCTGGATGTCCTTACCCTTCAGCAGCAACACCTCCGTATTGCCACCGCCAACTTCCACAACCACCGTATTGCTGTTCTGCTGAATCACTTCCTCACTAAGAAGTGGACGGACCCCCAGATATGTCAGACGCGCGATCTCAGCGTCATCAATCAGCTCAACCGCCAGCCCAGTGGCAATGTAAATACGATCCAGCACGTCAAGGCGATTGATAGCCTCACGCACAGCACTGGTGGCGACCACACGAATATTGCGAGGATTCGTGCACTGATACTCCTGCAGCTTGCGACGATAACTTTTCAGTACTCGAATGCTGTCCACAAGCGTCTTACGCTGAATCTCGCCGATTGTGAACGTGTCCTTGCCCAGACTGACGCCACGCACCAGCTGCTCAAGCACCCGCACCGTACCCGCACCGTCCGTTTCGCCGATCGCCATGCGAATCGCAGACGTACCCAGTTCCACCACAGCCAGTGGAAAAAAACGACGACTGCGCGAAGCCTCTTTGTCAGCGTCCCCGCGGCCAGCATCCGTCCGATTAAGCTCGTTTCCTGCGGACATGTTTCATCAGGCCTCTTTAGACTTCTTCTTCGGCTGTTCAGCCGCTTCCTGACGCACAAGAGCCGCTGCGCCCGTCGCCCCGGCAAGGTCACCCAGTTCACTCACTTTCAAGCGGCCACAATCTGCCAGTGACGGAAGCACGTTGCGGCGAATACCCTCAGAGACAGCCTCCAGATACAGCTTCGGCATCGCCTCGACAAGACCACCACCAAGAATGACGACATCCGGAGCCAGAATGTTGATCAGACTGCCGATGCCTCGGCCCACCTGCTGCGCCGCCCGTTTCACAATCTGCTCAATCACCCGATCACCCTTTTCGATCGATTTGGCAAGAGCCGAGCTGCGGATACGAGATATGTCCGTTCCCGCGATTTCCTGAAGTCCCGGAGCCTGACCGCGATAAACCGCCTTCGCCGCCTCGGCCGATATCGCGAGGCGACTGGCCAGACCCTCCAGTGTGCCCACAGGACCCACACCCGCCGCTGCACCCTCTGTGGCAATCTGCAGATAACCAACTTCCATGCAGGAAGAACGCGTCCCCCGGAAGATTCGCCCCTCGTAAACAAACCCCCCGCCAATTCCTGTTCCGGGAAAGACACCAAGCACCGAACGGAAACCCTGCCCGGCGCCCATCACATACTCACCAAATACACCCGCGTCCACATCGTTACAGATCACCGCCGGACAACGGAATTTCTTTGACAGATAATCCTGCAGAGCCACGTTCTTCCAGCCCAGATTCGGAGCCTCAAGGATCAATCCCTTCTGCAGATCCAGTGGCCCCGGTACTCCAGCACCAATCCCGGCAATCGCATCAGGACCCGCTCCGATCTCCTCCAGCGCCATGACAATTGTTTCAGACAATCGCTCCAGACTGACCGGACCTCCATCGGCCGATCGAGTCTTGCGGCGTTTGCGAGCCACCGGCTTCAGACGCTCGTCAAAAACGACCGCCAGCATCTTCGTGCCACCCAGATCAAAGCCAATCCAGTAACGGTGTTTGTCCTCGACCTCGCTCATGTCACGCCTTGCCTTTCCGCCACCTTGCGGCAGCCGGAATCCCGAAAATCATGCGAATCTGTGGTTCTGCTGGACCTGAGTCTAGCAGAATTCTGAAACCGCTGTACGGTCCACCAGACCCCTTTTCCATCGCCGATTTCGAAACGATCGACTGATACCCACCGAAAACCATCCGATTCGCGTTGATATTTCACCACACACCCGCAAGTCACACAAAACTGAAGCAATACTCGAGAATCGCAGCCGATTCTGGTTTCAAACCCCGTTTCCACGTATCCTTCCTGTGCGCCCCAGTCGGCCCACTAAACCCTCGCGGAGCTCACTCCCATGGATCAGCAGACGCTGAAAGCTGTGCAGGCACCCGTCAAGCAATTGTATCAAAGCCACCCGGCAGCCGGATTGGTCGTATTGGAAGCTACCGGCGAGGTCGACTTTGAACGCATCGGCTGCCGTGTGCCCCTGCTGGCCAATAATGGCCAGCAGATTCTTGCCGGACTGCACCCTGCCGCCGGAGGAAATGGTACGGCAGCCTGCTCCGGCGAAATGCTGCTGCAAGCCCTCGTCAGCTGCGCCGGAACTACGCTCGCTGCCGTTGCCACCTCCATGGGACTGACCATTCAGTCGGCTACAGTCAAAGCCACCGGGAAGATGGATTTCCGCGGAACGATGGGCGTCAGTCGAGAAACACCGGTCGGCCTGACCGAGATTCAAGTTCAGTTCCAACTGCAGACCGCAATACCTCAGGAAACAATACTGAAACTTGTGCAGCTCACCGAACGCTACTGTGTCGTGCTGCGCACACTGACTGATGACACAAAACTGTCATGCAGCATTCTTGATCCATAACGACGCAACAGACAGCGACACCACCGAAGTCAAAATTCGTCGTCTGGGCTTCAGCCCGGGCACAAACTTCCCGTCACCCTTGAAATCCGCAGTTTTTTTGAGGGATGGGGCCGAGCAGGAATGCTCGGGCTACCTTTTGTTGTCGGCGAGCAACGACAACTGAAGACCGACAGTTGACTTCGGCTCGGCAGGAGCCTCGCCCTCCCAAGGGGGCTGACCACTGACCTCTGAAACCGGCTTGCTGGTTGCTCCCCCACGCTGGCGTTTTTCCGTGCCTTTCCATGTCCTTCCGGGGTGAAAAAAGGCACCAGGACTCGAGCAGAGCAATCTACTGCGCACAGCCTTTTACATAGGGCCGTTTTCTCAACTGACAGGACTCCGTTTCGAGCCCCATGATCGACTTTTGTCCTCAGCGACAGCCATGCGGTGCTTACGACTGTCAAAAGATTGCTCAGCGGTTTCTGCAATCCGCCGGCGGTTCTGTTCAATCCCGGGCAGCGCTGCCGGTCAATTGATGCCGCTGGATCCACGTCGCTGATAGATTTCCTTCATCAGCAACTCGATCGCCCGCGCCCGTGCACGGATCGCCTTGTCAGGCTTCTCTGACTGGTTCGCGGCCGTTGCCTGCCGCCCCAACTGTGTCAACTCTTCAAAATCCACCTGCCAACTGCTGTCCCGAGCCGCCTGGGCAAGCTCGCTTTGCGCTTCAGCAAGGTAAGTCAGTAACCCCTGAGCATTCTGGCAGTCCACTGTGCGGTATGGCGGGGACGTACGGAACGACGAACGCAGGGAACTGGACGTGGACGGATCCATCAGTGGATCGTCAGGTAGTGGGCTGAGCGGAGCAACAGGCAGGCGTGCAGCAGTTGCTGGTTCCGGGCGAAAATACCGACTTAACAAAAAGGCAGCGACTGCAGTGATGGCGAAGATCGCGGAAAGCTCGGGACGACCTCGAGATATCGTCCAGCCTGCCAGTCCAAGGCTGATCAGCGCTACCAACAGCATCAATGCAACCGGAATACCAGCTGATGCAGCCGGTGGCGGAGCAGGTGGCAGCGGCGAAGAGTCTGAAGGTCGCACATTCAGATCCGGATAACTGTCAATCCGCACGACGATCACCGTCGAGTTATCAGATCCGCCACGACAGTTGGCCAGATCAATCAGCAGCCGTGATGATTTTTCCGGTGGCAGGCCGGACAGCACGACACCGATCTCTTCATCAGTCACGTGATTCGTCAGCCCGTCACTGCAGAGCATAAACACGTCGTTGGGTTCGACAGAAAATGGCCCCTCTACGTCAACCTGCACTGACAGGTCAGGGCCCAGACAACGAGTAATCACATTGCGCGGATGATACAGTTCCACGTTTTCGGCTGTGGCTCGTCCTAACCGGATCATTTCCCATTGCAGGCTGTGGTCGAATGTCAGCTGCTCGATCCGACCCCGCCGCACTCGGTAGACACGACTGTCGCCCACATGACCAATCATCGCTCCGGCTGATGACAGACTGAGCACACTGCAGGTGGTGCCCATGCCCTCAAATTCGCGGTTCTCACGAGACTTATCGTTGATCGCCTTGTTCGCAGCAATCACAGCCTGACGCAGACGGCTTTCTACATCCACAGCATCCAGCTTGTAGTAGGCCAGAGGCAGGGTGGTGACCGTGATCCGACTGGCAAGGTCACCTACCGCGTGACCACCCATTCCATCCGCTACGACGAACAAGTGCCCGCAGCGATTCCACTCGTCGAATTCCGGACAGACCCTTACCGCCAGATTGTCCTGATTCGCGGCGCGGCGCATTCCCACATCTGTGCGTGAAGCATATTGCACAATGGGGACAGATGTCATCGACGTGGACTCGCAGGGGCGCGATGCAGCAGGCGGTAGGGAAACATGCTGTAGATCAGTGTACATTCGCCACGGTCGATCACCAGCGAATCGGTCGAAACAACTGCGAAATCCCGACAGCGGGCAGCCTGCAACCCCTTGCGGACTTTCTCACCAGCCCCGACACCCGCTATCCTCTCGGCCTGCGGATAGCTCAGGCAATGAAAAAGCCCGCTGCTTTTCAGGAATTTGCCGCTTTGCCGTGCTGCCCCCGCCGTGTCTTCCCCAATCTGCCCGATTGCCCGCCTGGAGCTTCCCCCGGAATGGTGACCCGCCGTCAGCTGCTGATTCAGGCCGGCCTCGCTGCCGGACTCCCGGTCCTGCAATCGCCTCAGGACCCTTTAAACAGCGTTCCTCGGGCGCAGGACGACGAAACCCAACGCGCTGGCCCTGCCGAGGGGCCATGGAGACGTCTGCTGCTCGATGGAGCAGCGTTCGAACAGCAGCAGGGCCTGAAACGCGTCTTCCACGCCGCTCAGCCGCTCCCAGAGAACCCCGTCTTCACAACCGATCTGCCTCGGAAAAAACTCGGAGCGATCAATGGCCCCTACGTCTACGGCACCGTCATCCGGGAAGACGAGCGGTTTCGTTTGTGGTATCAGCTGCTGCTGGACGGCAATCACGTGGGTTATGCCGAATCAACCGACGGAGTGCACTGGACAACGCCCGATCTGCAGCTGATCACGGATCCCACCGGTCAGCCCACCAATCTGGTCGTATCCGCGTGGCAGCCGGAAAAATTCGGTCAGGTGCAGTGTCACAACCCCGCCGTCATCCCGCGTCCCGCTGATCCGGACCCGACACGACGGTATGCACTGTACGGGTTCGATGGAACCAGTCGCGGGCCCCGAGTAGCCTTTTCGCCGGATGGCCTGACATGGAACTACACCGGAACAGTCGGTGCCGCTGGCGGTCACCCCCTGTTTGAATCCTCGGATGTCGTCAACTTTTTTCCGGACCCTTATCAGAAACGCTGGGCAGCCACATGGAAGACTCGCAACCGCCGGGGGCGCGCTGTCGGAGTGGCCGTATCGCCGGATGGTCTGACGTGGCAAAAGGTCCTCGACGGGCCTGTGTTCGGAGCTGATGATCTAGATCCAGCGGCCACTCAGATTTACGGGATGCCCGTGTTCGCATGGCAGGGGCTGTATCTGGGCCTGCCATGGGTCTATGCCGCACAGTACTACAGATATGGACAGTACTCGGTGGAAAAACTGCACGACGCTCAACGAGAATCGCCGCGGACAATTGACGTGCAGCTGGCGTGGAGCTGGGATCTGGTCAGCTGGAACCGACCGCCGGAGAGACAGCCCCTGATACCTCGTGGAGCCCCCGGACAGTGGGACAGCGGAATGATCGTAACCGCACGAGCCCCGGTCATTGTCGGCGATGAAATGTGGTTTTACTACGGCGGTACCGACCGAGTACACGATGAGCCTCGCGCTCGTGCAGCAATCGGACTTGCGAAACTGCGACTGGATGGTTTCTGTTCGCTGCAGAATACCGATGACCGCGAAGGCTGGCTGCTGTCACGTCGCGAAGCCTGCAGTATCCCGCAAGTCACAATCAATGGTCGCACAAAACCAGGTGGCTGGATTCTGGCCGAGATCGTAGACCGTCGTGGTCGTGTGGTTCCGGGATTCAGCCGCGAAGAATGTGTTCCATTTCAGGGCGATTCGGTGCATCATCAACTGACGTGGAAGACCGCGGCATTTCCCGCAGCCGGTTATGGCGACTATCGTTTTCGTTTCTTCCTGAATCAGGCCGAGCTGTATTCGTGGCTGCCCGCGGGCCTCGACCCGGCCCAACCAGATCTGGCAAGGATTCCCAATGCCGGTCCCTGATTCCTATGATCGCGTGTTCAAGCCGCCGGCACTGCAGAAATTCCGACGATCCCGTATGTCCCACGAGTTGTTCCGACGTCTGCTGAAATCATGTTTTGCATAAGGAGGATTCAGAATGCTGAGGCACGGTCGAAGAACATTTCTGGCCAGTGGACTGGCAGCGACAGCTGCCGGCAGGCTGGCATTCGCCGCAACAGATCTGCGTGGGCAGCGACCGTCACAGGACGCGTCCGCGAAGGTGGAATTCCCGCGGCGACGAATCCCCGTCAGTTTTATCATCGACGATTCCACCTGCCTCGTGAATATGGGGCACTTCTGCATGCCGCAGTTCCACGCGTGCTATCCGGATCGGCCCGCTTATCAGAAACCGTGGCAGACTTACCCGCGTGAGATCCCGGATGCATTTGTGAGGGAATTCGGGGAGTGGTGTGCACAGCAGGGAGTTCGTGGAAAGTACAGCATTGTGCCATATCCCGCCTGTACAGGCTGGCTGGATCGCGAGTTGCCGGGATGGCCACGCAAAGCCCTGCAGGACAGTCTGGAACTGGTGCGGACACTGCTGCTGCCCAATTGGGATGTGCACCCGGAAATGATTACTCATACTCGAGTCATTGATCTGAAGACCGGCCGTCCGCTGGAAGAAATCAGTCCGGCCACCATGGAGAATTCTTATCCGCAGCAGCCCCAGAGTGCCGATCAGCTGGCCGCCTATCTGGCATATGCCCTGCGAATCCTGCAGAACTGTGGCCTGCCCTGTGAAGGCATCACGACTCCGGGAGGTTTTGGTAACCGAGTGAAGCCCGAATTGTCACTCGCTGTGCAGCAGGCCGTACGCGATGTCTTTCGGTCTCCAGTGCCCCACTTCTTCAAGTATGTGATTGACGGCGATGGTAGTACCGAGCCGGTTGTTGAGCATGTGTCAGGTCTGGGGACCGACGGCTTGAACCTGACGGTCAACATACCAGCGGGAACCGGCGACTGGTTCGGTGGCTGGGAAGGTGATGTCGTGCCGGAACCTGACCGCTATGCACTTGCCGATGCATCCGGCGGGCGGATGGTCGAGCTGATTGAACGCGGGCAACCGGCCCTGTTTCTGTGCCACTGGCCGGGGATGTATTGTAATGGGACAAAACTGGGATTTCGCGCGTTTCAGCGTGTGGTTACGACCATCGGTCAGCAGTATGCAGACCGGATTCTCTGGATGAAGCTCAGTGAGATTGCACGATACTGGGCTGCCAAAGAGCTGACTGAGATTCGGCGGCAGGGTCCAGTCTGGCAGCTGCAGGCACCGTTTGCCTGTCCGGAATTCACTCTGACACTGCCTCGATCTGCCGCTGCTGCCTCGGCACCGCCGACCATTGTGCACGCCGGGCAACCGCTTATGCTGCAACCCGCAGCGACTGTTCCAAAACTGAATTCTGGTACGTGGCTGCAGTCAGAGGAGAGCCTGACACTGTGTTTTGCTCTGTCGGCAGGAACCACGGAAATCCGCATCTGAGGACCTGCAGATCAGGCTGTTGCGGTGCGGCTGTTGACTGTTCATCACGGGAATCCGCCCGGATTTCCCCAGCCATGCTCCCTCCGCTGCGTCGCAGAATCGTATGCTGTCATTTATTGATTCTTGTTTTCTGTCTGTTCTGGGCGACGTGCCATGACTGCAATTGCTCGAAAAACCGCCCTGTTTTCGGTGTTGTTCTGTCTGTTGTCAGGCCATTTGACAGCGGTGACGGCGCAGGAGACGATTGATTTCAATCGCCAGATTCGTCCACTGCTGTCCGAAAACTGTTTTCATTGTCATGGCCCTGATGCGGCACAGCGGCAGGGGGAATTGGCACTCCACGAACAGCAACCGGCACTCAAGGCAATCCGGCCCGGGCAGCGTCAGGACAGCGAGCTGTACAAACGCATCACCGCCACGGATCCCGAGATTGTGATGCCACCCCCGGATTCCGGGCGGCAGTTGACTCCGGAACAGCGTGAGTTGCTGGGACGCTGGATTGACGCCGGAGCTCAATGGGGGCTGCACTGGTCATGGGAACCGTTGCAGCGGCCTGCGATTCCGGAATTCACACCAGTGCCGGGGGCTCCGGTACGCAACCCGATCGACGCCTTTGTGCAGCAGCGTTTGCAGGTCGCCGGTTTAAGCCCCTCTGTTGAAGCTTCGCGGGAAGTCCTGATTCGTCGCGTATCGCTGGATCTGACCGGGCTGCCCCCAACTCCAGAAGCTGTGGCAGCTTTTGTTCACGATTCAGCGCCTGATGCGTATGAGCAGCTGGTGGATCGACTGCTGGCGTCGCCTGCATACGGTGAACGCATGGCGTGGGACTGGCTGGATGCTGCTCGTTATGCAGATTCGAATGGTTACCAGGGCGATTCTGACCGGACCATGTGGCCGTGGCGTGACTGGGTGGTGGACGCTTTTAATCGCAATCTGTCGTGGGATCAGTTTACAACGTGGCAGCTGGCGGGTGATCTGCTGCCGCAGGCAACCGACGAGCAGCGTCTGGCCACGGGATTCTGTCGCAATCACATGATCAACGGCGAGGGCGGGCGAATTGCCGAAGAGAACCGTGTGGATTACGTCATGGATATGACGGAAACGATGGGCACCCTGTGGCTGGGACTGACTTTGAACTGCTGTCGCTGTCATGACCACAAGTTCGATTCGCTGACGCAGGCGGATTACTACGGACTGTTTGCGATCTTCAATCAGACGCCGGTGAATGGTGGTGGTGGCAGTGGGCAGACGGCTCCTGTGCTGTCTGTAGCATCCGCCGAGCAGAATTCCGAGGTGCAGTCGATTGAAGCTGCGATTGCCGAGCTGAAGCAACGGCAGCAGCAACGTGCTGCGGAATTGCAGACGCAGCTGCCGGCGTGGATCGAGCAGCAGATGGGGCAGGGTAGTGTCTGGCGTGTGCTGCATCCGTCGCTCGTCAGTGCTCAGCATCAGCATCTGGCGGTGGAGGAGGGTGATGTGGTGTTTGCCAGCGGGGTGAATCCGCCGCGCGATACCTATCAGGTTCAGGGAGATTTGCCGGCCGGTTCACTGGGGGCCGTGCGACTTGAGGCACTGCGACATCCCAGTCATACGCAGGGTGGGCTGGCACGTTCAGACAGTGGGAACTTCGTGCTGACCGAGATCCAGCTGATGCTGCGACGTGGTGATCAGGAACAGCAGCTGCAGATTGCCTCAGCGGTCGCCTCGTATGAACAGGGTGAGCTGAAAGTAACGGCAGCCTTCGATGGCAATCCGCAGACGGGTTGGGCGGTTTATGAAGGTCGCCCGATCGATCGCGATCATGCAGCGGTCTTCCGGCTGCTGGAGCCTGTCGAGGTACAGGCTGGTGATCAGCTGCTGATTCGACTGCGTCACGATTCCCAGCATGTCAGTCACAATCTTGGACGTTTCCGGATTTCCACAGCGGCTCTGTCGTCCGCCGGACTGGAGACACAACGCTCGGTTGAACTGCAGCAGGCATTGGCAGTTGATTCGGATCAGCGCACTGAGGCTCAGCAGCAGTTGCTGCAGCAGGCACAACAGGCCGATGACGCTGCGCTGCAGCGGGTGCTGCGGGAACGAAAGGCGGCGGAAGATCGGTTGTCGGCCGTGAAGAATGGCCAGCCGAAAGTGATGGTGATGGAAGATCAGCCGCAGCACCGCGAGACCTTTATACTGCAGCGCGGACTTTACAATCAGCCGGGTAAAGCGGTGACGGCGGCAGTGCCGGCCAGTCTGCCCGCGGTCAGCTCGCAGCAGACTCTCAATCGCCTTGATCTGGCCCGCTGGCTGGTGTCTGAACAGAACCCACTGACAGCGCGAGTGACTGTGAATCGATTCTGGCAGCAGGTGTTTGGCATCGGTCTGGTCAGAACAGTGAATGATTTCGGGGTGCAGGCAGAAGTTCCTTCGCATCCTGAGCTGTTGAACTGGCTGGCGGTGGAGTTCCGGGACAATGGCTGGGACGTCAAACGCCTGCTGCGTCTGCTGGTCACCAGTCATGCGTATCGGCAGAGTTCGGTTGTGACGTCGGAGCTGCTGGAGCAGGATCCGGAGAATCGCCTGCTGGCGCGATCACCTCGCTATCGACTGCCATCATGGATGCTGCGTGATCAGGCACTGGCAGTCAGTGGCCTGCTGTCTGCAAAACGGGGTGGACCGTCTGTCAACGTGTATCAGCCGCCGGGGGTCTGGGAAGAGGCGACGTTTGGAAATCGGAAATACGCTCAGGATCACGGTGAATCCCTGTACCGACGCAGTCTGTATGTGTTCTGGCGTCGGATTATCGGACCGACGATGTTTTTTGATAACGCATCCCGGCAGACCTGCACGGTTTCTGCGGTACGCACCAATACACCACTGCATGCGTTGCTGACCAGCAACGATACGGCGTGGGTGGAAGCGGCGCGAGTATTAGCGGAACGTGTGTTGCGGGAACAGGGCAGCGACGCAGATCGTCTTGAGCGGATCTACCGGAAGATTCTGTGTCGGCCACCGTCAGTGACCGAACGCGACATTCTGCTGGGAACTCTGCAGCGGACTTTAAGCGGTTATCGGCAGGAGCCGGCAGCTGCGGTTGCGCTGCTGAGTGTAGGCGAGTCACCGCGTGACGGGCAGCTTGCAGCGGAGCAGCATGCAGCGTGGACCGCTGTGTGTCTGGCGGTCCTGAATCTGGATGAAGCTCTGACGAAACAGTAGGGCAAGGCAGGAGAGATCAGCATGCATCCAATAGCAGAATCGCGGCAGTGTCTGGCGCGGCGCGAATTGTTCGGACGGACATCGACCGGAGTGGGGATGGCGGCACTGGCATCGCTGCTGGGGGCTGAATCTGCACGGGGGGCTGGTACGAGTCTGGATTCGGGGCAGGGTGGAACCGGCATTCCCGGTTTGCCGCATCTGGCACCCCGGGCGAAGCGAGTGATCTACCTGTTCCAGAACGGCGCACCGACGCATGTGGATCTGTTTGACTGGAAGCCGCGGCTGCGGGAGCTGCATGGTCAGCCGTTACCGGCTGGTTATGCAGACGGCAAGCGTTTCAGCACGATGACCGGGCAGGCAGATGGCAAGCTGATGCTGGCCCCGGTGGAGCCGTTCCGTCAGCGTGGTGAAAGCGGTGCGTGGGTCAGCGATTTCCTGCCGTGGACAGCCGGCATTGCCGATCGACTGTGTTTTGTTCACAGCATGCATACGGAAGCTGTGAATCATGCGCCAGCGATTCAGTTTTTGCTGAGTGGTTCGCAGCTGCCAGGGCGACCCACGATGGGGGCGTGGCTGACTTATGGGCTTGGTTCAGAGACAGAAAGCCTGCCAGGTTTCGTGGTGATGACCTCCATCACAAAGAACACATCCTGTGGCCAGATCTTTTATGACTTTTACTGGGGCAGTGGGTTTCTTTCGTCGCGGTTTCAGGGAGTCAAGTTTCGAGCGGCCGGAGATCCAGTCCTGTATATCTCGAACCCGCCGGGTATATCGCGGCAGATGCGGCGGGAATGGCTGGATGACATTGCGAGAGTGAACGAGCTGAGTCAGCAGCAGTATGGTGATCCGGAGATTGCGTCGCGGATTGCGCAGTACGAAATGGCGTTTCGCATGCAGTCCAGCGTGCCAGAACTGACGGATCTTTCGGGTGAAACGAAAGAGACTCTGGAAATGTACGGACCGGGAGTCACAGAGCCGGGAACATTTGCCCATAACTGTCTGCTGGCACGACGGCTGGTGGAACGCGGCACACGATTTGTGCAGCTCATGCACGCGGGCTGGGACCAGCACAATTCGCTGACGACCGAGCTGTATAACCAGTGTCGGGACACGGACCAGCCCAGTGCTGCGCTGGTGCGTGATCTTGAGCAGCGTGGTCTGCTGGACGAGACGCTGGTGATCTGGGGGGGGGAGTTTGGTCGGACGCCGTTTATCCAGGGCGACATCAACAACAGACCTCGCTGGGGGCGCGATCATCATCCGTATGCATTCACGGTCTGGCTGGCTGGCGGCGGAATTCGCGAGGGAATGAGCTGGGGAGCATCGGACGATCTGGGGATCAACGTTGCGGATCGCGGGGTGCATGTGCATGATCTGCAGGCCACGATTCTGCATCAGCTGGGGATTGATCACGAGCGTCTGACCTGGCGGTTTCAGGGGCGTCAATTCCGTCTCACCGACATTTTTGGCGAGGTTGTGCAGGGGATTCTGAAGTAGTGGTGGTGTGTCGGAATGGCGACTCAACTCCGGTGCCGAGGGGATTTTTGCGGGTTATTGGTTCCCGACCTGCTCAATTGAATTCCCCGCCAGGGGAAACTCGTTGACAATCCAGACTCCAGGGCGTAGCATCCGCCCCGGAGAGATGGCAGAGCGGCCGATTGCACCGGTCTTGAAAACCGGAGTACCCTCACGGGTACCCAGGGTTCGAATCCCTGTCTCTCCGCTTCCGATAGTCGCTGAAATCGCAGCGTTTATCTCAGAAACCCCAGGTTTTCCTGGGGTTTCTTTGCGTTTATAGGCCCTTGGCTTTTGGCCCGTGTCCGTCGCCTTGTCGCAAGCCGTCAGGAGTACAAAAAGGGGAAAACTGTGACAATACAAGGAAAACTGAATGGCACCGTTTTCCGGCTTTTTTATGGCAGCACCGATTTGGGAAACGAGTACGTTGCCGGAGCTAGTCATCCTTACGACCTTTTGAAAAAGCTCTTCCACACAACGCGGGACGCATCTCCTTGTGAAAAACGTCGGCACTTTCGTATTCGGAATCTTGACGGCATCGCACTATTCGTATAATCGCGGCCGGCGACTGGTTGCCGCATCAAGTTCAGGTTCGCTGGCCGGGGACCGGAATTGCCACCACCAGAATTTTCAGGGAGAGGGATCATGGCTGCATTGGCAGATCGAATCACAGTAGACCCTCAGCAATGTGGCGGTCGCCCCTGCGTACGTGGCATGCGAATCCGCGTCAGCGATGTGCTTGACCTTCTTGCAAACGGGCTTACGCCTGAGCAGATCCTCGACGAATTGCCTGATCTCGAACACTCAGACATCCGCGCCTGTCTGCAATTCGCCAGTCATCGTGTCGCCCAGGCTGAAGTAGTCGCATGATTCTGTGGCTAGACGCGCAGTTGCCACCGTCACTGGCGAAGTGGATTTCGACTGCCTTTGGAATCGAGACCGATGCTGTTCGGGATGTCGGACTTCGTGATGCCAGTGATTCGCAGATCTTCCTCGCTGCTCGAACTGCAGGCGCCGTGGTGATGACGAAAGACAATGATTTCCTGCGAATGCTGCAAGTGCTTGGTCCCCCACCTCAAGTTCTCTGGGTGACCTCCGGCAACTCGTCCAATCAGACACTCCGAGCAATCCTCGAGCGCCAACTGGTCAGCGCCACGGCACTTCTGAATCGTGGTGAAAGTATGGTGGAGATCAGTGATAGGGGCTAAGCGCTTTACCACTGGCGATAATCGCCGCTTTGCTTCGTTAGGATCAGGATTTGAACGGGTGTTCATGAGTCGTGGCCACCAAATGATTGAGCATAGTCACTTATACGTGACACCGAGCCGATGTCGTTCACCTGGTGGGATTCGACTTACCCGTCAAGTTCGGGCAACGAAGGTCAAAGGCCATCCATCTGTTGGCTGGCATGAGAAACTTACGAGATGGATTGAATCTTTCCCATGGGAGCCGCTGTGACAAATTCACCTTTCTCGCTTCGGATCTTTGTTGCTGATGGCGATCCCGATGGTCTTCGCCTGATTGAGCGATCCAACTGGATTGGGAAGGCCGTGGTCTTTCCGCGAGCGATCTACCCAAAAATTCGTACGCGAGACCAGTTCAAGCAGACTGGGGTCTACTTGCTGATGGGACCTCGGGCCGACGGCGATGGAGAGATGCGCTATGTGGGTGAAGGCGACCCAGTCGGGCCTCGTCTTGAGAGCCACTATGCCAACAAGGACTTCTGGACACAGGCGTTGTTCTTCATTGCTGGCAACGGGTTGCTCAATAAAGCTCATGTGCAGTATCTGGAGTCTCGTTTGGTCGCTCGTGGATTCGCTGCCAAACGGGTGAAGATGGACAATGCCGTCAAACCAACGGAGCCCACGTTATCAGAAGCGGATCGTGCAGATATGGACGTATTCCTGAGTCACATTCTCGGAATGCTGCCCGTTCTGGGGATCCACGCATTCGAAAAGAGCGGCACCGCTGCGGTCGCCATTGATGACGCCCTCTTGACCTGCCAGGGACGTGGAGCATTGGCACGCGGGCGTGATACAACGCAAGGCTTTGTTGTGATGGCAGGATCGCAGATTGCTGTCGACGAGGTTCCTTCGCTCCAGAAGTACTTCCCCAACATCAGCCAGCTTCGAACCGAACTTCGCGAAAGTGGTGTCATCGGGCAGGATGGTGCAGTCTTCAAATTCACGGAAGACTACACGTTCAACTCGCCATCGATGGCGTCTTCATTTGTGCTTGGAAGCTCTTCAAACGGCAGAACCGACTGGAAGGATTCAGAGGGGAGAACCCTCAAGGAGATTCAGTCGGCGCAGATCGGCCCTTCTGGGAACCAGACGACATGACTCGTTCCTTCATTTTCGAATGCAGCAGCTCCACATATCTGGACTGCGTGGAAAAGAATTTGTTTGGTTCCAACTGGGTTTGGCCGTTGGAGATTGAGGTGGACCCCGTTGTCTAGACCAGAAAATGAATTTTATTAGAGAGACTGGCGCCAGCCTGACTCCCAGATCTGCGTGCGGAGCCACTGCCACCACACGTGGC
>CAXBSH010000011.1:0-37402 GCA_963977705.1 uncultured Planctomycetaceae bacterium
CAGGGGATTTCAAGGGTGACGAGAACTACGTGCCCGGGCTAAAGCCCAGACTACTACTTTGGTCCCTCGCGTCATCCCTGCCCACACTATAGGGCTCAGCGGACAGATCCCGCAAGATGTTGCGGAAACCGAACTCGGACCTTTTTTCAGCTCTGGGCTGCCCGTCAGACGTCCCTTTGCTATGCTGTCGCTCATGGAATACTGGCAGGCCTGTCTGATTGTGTGTCCCGCTGCTGCGGTCGGTGGAGCGATCAATGCCATCGCCGGCGGCGGTACGCTGGTCACATTCCCGGCATTGATGTTCGTGCTGGAATCTCTGACTGGCACCGGCGCCGGTTCCATTGCCGCAAATGCCACAAATACCGTAGCACTCTGCCCCGGTTCCTTCTCCAGCTCGTGGGGTTATCGACGCGAAGTCCGGGAACTGTGGCGCTGGACCCGTCTGCTGGCTCTGCCCAGCATCGCTGGAGCAATACTGGGGTCGTGGCTGGTGGTCTCTGGCGACGAACAGATATTTCGCGCCATGGTTCCCTGGCTGATCTGCCTTGCCACGGCACTCTTCGTACTGCAGCCCCGGCTGACAGGCCTGCTGCCTGCTGCCTCCGGGGAAACGCCGGCAGACCATCGCTGGCTGGTGGCAATCCTGCAGCTGGCAATCGGGATTTACGGAGGATACTTCGGGGCGGGCATCGGAATTCTGATGCTCAGCAGCCTGAGCCTGCTGAATGCAGGCTCAATCCACCAGATCAACGGACTGAAAACCGTACTGGCCGGATTGATCAACGGAGTTTCCATGGTGATCTTCATCGCTGATGGCAGCGTGCACTGGCCACTGGCAGTCCCCATGATCGTTTCAGCCATGGCCGGGGGCTGGGCAGGAGCCACGTGGGCAAGGAAACTGGACAAACGTCTGGTGCGAAAAATGGTCATCGGAATCGGGATGACACTGACTGTCTGGTATTTTTCCCAGCTGCTGACAGGGCGCTGACCGGGATCAAATCGCCCGCATTTCTCAACAAAAATCCCTGCAAATTTCCGTCCACGGCTGAAATCCGGTCGACGATGCCGAGATGTTGCAGAAAAGCCACAAAAACCCGCATTTACCCGCACTCCGCCGATGGGCTAAATTGCCTGCCGCAAGGCAGGACTCTGTCCACACCCCGTCAGGTTTCGAGGTTCAGGGATGAACGACGTGATTTTCAACCGGATTTCCGCTCTGCTCCCGCTGCTGGCCGTTCAGGATGCTGCTGCCCAGGCTGCTGACCCGGGCCAGCCCGATGTGCTGCAGCAGATGCGAGAACTGCTGGGCGCTGACATCAGTCGGGAAATGCTGCTGCGTGTTGTCACCCACTGGCTGCCATCGATCGCTGCCGCAGCTGCCGTATTCCTGTTTGGCCGACTGCTGGTGCGACTGGCGGTCCGCATGATTGATCAGGCATCTCGCCGCGCACGAATGGACGAAACACTGGCAAAGTTCCTCGGCAACTTTGCTTCGATCATCCTGCAGCTGGTGGTCTGTATCGCAGCACTCAGCTGCCTCGGTATTGACACAACTTCGCTTAGTGCCGTGCTTGTTGCGTCCGGGTTCGCCATCGGCATGGCTCTGCAGGGATCGCTTGGAAATGTCGCCTCTGGCGTGCTGCTGGTCTTCTTCAGGCCATTCCGAGTCGGTGACACAATCGAAGTGGCTGGGGTCACGGGGCGTGTTGTTGAGATTCAGATCTTCAACACACTGCTGCTCAGTCCCGACAATATCCGGATCATACTTCCCAATGCCTCAATCACCGGTGGCACAATTCGCAATCTTTCCGCCGAGCCAAATCGACGAATCGATCTGGTCATTGGCTGCAGCTACAACGATCCGTTGCGGGAGGTCCGTCGACTGCTGGAGCAGATCGTTGCTGCAGAACCGCGAATTCTGGCTGATCCAGCCCCGGTCATCGCCGTTTCAGAACTGGCCGAAAGCAGCGTCAATTTTGTCGTGCGACCATGGGTCCGAAGTGCTGACTATCATGCCGTCCGATTTTCACTGACTGAACAGATCAAACTGGGTTTTGATGATCGTGGCCTGACAATTCCGTTCCCGTCACGCGATGTCTTCATTCATCATTCGGGGACAGAGTCAGCCAGCACGGTGTTTGAAGCGGCAGCCAGCGCTGCCTGACCGATAAATTGCTGTGCCGGAGGGCTTCTCGATGTCGGCACCACAACAACAGCTGATCGACCGGACACGCTCGCGCATCAGCGAACTGGCACCACAAAACGCTCCCCTGCTGCTGGCAGTGTCCGGTGGCCTTGACAGTATGGTGCTGCTGAAACTGGCTGTCGCTGCCAGCACTGCAGAACCGCGAGAACTGGCGGTCGCTCACATGGATCACGGTCTGCGGGGAGCAGCCGGACAGGCCGATGCACAGCTTGTGCAGTCGACTGCGGCTCAGCTGGGACTCCGTTTTTTCCTGGAGACACTGGCACCTGATGCACTGCGGACGGACCACGCGGGCAGTCCTGAGGAAGCGGCCCGAACCTGCCGTTATCGGTTCCTCGAACGCATCGCTCAGGAACATGGATTCCCGTTCGTTGCAGTGGCTCATCATGCTGACGATCAGGCAGAGACCGTGCTGTTCAATATCATCCGCGGCACCGGGCTGAGCGGACTGCGCGGTATGCGGGACCAACGACCACTGTCCTCGACAGTCCGGCTGATCCGCCCGCTGCTGGAGTTCACCAGAGCAGACCTGCGGAGCTTTGCAGCAGACTGCTCGCTGCCCTGCGCAGAGGATGCCAGCAACAGCAGTCCGGAGTTCACTCGCAATCGCCTGCGAAATCACATCCTGCCGCTGCTGCGGGAATCCATGAATCCGGCAGTCGATCAGGCACTGATCAGACTGGCCCGCCAGGCTGCCGAACAGCTGCAGTGTCTGGATGCCACTGCTGATCAGCTGCTGGCACTGGCGATCCTTGATTGTTCTGAGTTTACGATCAGACTCAGTCGCAGTCGGCTGTTGCAGTCACCCGAGCCCCTGATTCGACATGCCCTGATTCGCCTGTGGGACCGACAGTCATGGCCAAGGCAGAGAATGACGTCAGACCACTGGCTGAGAATGACTGCCCTGTTGCAACGTCCATCGTCCCTGTCGCTGCCCGAGAACATCCTTGCGGAGTCCCGGGCTGATCTGCTGATCCTGCGACGCCATTGAGACCGGGACATTACTGACGCCAGGGACAAAAGTCGTAGTCTGGGATTTAGCCCGGGCACCTAATCCTTGTCAGCCTTGAAATCCCCAGTGTTTTTTATGGACGGGGCCGAGCAGGAATGCTCGGGCTACATTTTGTCCTCGGCGTCATTACTGAGCAGCGATGATCCCGCGCACTTTCTGGTCGGCAGCTGCCGCAGCCTGTGCTCGAATTTCGGACACATTGACAGGTACAAATCCCTTGCGGCGACTTTCGTCCGCTGCCTCCATGAAGGCGTACAGGTCAATTGTTTCTTCAGCGGACACCGGTGGTTTGCCACTGCGCCAGAATTTGACGATTTCCACCACGAGGGGCTTGTAACCATCATAGGGGCCCATCTGTGCAACACCCTTCGTACCGAAGGCCGTCCCGCCATATCCACCACTGCCTGCTCGAATGCCGCGGAAGGTGCCGATGCGGCCACCCTTCCAGACACCGGTCACCACGTCGAAGTCCTTCGTCGAAGTCCGCACAACAGTCTCGACACCCGGCCCCATCGCCGTGAACAGGGTTTCGCAGCCGTGAATTCCGTACCAGAACAGATCCGGATGAGTCGCTTCCAGACTGCAGGGAGAGAATGCGTCACAGCCCAGCACATCGCCAATGGATCCGTTTCGAACGGCCTGTGCGGCCGCGGCGAATCGCAGCGACGAAGAACTGAAGACCGGAGTCTGATAGTGCTCGGCAAGCCGATAGATCGTCATCGCATCAACGAGGGACCCGGCCACAGGCTTGTCAATGAAGACCGGTTTGCGAGCCTTCAGAACGGGAATCACCTGCTCAAGATGCGGACGACCATCATTTGTTTCCAGCAGAACCACATCGACCTGAGCGATCATGGAAGCAAGGTCTTCGACCACTTCCACGCCGAGCGATTTGATTTTCTGAGTATATTCCGGGACGCGTTTCACACTGCTTTCGATGTCCGGACTGCCTTTCGGATACACCAGCACAACTTTGCAGCCACCCAGCACCGGATCCTCACCGGCCTTGTTCAGCAGCTCAGTGAATGCCAGGCAGTGTGACGTATCCAGACCGATCATTCCGACCCGAAACTGCTTTGCTTTTTCGTCCGCCTGTCCGGGCGACAGGGGGCTGCAGAACAGAGCAAGGGCGAGCAGCAGCGTAAATCTCACAGGCGGGGCTCCTGAAAATCAGGCGGGTGAAACCGCGAGGAACACGCAGAAAGCGTTTTCCGACACGGCAGGAATTGGTGTATAAAGGAGTCTGAAAGGTCGACAGCAGACCGCAGTGCCGAATCCGGTTCACAGAATAGCTTGTCAAAATGTCATTTGCATCACTCAACGGACGTCGAATTCTGATTACAGGCGCATCTTCCGGAATCGGCCGAGAGATTGCCATGGAGTGCTTTCGGGCGGGTGCGTCCGTCATCCTGAACTGTCGCCGCTCAGTCCAGCAGGCCCGGCAGGTTGCCAGTGAGATCATCCGACAGGGTGGCAGCGCTGAGGTGCTGGCGGCCGATGTCAGCAGTCCGCAGGATCGCGAACGACTTGTCCAGCAGGTCTGCGCAGGGGGTATTCCCGATGCTCTCGTCAACAGCGCCGGCGCCGATACGCTGACAACCGAGCTGCGTCAGGCGACTTTCTCTGAAAAACTGACAGCCCTGCTGCGAACGGATGTGGAAGGCACCATCGAACTGTCACGAACACTGGGAGTGCGTATGCGGGAAGCGGGGCGGGGCGTCATTCTGACAATCGGCTGGGATCAGTCCGATCGTGGCATGGAGGGTGACAGTGGCGAGCTGTTTGCTGCTGCCAAAAATGCCGTGATGGGATTTTCTCGCTCACTGGCACTCAGTCTGGCACCGGCAGTCCGTGTCAACTGTATTGCTCCCGGCTGGATCCGCACGGCATGGGGAGAAACCGCCAGTGACTACTGGCAGCAGCGAGTGCTGAGAGAAACCCCTTTGCAGCGCTGGGGTGAACCGCGGGATATCGCCTGCATGGCCCGGTTTCTGCTCAGCGATGAAGCTGGCTGGATCACCGGCCAGGTGCTGAACGTCAATGGTGGTGCGGTTCGCTGACGGTCTGAGAAGAAGGGGCCGATCAAGTGACTGAGAGAACGCTGCTGTTTGTCACGGGGCGACTGGCTGAGGGCAGCCTGCGGGATGTGCTGCAGACCGTGGCCCCTCGTGCTGGATTCCAGTTTGAAATCGCAGTCCCGGGCATTCAGGTTGCTGCCCTCGTGCACACCGCCCTGCTGAAACGCCGACTGGTCGTTCCTGATCATATTGACAAAGTGATCGTGCCGGGCTGGTGTCAGGGTGATCTGGCGGAGCTGGAGGCTCAGTTTGGGCGTCCCTTCGAACGGGGGCCGAAAGATCTGCACGACCTGCCTGAATACTTCGGAGTGGGTCGTCGCAGGCCTGCGGACCTCAGTCGCTGGTCGATTGAAATCCTGGCCGAAATCAATCATGCGCCGTTGCTGCCTCTGGATCAGATTCTGCAGCAGGCCGCTGCGCTGCAGGCTGCCGGTGCTGATCTGATTGATGTCGGAGGTATCCCGGGCCAGGTCTGCCCGCAGATTGGCGAGATTGTCAGAGAGCTGAAGAACGCCGGACACCGCGTCTCCATCGACAGTTTTGAACAGAGTGAAGTTGAAGCGGCAGTCGCTGCAGGTGCCGAACTGATTCTCAGCTGCAATCAGTCCAATCTGGACTGGGTCAGTCGGCTTGGAGTGGAGGTAGTGGCTGTTCCGGAAACACCGCAGGATTCCCTGTCCCTTGATCGACTGGCTGAACAGCTGACAGATCGTCAGTGTCGTTTTCGGCTTGATCCAATCCTTGAACCTGTTGGTATGGGCTTCGCGGCATCGCTGGAACGTTATCTGCAGACACGGCGTCGACATCCTGATGCGGCAATGATGATGGGGGTGGGCAACGTCTCTGAGCTGACGGAAGTTGATTCTGCCGGAGTGAATATGCTGCTGGCTGCGATCTGTGAGGAGTTGGGAATTCAGAGCGTTCTGACTACGCAGGTCATCAACTGGTGTCGCACGGCCGTTGCGGAACTTGCCGCTGCGCGGCGGCTGGTACATTACGCCGTCAGCGCCGGAACCATCCCCAAAAACCTTGATGGATCGCTGACCATGCTGAGGGACGGGCGTCTCAGACGCACGTCCCAGACGGCACTTGATCAGTTGGCACAGTCACTGACGGATCCGAATTATCGGGTTTTCGCCGAGCAGGGGCAGCTGCATCTGATGAATTCCGAGGGCTGCTGGAGTGGCAGCAGTGCATTCTCAATCTTTGAACAGGCACTGCTGACTGCCCGCAGCAAGCGAACTCAGGACTCGATCACTGCTGAGCACGCCTTTTATCTTGGATATGAACTTGCCCGGGCTGAGGTCGCATTGCTGCTGGGAAAACAGTATGTTCAGGATTCTCCGATGAACTTCGGAGTCGCTGGCCAGTGGGGGGCATCCTCAGCGGTGCAGCACCATCTGTCCGACCCCACTGCGTAACACCGGGGTTTGAAAATCGGTCCATCAGTCCTGCGGAATCCGTCATTATGCTGAAATCACAACTGATCCATCCTCGTATTTCCGAAGTCATCGCTCGGGCAGGCCACAGTTCCCGAATCCTGATTGCTGATGGCAATTATCCGGCATCATCAGCAATCGGGCCGCGAGCCGAGCTGGTCAGCCTGAACCTGGCTCCCGGACTGGTCACAGTTGCCCAGGTACTGCAGGTACTGCTGACGGCAATTCCCGTGGAAGCCGTCAATACCATGGGCATGCCGGAAGATGACCCTTACCGCCTCCCGCACGATCCTCCGGTATGGAATCAGTATCGTTCCATCCTCGCTGATGCGGGACTGTCAATTCCTCTGCAGCCGATTTCCCGCTGGGATTTCTATGATGCTGTCGATTCACGCGACCATGTGCTGACGATTCAGACGGGTGATCAGGCATTGTGGGCAAATCTGCTGCTGACTGTCGGTGTCCGGCAGGCGGGTCAGTAAATCTTCGAATTCGATCTCGGGCAGATTGGTCCGCATGCTGACTGAACGCATAGAGTCGTTATCAGATCCGCGGCTGGATGTGTATCGCAGCCTCAAATCCACCAACACCACTCGCGATGAAGGACTGTTCATTGCTGAGGGCCCGACGGTGGTGGAGCGAGTGCTGCGCAGTAACTTTTGTGTTCGCAGCGTGGTGATCAGTGACCGGAAATTTGCCGCTTTTGAATCTCGCCTGCCTGCATCAGTCCCGGTTTACCGCCTGACGCAGCCACAGGCGGAGGAACTGGTTGGATTTGCGTTTCACTGTGGAGTTATGGCCTGTGCCGAGCGTAAGCCAGCGGAACCCGTCCAGAGCTGGCTGCCCGCAACCGGGCCAGCTCTGGTTGTCGCGGGAGATCGAGTGACCGATCCGGAAAATGTGGGTGCTCTGATTCGCATCGGAGCGGCTTTCGGAGCAGCTGCCATTGTGCTTGGACCGGGCTCTGCCGACCCATTCTCTCGTCGCGTCCTGAGAGTCTCTATGGGCAACGGCCTGTTTCTGCCTATCGTACAGGCCTCGGATCTGACGGCCCAGCTGATGGAACTGCAGCAGGCGCATGCCATGCAGCTCTGCCTGACACTGCTGGATCCGACCGCTCAGACACTGCACCAGCATCCGTTTGCCCCGCGAACGGTCCTGGTGTTCGGTAACGAATACGATGGAATCTCGCCCGTCGTTCAGCAGCTACCCGGACCTCGCCTGACGATTCCCATGCTCAACGGCACAGATTCATTGAATGTTGCCGTATCGGCCGGCATTTTTCTGCACCAGTACCGCAGCCTGATTCCCGCCGGCTGATCAGGAAAAGTGGCAGTGGCTTGCGTTTTTGCCGACGATCAGAGAATTTTCGTCGTCTGCCTACAGCACTGCTTTCAATGGTGTCCTCATGCAGGTTCTGGATTATCTCAGAGAACTGATCTCGTTTCCCAGCATCAGTTCAGTTTCCAATGTTCCCGTCACGGACTGCGTGGAGCAGTGGCTGCGACAGATGCACTTTGAGACTGAGCGGATCAGTTATCAGGATGCTCGCGGCGTTCTGAAAACCAGCGTCGTTGCTCGTCGTGGTCCGCAATCCGGTTCCGGGCTGGCCTGGTTCGGCCACACCGATGTGGTGCCGGTGGACTCGTGGAGTTATCCGCAGGCGGGTCCGTGGCAGGCGGATGTGGTTGACGGTCGAGTGTACGGTCGGGGTTCGTGTGATATGAAGGGGCCGGTCGCCTGCATGCTGGCAGCAGTGGCTCGCATCCCTGCGGAACAGCAGCACGCCCCGCTGTGGTTCGTGGCAACCGCAGACGAGGAAGTCGGGATGCTGGGGGCCCGCAGTGTGGCAGCCCAGTCGCAGCTGTATCGGCAGATCGTGGCACAGTCCGCCGGTGCAATTATTGGCGAACCAACCAGTCTGCGAGTAGTTTACTCTCACAAAGGGGGGCGAACTGTGCAGGCTGTTTCACGCGGTCGAGCCGCACACTCCAGTACGGGACTGGGGCAGAATGCCTGCATGGCGCTGATTCCTTTTCTGGAGGAAATCCGTCGCATCAATGACGAACTGGAGACACAGCCACAGTGGCGAGACGAACGGTTTCAGCCACCCACTCCAACACTGAATCTGCTGCTGCATGATGTCAACACAGGGATCAACATTACCTCGCCTCTGGCTTCCTGTCAGGCCTACTTCAGGCCTATGCCCGGCCAACCTGCGGATGAACTGACAGAGCGTATGCGTTCTGTCGCTGTGCGCTGTGGTCTGCAGTTCGAAATCACATTTGCCAGCGATCCACTGTATACAGACCCGCACTCGCCCTTCATTCAGGAGCTGCTGCGGATCAGTGGCAGAGACACGGCCGAGACGGTGGCCTACGGAACCGATGGCGCGGTGCTGACGGAACTTCAGAGTATGGCCGTGTGGGGCCCCGGTGATATTGCTCAGGCACACACCGATGATGAATGGATCAGCCTGCAGCAGCTGGAACTTGGAACCATGCTCTATGAGCAGGCTATTCGTCGCTGGTGCTGCTGATGAGACCCGTTCTTCAGCGTCGCTGCTTCTGATAGATCTCTGTCAGAATGTCCTCGACCGACTTGAACTTTCGCCCCTGCTGCACGACTGTTTCAATGCGTTCACGAGCATCCTGTGGTGAGTGTCCGACGCTCAGCAACGCCTCGTAGGCTTCACCGACCAGATCGGTCTTCTGATCCGTCTCTTCAGGAACTCGACTGGCGATCATCAGAGCAAACCGTGTCATGCGGCGACGCAGCTTGGCAATGATTCGTTCGGCCATCGCAGGACCGATCCCCGGCAGAGCACTCAGGCCTTTGGCATCCTGCTCTTCTATGGAAACAGCGATCTCGCGAACCGGACGGACCATCGCCCGCAGCGCCTTCTTGACACCAACACCGTCAACTGAGCAGAACAGTTCGAAAAACTCCAGCTCAGCGTCATTCATGAACCCCACAATCCGTGGCACCATTCGTCCCTGCTGAGGATTCCCCTCCAGAAATTCAATGGTCCGCAGACTGACTTCGCTGTTCAGCTTTGCCTGCAGCTGCCTGCGGACAACATCCGGCAGCAGTACCTCATAATCCAGGCCACCCAGACGAATCGAGGCATGCGTTTCATTGATGGCAACCAGTTGCCCCGTAATACGATTAATCATCTGCTGTCATCCGAATAGAGAGTCAGCTCAGCGTTCCGTGGGAATTATCGCAGATTGGTCGATGGACGGGGAGAGCAACCGCCCGCTCTTTCAGGCTGCAAATCTGAGGGAATGAAACAGACACAGGGCCACGGCCGCCGCATCCGCCACGTCATGAGGTTCCGGAATTCTTGCCAGACGCAGTTCTGCCCGCACTGCATGCTGCATCTGTTCCTTGCCGGCCTTACCACTGCCCGTCAGCATCTGTTTAATCTGAGCAGGACTGTACTGCAGCAGAGGGACAGCGTTTTCCGCGACGGTCGCCAGAATGGCCCCACGAGCATGTGCCAGCATCAGTGATGAGCGGACATTTCTGGCATGCGAAAATACCTGCTCGATACCCACAGCACTGGGCTTCAGTTCCGCCAGAATCTCGCGGATTTCTCTGGCAATTTCGCCCAGCCGAAGATGCAGCGACTGATCCGTCTTCGTCTGAATGACTCCACCTTCACGCAATACCGGACCACGGGCCGTACGCTCAATCAGGGCGTAGCCTGTACGACCCAGCCCCGGATCAATGCCAAGAAACCGATTTGTGACGGTCATCTGTCGTGTTCCATTTCCAGACAGGGTTAAGCAGACCCGGGAACGTGTTGCAGCAGCACGACCGCCGTTGCGCTGATCGCCTCACCACGGCCCACCGGACCGACCGCCTCACCCGACTTTGCCTTGACATTGACCTGCTGCAGATCAACCGTAAGCAGCTCGGCCAGTCGCCTGCGAATTACCGGCTTCCATGGGCCCATCCGCGGCTTTTCGGCATGCACCGTGCAATCGAGATTAATCACCTGCAGACATCGCTGCTGCAACTCGTGAAGCACCGTTGTCAGTAACAGCGCTGAATCTGCGCCGCGCCAACGCTCGTCTGTATTCGGAAACCATTCGCCGATATCACCCAGTCCGGCAGCACCCAGCAACGCATCGGTAATGGCATGCAGCAGCACATCGGCATCACTGTGACCATCCAGGCCGAATGCAGCTTCGGTAATCACAACCCCTCCGATGACCAGAGGTCTTCCAGCGATCGTGCGATGGGTATCATGCCCCTCGCCGATCCTCAGTGTCACCGACGACATATTGCACCCGCTCCTTCAGACTGCTCACACAGAGATTACCGCAACGCACTCTGACACGTGCTGCCTGAGCAGCATAGACCAGAACCGGCAGCTCGAGAACACAGAATCCCGGACTATCAGCCGGCGTGAATCTGCAGTTTCTGCCGTTTCGCCCATGTTCCAGGCCAGTTGGCCTGTCAATTTGCGGTGGAATACCTGAATCGCTCTGACGGCCACAATCCTGACGTTGACCGCGAATTCCTGCCAACCTTAGCTTTCCCGGTCTGCAAGCCTTTGTAAGGCTGTTCGTTCTTTTTTTGAGGGTGTCGAGGGCGTGCGAGGCAATTTCTGTTCGCGACGACAGGCGCTGGCCGGGCTGTTTCTGACAGCAACCGGGTGTGACCTGTTCCGCTCGCTCGGAGATGGCCAGTCACCGCTGACATCCATGCTGCCAGCGCCGGACAGAGCCTCAGGAAAACAGGCCTCACCGTCGGCCACTCTGTCACTCGCCAGACTTGAAGTCTGTATTGCCAGCCGACCGCTGCATGATCACAAATCAAGGAAACTCGTCTGGGAAGAGCTGGATGAGAGCGGGCTGATGGCTCCGGAACAGCGGAAAAAACTGAATGACAGCGGATTTCGCGTGGGGGTCGCCGGCAGCTCCACACCATGGGCTGTCCAAAGCCTTGCGCGAGATGCCAGTCGACCGGTTTCCAATGAAGGCCCGCTCGGATCCCCCACCTCGTCCGGAACAGCTCACGATTCCAGCTTTGGAACCATGTTTCAATTGCTGCCTGGTGGCCAGAGCTATCTGGAAATTCAGAGTCAGCTGGATGAATCGCGTCTGTCGCTGCAAAGGATTCCACAGCTTGCAAGACTGCAGAATGCCGGTCAGATCCGCTGTGTTTTTGAACTTTCAGTCAGGGAACTGTCGGCTGACTGGGTGCTGCTGAATCTGCTGCCGGTCGTTTATTCCGGATCCTCCACAGCAAGACTTACAATTGAACAGAACACTGACAAACTGCCGGTTCGGCAGGACATGCTGCCACTTTACGAACAACAGGTGCAGGTCCGACTGCTCGCCGGCGAAATCGCCGTACTCGGAAGGTATGCCGCCGAGGATCCGGAAAAGTGGAGCATTGGCAGCCTGTTCTTCCAGCCATTCTCCGAACCAGGCTCCACAGAACGGATTCTGATGGTCCGCATGGATGGGATTGAAACTCTGCAGGGACGCAGTGATCCCGGTTTTCGCCCTGGTCCGCAGGCATCCGGAAAGTTGTAAGCATGGCCGGTAGTCCGCTGCTGCACGTAGTGCTGCATCAGCCTGAAATCCCTCAAAACACCGGAAATATCGGTCGCACCTGCGTTGCTATCGGCGCACGACTCTGGCTGATTCGCCCGCTCGGTTTCCTCGTCGACGACAAGTCACTGCAGCGTGCCGGTCTGGATTACTGGCAGCACCTGGACTGGGAGGTCGTTGACAGCTGGGCTGAAGTGCAGCGCAAGCTTCCGGAATCAAAGGTCTGGTGCCTGACGAAGTCCGGTACCCGTGCGCCGTGGGAAGTTGAATTCACGCGGGGTGATATCCTGCTGTTTGGCAGTGAATCCCGAGGACTTCCCGCCTCAATTTTGCAGGAATCCCAGGCCCGCAATCTGCGATTACCCATGCGTTCACAGGTCCGCAGCCTGAATCTGGCCAGTACTGTGAATACCATCGCGTACGAAGCGGTCAGGCAGTTTGGCGGCCTTCCAGCAGACCTGTAAGGCAGCGAACAGCCGGTTTATGAACAAAAAAACAGGCATAATGATCGTCTGCAGCAGCCCTCAAAACGGGCTCAGTTCCTGCTTCAACTTCTCACAAATCGCGGTTTTGCCCGCCTGAGGTGGCGTTTTTGCCGCAAAATTGCCAGACTTCGGGCTATCAGCTGCCGTCTGGAACTGCCCAGCCGTCACGTCATATTGTGGCCTGATCGGAAGACGCCATGAGGAACATTTGCCGACTGGTATCCTTGTTTCTGGTCTGTTTGCTCTGCAACAGTTCGTTACTGCAGGCTCAGCAGAGCTGGGCTGACGGCCTTGTGCAGCCTGGTCGCCTGGAATTTGGCGTCATTGCGCGAGGCTCGGCGGCAGCTCGGTCTGTCACTCTGACCAACAACACGGGCGCACAGCTGCACATCCAGGGAGTGTCTACTGCCTGCCGATGCGCTGAAGCCGGAAATCCCTCAAAGACACTGCTGCAGCCGGGCGAACAGGCGACCATTGAAGTGCGCATGAACACGGTGAACTTCGAGAAGCAGCGAGATACTTCACTGTCGATCATTATTGATGCACCGCAGTTCGCCGAAGTCCGCATTCCGATCTCGGCCTACATTCGTACGGACGTTGTCATTGATCCGGGCAAAGTGGATTTTGGAGCAGTCGAGTACCGCAGTGGTTCCAGTCGCCGGGTCACGATCAGCTACGCCGGGCGTCCTGAATGGCAGATCCGGGAAGTCAAAGTGACAAACCCCGATCTGACGGCTGAGATTCAGGAAACCAAACGCGAGCAGGCCCCGACAGACGGTATCAATATCGTTTATCAGTTACAGGTGAAACTGGCTGACACCGCAAAGATCGGACGATTGTCTGAGTACATCACTCTTGTCACCGATGACTCGCGCAACCCTTACGTGCCCCTGCTTGTTCAGGGTGAGGTCACGGCTGACATTATGATCGCCAACCCCAGCGTGGCTCTGCGGCCGGTCAAAGTTGGACAGTCGGCAAAAGTTGTCCTCGTCGTCCGTGGTACCAAACCGTTTGTTATCGAACAGGTTGACTCCGGGGATCTGCAGAACAGCTTTCGAGCCAATCTGACGGACAAGGCTGACAAACTGCATCGGGTTGAACTGGAGTTTACGGCTCCGGATAAGCCCGGAAGATTCAGCCAGAAGATGCAGCTGCGGATCAAGGATCGTCCGGACCCGCTGGATTTCCTTGTCTCCGGCAGTGTGCAGCAGTAATCCGAACATTCCTGCTTTGAATGCAGTCCATGGACACGTGGGATCTTCTGCTGCAGATCGTCCTGCTGCTGCTGGCGTGTTTTGCTGCCGGTGGCGTCATGGTGATGTTTCGCCAAAGCCCTCTGGTAGGTTTTCTGCTGGCTGGACTTGTACTTGGTGGGCCGGGCAGTTTTGCCGTTGTGAAGGCCGAATCAGAAATTGAGGGACTTGCCGAGCTGGGGGTCGCACTGCTCCTGTTCAGTCTCGGACTGGAATTCTCTCTGCAGCGTGTGCTGGGGCTGGGTATTCGAGCACTGATGATCGGAGTGCTGCAGGTTGTTGTCACCATGGCCGTGTGTACGCTGATCGGCTGTGCCCTTGGACTCAGCCCCGCTGGCAGTATTGCGTGCAGCGCCATGATCACTCTCAGCAGTACTGCCACGGATTGGCGGAATTCTGCTGGCCGGGGTTGGAGTTGTGATTACGCTGTACCTGCTGCTGAATCTGCTGGCGGTGCGAGTCATGCGTACTCGATCAATCGGACAGAACCGGGAATTGATGGTACTGCTCAGTATCATCGTGGGGCTGGGTGCGACATGGGCGGCCCACGCTGCCGGACTTTCACCGGCCCTTGGAGCATTTATAGCCGGGATGTACCTCGGCAATTCCCCGTTTGCTTTTCAGATACGTGCTGACGTCGCATCACTCAGAATCGTTCTGCTGACACTGTTTTTCGGCACTGTTGGGCTGCTGGCCGATCCGCTTTGGATGTTTCAGAACATTCTCACAGTGCTTTCACTGGCCACGCTGATTGTGGCGGTGAAAGTCACGGTGGTCGCCGTTCTGTTCCGGATCCCCGGCACGCCATCCGGCACATCTCTCGCCACCGGACTCTGCCTCGGTTCCGTTGGTGAATTTGCATTTGTGCCTGGAGGTCAGGCTGTGGATGCCGGACTGCTGACCGAAACGCATTTCAATGCGCTTGTCTCTGCCTCAATTGTCAGCCTGCTGGTGACACCGACAATGATCACAATTGCCCCGTGTCTGGCGGCATGGCTGAATGGTCGCGTCAATGAGCCACTGGATGGCGTCTCGCAGAAGCAGCTGGCCGGACAGCAGTGTGATTGTCTGGTGATCGGATTCGGTCCGGCTGGTCGTGGCGCGGCTGCAGCACTGACGAATTCTGCCGAGCGAGTGATGGTCATCGACCTCGGTGCGGACGGAGTTCGGAATGCGCACGCAGCCGGCTTTCATGCCATTCAGGCGGATGCATCTTCCGGCGAGCTGCTGCAGCACCTGCACCCTGAAAAACTGCGGCTGGTCGTCATTACCGTCCCCGGTTTTCATGACTCCATGTCAATGCTCCAGCAGATCCGACGTATGGCCCCGGGTGCCACAGTCATCGTACGGTCCCGCTATTGTCTCCATCAGCAG
This sequence comes from uncultured Planctomycetaceae bacterium, assembly GCA_963977705.1. Classification (GTDB taxonomy): domain Bacteria; phylum Planctomycetota; class Planctomycetia; order Planctomycetales; family Planctomycetaceae; genus SXXK01. The sequence goes on from CAXBSH010000011.1 coordinate 15,418, forward strand.
GAGTTCCTTGCCGCAGGAGCAGATGTGGTGGCAGGAGATGAATCTGAAGTTGGTCGAGCACTGGCTGAAGCCATTACGAAGCTGCGCGTCATGGAAACCAGATAGCGGTGACACCGACCGCTATCAGCGATCCTGCGGAATCCGCACTATCGTCGGCCGACTTTCAAGCCCTGTCCGACTGACAGCTGTGACATGACAACGCTGAACGGTGGCAGGAATCTGCAGTTCGGCAACCCTGGGTGAGACCACAGTAAACTGCCATTTACCATCAATCTGCAGCCACACGGCCCACCCCCGAAATTCCGGTCCAGCCTCAGACTGCAGCTGCAGTCTCTGCGGACTGTCAGACGACAGTCGGACCTGCGGTGCAGCAAGGGGACTGCCCGGTGCACGCTGATGCACCGGAGCCAGAGCAGATTGAGCGTAGACTTCTGACTTCAGGCGATCAGCCAGATGCTCAGGATTCTTCATCAGAGTGTTCATACTGAAATGCAACTGACCGGAAACCATGGATCCCTTTCGCGTCTCTGCAACCTGCCGCAGTATCTCCTCGGCAGGGAACTGCTTCGTCCGCGCTCCCACTCGACTGGTCAGCAGGCCCGGCCAGATTGGAATCCTGCCTGCTGACTGTTCCTGCCAGAACTTCAACAGGACTGGAAAACTCTGGGCCGGCAGATCAATCGACCAGTAGAGCTGAGGAGCCATGTAGTCGCACCAGCCCTGCTGCAGCCACAGTTCCGGATCAGCATAGATACCGGCGTACTGGTCAAAGCCTGTGATACCAAGTACCCGTCCGGGCCGACCGATACCGAACGGAGAAATCCCGAATCGTACTTCCGGTCGCTCTGCCACAACCCGCTTCCACAACTCCTGCACAAGTCGATTGACGTTGGCTCGACGCCAGTCAGCACGGGAACTGTCTCGCTCTGATGGGCTGCGCAGCTGCCACGAATCATCATCCGGAAACGGCTGAATCTGACCATCCTGCTGCTCAACAGGATACGGATAGAAATAGTCATCCACATGCAGCCCGTCGATGTCGTAACGCCGCAGAATATCTGATGCCACATTCAGAGTCTGTTCCAGCGTTTCCCTGCGACCAGGATCCATCCAAAGCAGATTTCCATATCGCTGTACCAGCTCCGGTTGTCGTCGGGCGATATGGGAATCTGCCAACTCACCACGACTGGTATGGGCGCGGCACGGATTCATCCATGCGTGCAGTTCCAGTCCGCGAAGATGGGCCTGTTCAATCCAGAACTGCAGGGGGTCCCAGACGGGTTCAGGAGCCTTCCCCTGAACGCCGGTCAGGCAGCGACTCCACGGTTCCAGCTGCGATGGATAGATTGCGTCTGCAGCACTGCGAACCTGCAGAATCACAGCATTCAGATGCAGCTCTTCAGCCCGGTCCAGTATCCGCAGCGTTTCCTGCTGCTGCTGGCTGGTACTGAGCCCGCTGCGGGAGGGCCAGTCAATGTTATCCAGTGTTGCCACCCAGACCGCTCGAAACTCACGCGGAGAATCAGGCGGAGCATCCTGCCCACAAGCCACACCACAACAACCTGCAATGATCAGTTCTGCTATCAGCAGGAATCTCATGGATCAGACGGCTTTCGAGCACCGGCAGCAATCGGAATCGGCAGATGATTGGCCTTTGAAGGAAGAGGACACAATGTGTGAGGATTCCATGCACAGGGCGGATTATAGGCACGATTGAAATCAAGTACTAAACGACCGCCCTCTGGCACCGGGATGCTGAGAAATCGACCGCCTCCGTATGTTTCCCGCCCACTGGTTTGATCCCGAAAGACAATCATCAGGGTCTGTTCTGATTCCTGCAGAGCTTCCAGCGTCAAACGGCGCCCCTGCAACTCAAACTCCACACTTCCCGCCACGTGACCCTCAGAAAATCCGCCACGCACATTTTCAACCTGCACCAGACGCTGCACCGGCAGAGGAACCCATGTCGCCTCCACCCGATACTCGTTCTGAATCGGATACCACTGCTCACCACGGAAAGACAAACGCAGCGGGTTTTGGGAATCACGCAGACGGACGGCAAGTCGACCACTGCGTCGAATCAGTTGCAGCGTCGTTGTGCCGATCTTCAGACGATCAGGGGAATCCGCCTCTGAGGCCTGCAGATCAATCTGCAGACGGCCTTCCTGAACTGAGGCACCATTCAGCTGCACTGCCACCCCTTCGGCAGCTCTGAATGTGACCTGCTCAGGGGTCACCGTCAGAGTCCCTGCGAGTGCAGGAGACGAATCGGCTGTCAGACGAACAGCACAGTCCTGACCCGATCCAAAATCATGCTTTCCCTGATCCAGATAAAACAGACCACTGACCGCCAGCCAGCCATCCGGAGCACGCAGATTGCGATCCCGCGTCTCACGCCAGCGCTCTGTTTCCATTCGCCACTCCGCGGCCTGCTCATCATTTGTTCCGGCAACAGACTGCAGACAAATCACTGCAGCCAGCAGCAACCTCAGCATCGGTTCAATTCCCTGAAACCTGTTCAACCCGAGACACGCTGAGACCTGCCGGCACGCGACAACTCAGCCACGGCAACCTGCTGCAGTATGGTCTCTGTCTGAGCACTGGTACCCGTGAAGCCCGCTGCCGTGAATCCTACAACGGCGCCCGCCCCGAAGACATTCTGACACCACGTTTCCAGACGATTGGAACACCACAAACGACCTGTGTCGTCCGTTTCCACGCCAATCGAGGGAAGGTTCAGATGCTCTGTAAAGCCAACCGTGCGACGACAGTCCAGGATTGTCTGCTGTGAGGGGACGGGGCGAGGCACCGCAAACGGTGCAACTGCCGACTCAGAACGGATCGTCACACCCGAATGCTCGGCCAGTTCCGCCATTACCTCGGGCAGCTCAGTCTCAGCAGTCAGCTCAACACGGGAACCAAACAGACTGAACAAGGCCGCCACACCCAGAGCAACCTCGTCACTGCCCAGTACACACAATTCCGACGGCTGATGAGCCTGCTCAAACAGACGCTCAGTGTCAAACACACTGCGGTCCCTGTCCGAATCCGGAAGCAGATGACGAACGCCCGAAGTAATCACGCAACAAGAGAAATCCAGTGTGGCTGGCTGCGTTCGCTGGCTGCTGTAAACTGATAGCTGTGAAGCCCGACGGAATGCAGCTTCACTGAACATCACTGTAACACCGGCCGCGGTCAGTTGAGCACGCTGGTCAAGCACCTCGTCAGCAAGTGCCCGCCGCAGCAGAGCCCGCAGCAAAGGCATACCACCACCCGAGATTCCCGAAGAACGCCGGGACGCCGGGGAATCTGCCATCAGTCGCAGCAGCAGACGACGCAGAGCCTGACCTATCAACCAGCCAGAATGCCGCACCTCAGGATAGAGACAACGTACCGCAATACCACGACGCACGGCCGCCAGAGACAGCTGAACTGTCGGCTGATCGTTGCCCAGAATTGTCAAATGACGGTGTGCCATCGAGCTGCTTCGGGATAAGTTGCGATCTGCGAAGTCATCGCAGAAAATGCTTTTCCACCTACAGCAGATTCTTCCCGCTTCCACAGACTCTGACGGCTGCCCGGACTGGGAATTGCAGAGAATCCGGGAACACAGGGCAGAAGATTACGGTTAAATCGAATATTCCGAATGATGCATCCGTGCAACACGTCGTCCCGTGACTGCAGCAGGCTCGATTGAGGGCAGTCAGCGACGGCCAGGCTGAGCAGGGCCCGTTGCCGCGGGTGCTCCGTAACGAGACGAACTTACCGGAGCGACCCCGGTGGCAGCACCGGGTGAACGCGCGCCCCCGGAAGGCAATGCCTGTGTGCGCGATGCCGTCGAAACTGCGGCACCACCCGGCACACTTCCCGCCGGCCCCTGTGCCGGATAACCACCCGACCTCGGTACACCGGCTGACACAGCCCCTTGTCCACCTGATACCGGCACGGCACCATACCGCGACTGCGCCATATGCGGGGCCTGCATCCGGGAATACTGCGGCATCTGTGCATACTGAGGCATCTGCTGCGGTACTCCGACACGAGCACCATAATTCATTCCGCCCCCGCCGACAGCTGCACCAGCAGATCGATATCGCGATACTGTCGGGGCCGGAGCCTGCAACTGACCAGCAGTCGCCGGCAACGAACCATAACGAGATCCCGGCGGAGTCGGCACGCCAGTCGATCGCGCAGTCCCGGGCAATGCCCCATAACGCCCACTCGTCCCTGTCGCTCCACCAACCATCATTCCCGTGCTCGCCACAGATCGATAACTATCAGGGCGCATTGGCATCTGGTAGGCAGGCATGGGATAGGCTGGCACTGACTGCGTCATACCGGGCTGCCAGCCGGGTGGTGCTGTGGGCGCTGGCGCTGTTCCCGAGTAACCCTCGGGGACAGACCAACCCATGTTCCCTGCCGCTGGAAACCCCGACGGCCCGACCGGCGCACCTGTCTCCATGGAGCTACTGCCTCGCCATTGCGGTGGCTGCTGCGCACCTGGCATGCCACCGACTGGACCCGCATACTGCTGCGCTGCCACCGCCGCCGGCTGCTGATAAGGCAACTGCGGAGCAATCGTTCCGGGAACAGGTGTCGAGCGAATCACACCCGGATCAGCCACTGGCTGTGATCCGACTTCAGCTGTCTGCGACGGGATCATCATTCCGGAACTTCGCGCAGGGATGTCGCCACCAACCACCAGTGGCGGTTTTTCCGACACCGGTGCCTCAATTGGCGATTCCGATGGGATCTCAAATGGCAATCGTTCCGGAGCATCTGAAGGAACCGTCGCCGGCTTCTGTTCATGCAGCTCGGGGAAATCCTGTTCAGCATCCTCATCTGATCCTGCCGGCACGCGATCTGCCGGGCCCAGAATCAATGGAACTGCAATCTCACCATGCGGGGCTGCCGGCCCGTTCGTCGAAGACCGGCGACGGTTGCCATGCAGAACAAGTGGCTCTGCTCGTTCGCCGGCAGGTGCTGGACGTACCAGTTTCTCAGCCGTCTCGGTACTTCCAGTGTTGCGTCGAGCGATCTCTGAATCTGCAGTCGCTGCAGCTCCATCACGCAGAGTCTGACGCTCAGGCGCAGCGATCCGAACTGGTGCTGGTGCTGACCGCTGTGGCGACTCATGCGGTGGCTCAACTCGCGGATAACGCACCACTGACCGAACATCTGCATCAGGCGCCTGCATCCGTCGCGGAATGATTTCGATCTCCGGCTCCACAAACGACCGCTGCTGCACAGTGGTCGCATGCGGACGATACTGCGGTGGATCAACTTCCTGCGTCGCCCCTGCACGAGTCGTTCCCCATGCAGCAGCCAGTAACAACAGCAGACTTCCCGCAGCAAACTGCGCAACACGAACGAAGCAGACAGATGTCAGCGACATCTGCAGTCTCCGAACGTGCACTCCGTTTGCTCCGGCAGATTCTGCCGCAGGGTCATCCATAACAATCACCTGCACGAAATCACTGCGAGGATCCTGCCCGAATGCAGTCCCGCGCCTCTAGATTCGTCACACAGGCGTCCAGAACCGCAGACTTTTGCGGAACCGTAGAACCGGATTTTCAGTTAAACGCGGAAAATACGGCCAGAACAACCCAAACACCCCGAACAACAAATAACCCCCAGACATCCAGGGGCTTGTGCCGGCCCTGACGCGAACTCAGACAGGCTTGCCAGCCAGTTGCAGAAACTCGTCTTCTGTGACAATTCGAACCCCCAGTTCCTCAGCCTTTGTCCGCTTGCTGCCGGCAGCATCGCCGGCCACCACAAGACTGGTTCGCTTAGACACACTGCCCGAAGCCTTGCCCCCCAGATCACGAATCAACTGCTCAATCTGCTCACGAGTAAATCGGACCATGGTGCCAGTAACCACGATCGTCTGGCCTTCGAAAACTCGAGGACCGGAAGTGTCGCGTGGAGCAAGGGGCTGTCCCGTATTCAAACCCAGCGCAGCCAGTTCAGCCGCCAGTCGCTGCCCATAGTCGCTGCGAAAGAACTGATACACAGATTGTGCAATCACCGGGCCAATCTCATGCACCGCTCCCAGTGACTCCTCAGTCTGCTCAATGATTACCGACAGCGTTCCGAAGGCCTGCTCCAGCGTTCGCGCTACTGTCTGCCCCACATGGCGAATGTTCAGACCGGCCAGCAGTCTCCACAACGGCTGCTTTCGCGACTCCTCAATTCCTGCCAGCAGACGATCCACCGACTTCTCACCCATCCGCTCGAGATCCTTCAGCCGGTCACGTTTTTCAGCCAATCGATAAATGGCCGGAATGCCGTCAACCAGAGACGCTTTCAGCAACAGCTCAATCAGTTTCTCACCCAACCCATCAATATTCATACAGGGTCGTGAGGCGAACCAGATCAGGGTCTCTCTGAGTTGCGCCGGACAGGCAGGATTCGGACAACGGACGTAGACACCATTTTCATCCTGCACCACAGCCGTACCACACTCAGGACAATTCGCCGGGAACTCATAGGACTGCTCTGCCCCCGTACGCCCCGTTTCATTGACACGCAGCACATGCGGAATGATCTTGCCGGCCTTTTCGACCACCACCAGATCTCCGATCCGTACACCCAGCCGCTGCAGCTCGTCGCGATTGTGCAGACTGGCCCGCGACACAGTGGTACCGGCAATCTCAACGGGCTCAAGTTCAGCGACGGGTGTCAGTGTGCCTGTCCGCCCCACCTGCACAACAATCCGCAGCACTCGGGTTTCCGCTTCATAGCGTTCCCATTTCCAGGCCCTGACCCAGCGCGGACTTTTGGACGTCGCACCCAGCATGTTTCGCAGGGGCAGTGAGTTCAGCTTGATCACCAGTCCATCGACTTCAAACGGCAGCTCCGGGACACCGGCAATCAACTGAGCACAGGCCTGTTGCAGACCTGTAAACCCCACGGCAAAGCGCACGTTCGGAGTTGTAGGCAGTCCCAGTTCCCGGATCTGCTGCAGAAACTCACTCCACGTACTCCAGGAGACTCCTGAAACCTGTCCCACGCCGTGAGCCAGAAAACGCAGTCGCCGCTGACGAGCCAGCCGCGGATCAAGCAGCTTCAGAGCACCCGCCGCCGCATTGCGAGGATTCCGAAAGGGCTCCTCACCCTCCTGGATCTGAGTCGCCTGCAACTTCGCAAACTCCTCATTCAGAATCAACACCTCACCACGAATCTCAAGCACTTCCGGAGCAGTCTTCGTCAGCAGCCGCAACGGAATTCCCTCAATCACACGAGCGTTGGCTGTCACGTCATCGCCAACCATGCCGTTTCCTCGCGTGACGGCCCGAACCAGCACGCCCCGCTCATAAATCAGCGCCAATGCCACGCCGTCAATCTTGTACTCAATCGAGTATTCAAGCTGCTCCGTATCCAGACTCTTCCGCAGCCCCTGATCCCATTCCTCCAGTTCCTGTTCTGCAAACAGATTGTCAATCGACAGCATCGGTACCTGATGGGCCGCCTGCACAAATCCCCGAATCGGCTCACCGCCAACTTTCTGACTGGGACTGTCTGCCGTCTGCAGCTCCGGAAAACGATGCTCCAGCTCCACCAGCTCCTGCATCAGGCGGTCGTATTCCCGATCCGTGATTTCCGGACGAGCTGCCACGTAATAGAGCTGATTGTGCCGCTCCAGTTCCTGCCGCAGCAGCCCCACCCGCTGCTCCGCCTGCACATACTCCGCGTCATCCGGAAACAGCGATCCCATATGCTCTGCTCTGCCAACCAGTTCCTGTTACCAGCCCACTGCCTACGGAATCACATCGTCCAGCAGCGAAACACTGACGACCCTGTCCAGGCGGACATACACAATCTTCCGATTGGCCTGAATTCCATGCACTCGCGATTCCCTCACGTACACCTCACGCGTCGTCGTGGAATCCCGCAGATCGTGCACATCGGCCTGCTTCAGGATCAGAGTCTTGTCACGTACTTCATGCAGTCGCCCCACATAAACAAACGGTGACTCAACATCCACCACCACCTGCTTACCGATCAGGTCTTCCACACCGGCACTCCGCAGAAACGTTCCACAGGTTTCAACCGCGTACTCGATACCCCAGCTTCAATAACTCTGCACGAACTCGCTCAGCATGTGCTCCCTGAATTTCCAGCACACCATCCTGGACCGAGCCCCCCGCACCACAACAGTTCTTCAGCTTCGTCAGCAGTACTGCCGCGTCATCTTCGGCACCCAGATCACGCACCACAGTCATCATCCGGCCATGCTTCCGCTTTTCCACGCCCACTCGCAGGGAACGCCCCGGCTTTGTCCGAGGCACAGGTTCCGGAGGCACACAGCGACACTCCGATTCCAGCAGACCACAGTGTTCACACCGCGGTGGACGATCATAGATCGTCCCTGCCAGTAACCCCATTCCGCACCTCCCTTGCCGTTGACACCCTGCCCATCGCCATCCACAACGCGGACTACTACTTCTGCAGATCCAGAATCGCCTGCGGCAGCTCGCGATCGACGATTCCCAGCACACCACGCCCCTCATTCAGGCGATCTTCCACGTCGTACCGAATGTCGTCACAGTCGATCTTCCAGAATTCCTCAATCGCCTCCCGACTGATGGACTTCGCAGGACGCAGCAGCCTGAAACCTACTCCACGCGCCGGATCTGTCGTGAACCACCACGGACTGCGCGGCAGATTCGGATCGTACTCCTTCCACTGCTCATCGTTCGAACCCAGACGCGCAGCCGATCGAGACTGCTCAGCCTTCAGCTCCCACGATCCCCCACGTACCACTCGAGGATCAGGCTTCACCGCACGCACCCAGTCACTGGCTGCATCCACGACGTCTTTCTGCGGATAGGCACCATGAGCGTCAATAACCCACTCCGCCGCATTCCCATGCATGTCGTACAGGCCAAAAGGATTCGGCTTTTTCTGACGTACGACACGAGTTCCTGATCCTTCCGTGTTGCCGGCAAACCACGCATAGTCACCCAGAGCCCCGACGTCCGCCCCAAAAGACCACGCCGTGGTCGTCCCCGCTCGACAGGCATACTCCCACTCAGCCTCCGTCGGCAGTCGATACTGCTGACCACTGATGGCAGACAACCACTTGGTGTACTGTCGCGCAGAATACTGAGTCATCGAGACGGCCGGCTGGCGAGGATCGTCACCATATTCAAAGGTAAAATCAGGCTCATACAGTGGCGTCGGAGCAGTGACAGCGTCAATCCGATTGTCGTCCGTCACCTTGCGCACGCCCCGCGCCTGAAATTCCTTCAGATGACGGTACAACTGCATGAACAGTTTGTACTCCGCCCACGTGACCTCACACTCGCCCATCCAGAACGGTGCCACCTGCACCCGTCGCACCGGCCCCTCGTCCGATCCACGCCCGGACTCAGACTCGACACTGCCCATCTGGTACTCACCACCGGGAATCGGAATCATCCGAAACTTCACATCCGTACCCGGAATCTGCTGTTCATAAGAAACCAGCCACTTCCCTTCATACTCAATCGCCGGACCACTGGCCGGCTTCTCAGCAGCGATCCCGGGCTGTAACTCTGCAGGAGCAGCCTGAGCACACACATCCGCCGCCAGCGGCACCAGCAGCAGTAACCCGGCTGCCAGACAGATCAGCGGCAACTTCAGAAAACTCATCACCCTGCCCACCTTCGACATCAAAACCACACACATCACTGCAGTACTTTCACAACAGACTGAACAGCCCACAAAACGACGCCCCTGCCGAGGCACCGTGGATCAGCGAGGAGGCCCCGGAGGACGCGGAGCCGGTTTCTTTTTGGCGGCGCCCGGAGGACTGAAGACGCGCTGGACCTCTTCCAGAGATGTCTTGCCCTGAGCCACCAGGCGAATGGCATCCTTCTGCAGAGTGGTCTGACCGTCCGTAGCCATCTGCCGACGCACCGCGTCTGCCGTCAGGTTGGTCGCCACAACCTCCTTCATGCCGTCCGTAATTTCCAGCATCTCAAAGATCGCTGCCCGACCATGATAAGGAACCCCGGCACACGGCGCACACAGTTCGGCGATCGTCGGAGCCTTCGGATCGTCAGGCGGAGGTGGCTGAGGAGCACGATACAGGACGGTCGTTTCCGCCGGCAGACCCAGCTTCTTCACAAGGGCCGGATTCGGACGATAGGCCTGTTTGCAGTCATCACACAGTTTGCGAATCAGCTTCTGCGTCAGAATCCCGCGCAGGTTCTTCAGCACCAGATCAGCCCCCACCCACTGCAGCACCTTCTGCAGTGCCTCAAACGGAGTATTCGCGGGAATCTCCATGATAAACGACAGACGATCCGCATACTGGAAAATCACCTGCGCGTCCTGCGGTGAAATCAGCGGATCCATAAACAGCACATCAGCCTCACGCCGCAGAATTCGGTCAAACGTGATCTCCAGATCATGACCAGGCTCAGGCCTGAAGTCCGTCACGTTGATCAGCTCACGCCCCTTCAGTTCGGCAAAGTTGTAAACCTGATACAGATACGGGTCTACACAGTGCAGCGCGACGATCGACAGAGTGGTCGCACCGGAATCTGCCGGACCACAGACCAGCACCACACCACTGCGTTCTGAGGTGAAATCACGGATCTTCTTTTTCAAGTCGTCAGGGAATCCCACATCCTGAGGTCGCTGTCGCAGGACCTTGCGGTTTTCCACCTTGATCCGAACTCGCTCGGCTGATCCCACCGGAGTTGTATCAAGGATCAGATTGAACATCAGCTTTTCACGCTCGGCACTGATCCCGCCAAAATGAGCAGCACTGCGGTCCGCAGGATCCAGTCCCGCCAGAACCTTGATCATCTGCACCAGCGCCATCCCCTTCGGTCCCGGCAGCACACCAGCCTGATGGGGAATTCCATCAATGACGTAACGCAGCAGAAACCGCCCCTCCTTCGGCTCCAGAGTAATCGTGTGTGCACGACGCTCCATCGCATCCGAGACCATCTGCTTCACTGCCACCAGTGCGGCCTGCACCAGTTTGGCATGGGCCTTAAGATTGGCCTCGCGACCAAACAGAGGGCCCTGAAAAAGCACCTGCTCGATCTCCGGTGCCTCCTCGCCCTCGACACCCTTCTTTGCAACAGCCCCCTTTTGAGGCTCCGGTTTCTTCGGGTCTGGTTTCCCAGCCATGTCTGCGGTTTCCCTGTGTACAAGCAGGCCTGCGATTAAACACAGGAAGCTTCGACAGCCTGAAACTTCCTGTTAATCCCACACTTTACGGAAGAAAACAGGCCGAATCCACCGCCAGCACGGCTGTTGCCCGTTTCCAGGCAGAAATCCATCACATCGCAAATGGAAAAATCCACAAAAATCGGAGTCCTGGCTGCCCGATTCTGCTTGACTGAAGCCACCGACACCTGAAGACGCGGCCCCGGCACTACGGCAAGGTCCTCAGCCAAACTGCAGCTGCAGCAGCAGATCCCGTACGTCCAGCGCATGCACACGATCGCGTTCAATCGCCCGACTGGAACTGAGAAATACCGGACCGTCAGTGGCTTCACGCCCCGCATCCGGCAGACGCCCGTGACTGCCCCTGACCACCTCCGCCTGCAATCCAATCACATCCATGTAGTACCGAAATCCCAGCATCTTCCGCAGCAGACGCGCAGCAACTCGCAACTTCGGAAATTTCAGGTCCGGATTCACCAGCAGTTCCGCCGGGTCATATCCCGGCTTGCGGTGAATGTCCACGGTACGAGCATAGTCCGGAGCGAGGCTGTCATCATTCCAGAAGTAATACGTAAACCAGGCATTGCGAGCCGAAACACAGACCAGCTCGCCACTGCGTTCGTGCTGCAGCCCATTCTGTCGCAGGCCGTCGGCATCCAGCACACGGTCAATACCAGCCACACCTTCCAGCAACCGCTGCACTGCACCAACGTCCTGCGGCCGCTTGACGTAAACATGCGCCACCTGATGATCACTGACGGCAAAGGCCCGCGATGCACCACAGTCCAGAGTCTCCCAGCCCAGCGGTTCCCGACGCACTCGCAGATAGCCCGCCTGCCGCAGAATACGATTGATGTGAATCGGCTGATTGACCTGAGTAATCCCGTACTCAGACAACACCACCACCTCCGCATCACATTCCCGAGCCACATCAATCAGCTTGCCGGCTTCTGCATCCACCAGTCGGATGTCCTCATCGATCCCTGCCCCGTCGGGCCCCACTCGCTGCAGGTTGTAGTCAAGGTGCGGCAGATACACGAGCATCAGTGAGGGGTGTTCACGCCGAAACAGCTGGCAGGAGGCATCCGCAATCCACGCCGTGCTGCGAATGTCGGCCGTCGGTCCCCAGAAGTTGAACAGCGGAAACCGCCCCAGCTGCTCCTGCAGCACATCACGCAGCACTGCAGGCTCGGAGTACAGGTCCGGAATCTTGCGGCCGTCAGCCGGATAGGATGGTCGCGGAGTCACCGACCACGCCGTATCTGCATACATGTTGTACCACCAGAACATTTTGGCTGTGCGATGAGCAGGATCCCGCATGGCAGCCGTCTGATACAGTTTCTCTCCCTGAATCAGATGGTTGGACTGCTTCCAGAATCCCACTTCCGCCAGGTCGCGGAAATACCAGCCATTACCGACAATTCCGTGCTGAGCCGGCAGCAGTCCGGTCAGCAGAGTCGCCTGAACGGAACAGGTGACCGCTGGCAGAACCGTCTGCAGTGGTCGCTGAAACCCGCTGTTCGCCAGGCGCTGCAGATTGGGGGTCCGCGAGCCAATCATCACAGGCGTCAGGCCTACAACATTGATCACCATCAGCGGTCGAGCAGCAGCCATACGGCTTTCCGAACATCAGAAGAAGGGAACGAAACTGACCGAGCAAGCCGCAGAATTCTACGCAAAAGCGGCCTGCCCTGCCCTCCAGCACCGCTTTCCATTCAGAAAATCGCCCGGACCACTCCGGATTTCCAGAAAAAACCGCACTTTGTGCTCTGAACTGCTGCCACAGACCAGCTGCCGGTGGAGAACACCGGAACTGTCTGTTAGATTTCCGTTTCTGTACTCCGGTTCTGTTACTTCAGTACTTACGGTCAGCATTCGGAAGGCCCGGGTTGCCATGAATGAACGCGAAAAAGGTGGTGCCGAGTGGTACCGCAAGGGCACGGAAGCCATGCAGCACAAGAACTGGAACTACGCTGTCGAGTGCTTCACGAACTGCACAAAGCTGGTTCCGGACAACCTGCTGTATCGCCAGTCACGCGTTGGCTGCATTCGCAAATCGTACAATGACAATGGCACCGGGGGCAAAATGGCGTCCATGCGGTTGATGGGGGTGCGAACCCGCATCAAAAAAAGTCGCCTCTCCAAAGACTGGAAATCCATCGAAGCTGCTGCCGAGGAAGGCCTGCTGATCAATCCCTGGGATGCTCAGCTGTTCTTTGATCTTGGTGAAGCACTGGCGGCTCAGGAAAACCACGGCGTGGCCCGTTTCGCTTTGGAAAAGGCCGTCGAACTGGACCGCGACAACGTCGATTACAACCGCACTCTGGGGGCCTTCCTCTTCGAACGCCGGGACTACAAACCGGCTCGCTCCTGCTACGAACGAATCTATAAGCTGGTACCTACGGACAGCGAAGCCCGCGCCATGCTGGGCCGTATCGACGCCGTTTCCATGCTCGACCGTAAAGGGCTTGAAGAAGCAGAATCCACTCGCGATGTTCGCGTCGAACCAACTCAACCGGTCAATGCCTACGAAGAAGACCGCCGGGCACGCAAAGGCATGCAGAAGACAGCCGATGCACCAGGCGAATCGGCTGAAGCCGACCTGATCCATGCCATTCGCAAGGATCCCTCAAACACTGGCCTCTACCTGAAACTGGCCGACCTGTACAAGGCAGCACGCGACTTTGGTAAGGCGCAGGATCAACTCAGCAAAGCCCTGGAATTGTCTCCTGGCAGCGGGGAAATCCGCGAGCTGATCCTTGATGTGCAGCTCTCCCGACTGCGTGAAGAGGCAGCCGAAGCCGAAGCACGGGCTCGCGCTAACCCCACAAAGGAACGACTGGTTGAAAAAGCCCGTGGCCTGCAGCAGGAAGTCATTCAGAAGGAAATGGAACTTTACTCGCTGGGCGTCGAGCTGAACCCCACGGACCTGAAAAAGAAGTTCGAACTGGCCCAGCGACTGGCCTCCCGCCACGTGAAACAGTTCAGCAAAGCCATTCCCCTGCTGCAGCAGGCCGCCAATAACCCCAATCTGCGAGTTGAAGCGCAGGTGCTGCTGGGTGAGTGCTTCGCTCGCGACGGAAAGGCCGATCTGGCTCGCCGTCAACTGGAAAAGGCAGTCGAGGGACTGAACTTTGCCGACCGCCCGGAAGCCTTCAAAACGGCCCACTACCTGCTGGGACGACTGCACCAGGCTGCCGGAAAGAATGAACAGGCCGAACATCACTACGGTGAAGTACTGGCCGTTGATTACGAATACAAGGACGTACTCAAACGCATGGAAGAGCTCAGCGGTTCCGGTGGCTCGGCGTTTGAGGAGTAGCCGTACGCAACGGTACTAAGGATCACAGCGGCACCGCACGCCGCAGGGGCCGGCTGACGGCAGCACACCTGACCAACTTACCGGTGGCTGCCGCTGACCGCTCAACTGGATCCGGAACCCCATCAACTTGTGAACCGCAGGGCTGATCTCTGGCACTGCGGGACACAACACTACGCGGTATGCGAAAACTGGTCGCCTACGTGCCACGGATAGAACATCCGACCGATGTCATCGCTCAGTTTCCGCAGATATTCCATCCGGAACTTGTCATAGCTGACATCAGATGCCGAGCGAGGAACTTCCAGTGGAAACACGCTGTTCAGCTCGCGGTTAAAAATCCTTGAGCCTTCTCCGTCGGTCTCCATTTCATAGACGCTCACAATCGCGTCACAGCGTCCTCGCATCAGAGCATTCGTATCACGCTCGTACAGCGAAAAGTCACTGACGTCGACATACACAACGTAAGTCACATCAAATTCGGCACCGATATCCACGGCTGTGTCCCAGTCCGGATTTTCATCCAGCCACGTCCGAATTTCATCGTACGGAATCACATCAATCTTGTTGTTAGCCAGCTGAGTCGTAACGCATTTGGCAATGATATGATCGATGTTCTCGAATTTGTATTTGACGTCGTCCGGCGCGTAACAGACCACAGCCACTCGCACGTCCTTGTCCGTCATGCACTTCTTTGTTTCCTTTTCGAACTGCGGTTCTTCCTGCGGCGGACCGCCAATCAGGTACCCCAGCAGCAACATGTAGTTGCAGCCCGGTGCCGTCACCAGCAGCAGACCAACCAGCAGACAGCGCAGTGCACGCTGCCAGTACCCAGCCCGTCCGCAGGCAGCGAGAACAGTATTGTTCGAGCAGAATTCGGAGTTCATGAGCAGTCCGTTAAAAGCATCTCAGGAAATATGTGATGGGTATGCAGCGACAGAAGCCGGATCGCGGGCTGTTTCAGGAAATCACTTCGCTGGTACGGTGGTCGTACAGCAGCTGAGCCAGACTGACAGAGACATTCTTCATGAAACTTTCCAGAAAAATCCGTTCCGATTTACTCTCGGTCTGCACCGGGAATTTCGGGTAGTTCATGTCGTAGGTATTGTCGAACACCACGCTCGGTGAATCGCCCTTTTTGCAGTCCATGATCTCGACACGACACGACATTTTTCCCTGCTGCAGATTGCTGCTGTTCGGCAGATCCACTTCAAACTGAGTAATGTTCACGTGGACTACATAATCTGCTTTGAAGTGATCCGACAGTTCGCCGAAATCCCCCCAGTCCCCATGATCATCCAGCCACGTTGCCACCTGATCGGATGAAATCACTTTCACACCGCGCGTCTTCAGCAGGTGTGACATGCGATCCACCAGATCGATCTGTATGGAAGGAAAGCGGTTCAGCACACCATGGGGTGCCGAGCAGGCAATCAGCAGGGACTTTTCCCCCTTCGTCAGATCGATACCAGTCGATCGACGAAACTGAGATTTCTGCTTCGGATCACCGAAGAACATCTTGCCGGCTATCACAAACAGCGAGCAGCCAGGCAGCGCTGAAACAGCCAGACCGGCTGTACCCAGCAACAACAGACGACGTCTGGAGACAGAACCAGCTTTCGAAGGATGCCTGCCCACCACGTTGATCGCTCCATCTGACAACAGCTCTGCGGACCTGGCAGAGCCACCGCGGAGCGTTTAGAACCATGTACCTGTCAACACCCACACAAACCACTGCAGACCCGTGAAGACCGACCAGAGCAGCAGCAGCACAGGCAGCCATCGCAGCAGCAGACGAGTCACCGCGACAGCACGTCCCATTACTGAGCACGCCAGTACAGGCCAGCTCAATCCCATTCCTGCTGCCAGCAGAAAACCAGCCGGGTTTGCCTGCAATGCGAACAGCCACTGGCCTCGCACAAAAAATGCAAACCCGGTTGTCATTCCACAGGTTGGACACCGCAGCCCCGTCAACTGCCGGACCAGACACCCCGGCAGTCCCAGCTGCCGCAGCGTTCCGGATCCGGATGTCTCAGGTGTCAGCAGGCCCGCTGTCAGAAACACCAGCGAAATCCCCAGCAGCAGCATTCCGCAACGACGGCGGTCTGCAGCCACGGATCCACTTCCCGATTTCTCTGAAAAACAGGTCACAGAAGCCTAACCATGACTGGGTTTGAGTCACAAGAGACAGCTTGAGCCAAATCCGTGACGTAGTGACAGGATACGCAGGAACTGCCTCTGTCGTCGCCCGGAACGCGGAAAATCCTGCCACTGCCGACGATCTTCGGCGTTATCTGCCAGTTCGCCGCACCCCAACCTGCATCACAACCGACGCCCTGCCGACAGAACCCGGCATTTACTGCAGTCCGCTTCCCCGACAGAATGCCACCTGCGAACCACTTTATGCCTTTCCGGAGCCTTTTTCGAATGACGGCCTCACATGACGGTTGCCGCTTTCCAGTCCCGCAGTCCAGGCGTCTGACCTGGGATCTGCTCTGGCTGCACCGCTCCGTCCCCCTCTGTTCGCACGACCGATTGATGCGACTTGGGCCCCTCGCAGCCTGCCGCTCAGCCACGCCCACCCGCATCGGCTGGGCAACCCTGTTCATCAAAGCGTTCGGGAAACTGTCTGCTGAAATTCCTCAGTTGCGCCAGATCTGGTTTTCATGGCCATGGCCACACCTTTATCAGCACCCTGAAAGCATCGCCGTACTGACCGTTCATCGCGAATTCCGCGGCGAACCGTGGCTGTTCTGGGGCCGCATCAGGACTCCCGAGACCCGCACCCTGACCGATCTGCAGGCCTGCATCGACAGTTTTCAGCAGCAGCCTGTCGAACGTCAGTTTGCCCGTGAACTGCAGCTGGCTGCTCTGCCAACCCCGCTGCGACGACTGATCTGGTGGTGGAACATGCATCTGGCGGGGCCCGCTCGCGCACGCCGGCTGGGTACCTTCTTCCTCTCAACACTTGCCGGACGCGGCGCAGAAATCCGCCTGCCTCCCTCAATCCAGACTGCCTGCCTGACCTACGGACCGCTGGATGAACAGGGCATCTGCCGAGTCACGCTGGCTTATGATCATCGCATCATGGACGGAGTCCTGGCCGCCACAATACTCGAACGACTGGAGCAGCTGCTGCTGACGGAAATTCGGACAGAACTGCAGTCATAGAAAACCGCTGACCCGCACGTCACTGGCTGCCACCCGCAGCGGAATCTGCTATGCTCACGGCACACTTCCCCATTGCATCCACGTCGCCTGCGGGCGACTTCACCGTGCCGGTTCATCGCCCATGCATTCCGCTTCTGTCACGCAGCTGCTGAACAGCCTCAGTTCCGGGGCGCTCACATCCCGCCAGCTGGTTCAGTCCTGTCTGGATCGCATCGCAGCCTGCGATTCACAAATCCACGCCTTCGTCCACGTTGCTGCTCAGTCGGCGCTTGAACAGGCCGATCAGATCGACGCTCGACGCGCTGCCGGACAGCCTGTCGGAAAACTGGCCGGGCTGCCGATTGCAGTGAAAGACAACATCTGCGTCCGTGGAATGCCAGCCACCTGCGGCAGTCGTATGCTGCAGAATTTTGTTCCGCCACATTCAGCGCACGTGATTGAACGCATCACGGCAGCTGATGGAATTCTGCTCGGTAAGCTGAATCTCGACGAATTCGCCATGGGGTCATCTTCCGAAACTTCCGTTTTCGGACCTGTGTGCAATCCGTGGAATCAGCGTCTGACGGCCGGAGGTTCCAGTGACGGATCGGCGGCCGCCGTTGCGGCAGGTTTCGTGCCGCTGGCACTCGGCTCCGATACCGGTGGCTCGATTCGCCAGCCAGCGTCCTTCTGCGGCGTCACCGGAATCAAACCCACCTACGGCCACGTTTCACGATATGGATTGATTGCTTACGCCAGTTCGCTCGACCAGATCGGAACTCTGGCACGTGACGCTGCCGGCTGTGCCCTGCTGCTGCAGGTCATCGCCGGGCACGATGCCCGCGACTCCACGTCACTGCAACAGCCACCTGAACTCTGTTCGCCGGATTCACTATCGTTGCAGGGACTGCGTGTTGGCGTGGTTCGGGAACACTTCGGACCGGGCCTTGATACAGAGGTCGCATCAGCCGTACAGGTCGCTGTCAGCCAGCTGCAGGCTGCCGGAGCCGATGTTCGCGAAGTATCGCTGCCTCATTCACGGTATGCGATTGCCACATACTACCTGATTGCCTGCTGCGAGGCTTCCAGCAACCTGGCGCGGTATGACGGGATCCACTACGGCCATCGCGCACAGAAGTTCCAGGACCTGACCGACCTGTACTGTCAAAGTCGTGCGGAAGGATTCGGGGCCGAAGTCAAACGCCGCATCATGCTGGGCACCTACGCTCTGTCAGCCGGTTACTACGATGCGTATTACCTTAAAGCACTGCAGATGCGGCGTCGGATTCAGGAAGATTTTCAGCACGCCTTTCAGCAGGTCGATGTCCTCGTCGGTCCAACCGCTCCCAGTGCCGCGTTCGCGCTCGGTGAAAAGCTCAGTGATCCCCTCGAAATGTATCTCAGTGATATCTGCACGATCAGTACCAATCTGGCAGGTCTGCCTGGCATGTCCATCCCCTGCGGATTCACCAGCGATGGACGTCCGATCGGCCTGCAGCTGCAGGCCCCGGCCCTGCAGGAAGCCCGTCTGCTGCAGGTTGCCACCAACTACCAGAACAACTCGGACTGGCATCTGCGTCAGCCCCCATTGGCGAAAGCCTGAGGCCAACCTGTGAAACAAATGGAACAATCCGGGCGCATGGCGTGGTACCTGCTGTTGCTGCTTGTACCGATCGGTTTGCTGCAGCACACATGGTACTGGCAACGTTTGCCGGATTCTGTCGCCACACATTTCGGACCTGGTGGACAACCTGATGCATGGATGCCTCGTACTCAGGCAGTGCTTGTGCAGGCCGGTTTTCAGGTTGTGTTCCCCTTTTTCCTGCAGCTTCTCGGAAGACTCTCGGCCATCCTGCCAATCTCCATGGTCAATATTCCGCATCGGGAATACTGGCTGGCTCCGGAACGCCGACAGGCGACTCTGGGCTGGGTCTATGGCATGCTGTCGTGCACCGGAGTTGCGATGTCGCTGTTGATGCTGGGGCTGTCGCACCTGACATTTCAGGCCAATATCACACACCAGCCACTGCAGATGAAGCCATTCTTTTTCGTCCTGTCGCTGTTTCTGGCAGCTGTTTTCTCATTGGTGTTCCTCAGCTTTCGGCGTTTCGGACAACCACCGAAAGACTGAGCCATCCACACAAGCACAAGTGACAGATCACGTGCGTTGAACGCTCTGAGAGCTGCACACTGACGGCCGATCGGGTTCCACGCTGTCCGCGATCACTTCGCGTGAGCTACGGATTCGGGCAGCAATCCCTGCGACTTCGCGATGACCTGCAGCAGGCTGCGGTTATCAAGAAACGGTTCTTTCCCCGTGCAGGCCCAGATGACCTGACCATTTCGATCCACCACGAAGGTGCCGTGATCCATCAGTTCATCAGACTGTTCGGTTGCCGAGTGAAAAACGGACCAGTCGGTTGCGACCGCATGGTCTTCATCGGCCAGAACTGAGAAGGCAAATCGCCCATACTGTTTGAATCGATCGGCGGTGTGCTGCGGTGAGTCTGCGCTGATCGCCACCACGTCTGCATCCAGTTCGCGGAAGTAATGCAGGTCACGTTCCAGTGATACCAGTTGAGCCACGCAGTGGCTGCAGCCATATCCCAGATAGAAGACAACCACCAGCGGACGATTCTGCCCCAGTTGCTGCAGGCTGACTGACTGCAGGCGATCGTCGGGCAGAGTGAAATCCGGAGCCTTCTGGTTGAGCAGAGCATGTTGCTGACTGGCGCTGGCCGATCCACGACTGTGCAGAATTGCGGCCAGTGGTTCCGAAAGCTGTTCCGGTTGCACCACTCGAATGTATGACTCGGCGTCACGCCGCAGGTTGCCCGTCGATACGAGGCCATACTGCAGGCAGATCTGTCGGCAGTTTTCGAGGAACCCTTCGTTCGTCTTGACAGTCTGGACTGGCGTTGCTGCATGATACAACAGGATGACGGCGTAGCAGACGGCCACAGTGAACAGCAGTCCCAGAAAGACTCGAGTTCCTGTGTCACGTTCCTGCAGACGCGGCAATCCGGATGGCACGGGATCGACCATCCCACTGCCAACGGGTGCAGCGTTCTGAGCAAAAGCGGGTTGTTCAGCCGAGTGGGTGTCATGCATACGAAAGCGCCTCCGTCACACATTCTGTCAGCGGGCACTTCGAAATTGACAGAGGATCCTGGCACCTCTGCGGGGATTCTCAGAGCTTCCCCATGGGAGTCTCAGACGATGGAATTTGGTCCGGGAAGACAGTTTTCCAACGTTTTAACCCCTACCGACGGAAAATTCGGCGAACCAGGCTGCTCACGACGCTTGTCTGAACGACGCAATTTGATGCCGGAAGGCAAGTTGTGCTGAAGCAACGTGTCTCAGGTGTCGAAATATCGGCTGAGTTTCTTGCAATCGTGGCCTGCAGGCAGTAGTCTGTCGGCAGACGAATGCAGAATTCGTCTGGTTTGGGGTCGTAGCTCAGTCGGTTAGAGCGCCAGCCTGTCACGCTGGAGGCCGCGGGTTCGAGTCCCGTCGACCTCGTAAAGAAAAAGCCCGCAGTCGGTTTCCGGCTGCGGGCTTTTTTATTTCCCCACTGGTCGCATGGCCCTGGTCGTTGTTGTCTTTATCTGCATTCGTTTGCAGCAGGACACACCGCCCCGGTAACGGATCGGGGCGCAAAGTATTTTGTTGCGTCATTGTCCGCTGAAACGACTGCGAAACACAAAATACGCGGCTCCCAACAGGCAGCATGCAGCCCACAGATAATCCCACGTGGGCTTTTCTTTCAGATACAGCCACGCAAACGGCACAAACACTGCCAGAGAAATGATCTCCTGCAGAATCTTCAATTGCCCGACGTTCAGTACCTGATGACCAATCCGATTCGCCGGTACCTGAATCAGGTATTCGAATAGTGCAATACCCCAGCTGACCAAAGCGGCGACGAACCATGGCTTGTGCCGCAGATCCTGCAGATGGCCATACCAGGCCATGGTCATAAAGATATTGCTCAGGATCAGCAGGACGGCGGTTGTGACAATCTGGTTCATAAAGGCGGGCGCTGGTGTGTGACAGAAGTGCTGTTCGATATTCGAGGGCAGTTTGTCCAGGAGTGTACATGCACTTCGCAGAATTCAAAGGAAACTGGCTGCCCGTTCATACCAGGCCTTGAGAGTTTGATTCATTTTCATTGAAATGCTGAGACCCCGTCGCTGGGCATTCAGGCCTGCCCCCAGCAGGCTGTCCCGAACTGTGCTCTTCTGCGGGCCTCATGACTCAGGAACTCAGTCCAGCCAGCTGCTCTGCATCAGTCTCCCACCTGATTCACCAGGAACGCCCCGTGATACGTGCAACGCTGCTGGT
>CAXBSH010000012.1:0-36959 GCA_963977705.1 uncultured Planctomycetaceae bacterium
TCCCGGTGGTGGTGGTCCCGGTGGTGGTGGTCCGGGCGGTGGTGGTCCGGGTGGTGGTCGCGGTGCGGGTGGTGGCATGCAGATGGACCCCAAAGTGATGTTTGAAGGTATGGATAAGAACAAGGATGGCGTGGTAACGAAGGACGAGCATCCACGACCGGAGTTCTTTGATCGCTCTGATCTGAACGGTGACGGTAAGTTGACTCTGGAAGAGTTGCAGGAAGCGATCCAGAAGATGATGCAGCAGCGTCCGCCTGGTGGCGGTGGCGGTGGCGGTGGCGGTGCTGGCTGAGTGTGCAGCTGTCTGGGCAGCAATTTTCTGTGTCTTATCCGGCTGGTTATGAACTCGGGTAGCGGCTTCACATGAGTCTGGCAGCACAGGTAATAGATCTGCAGAAGGACTACATGCTGGGCACAGTGCCGGTGCAGGCACTGCGTGGCGTGTCGATCGATTTTCCGCGAGGGGATTTCGTGGCGATCATGGGATCATCCGGCAGTGGCAAAAGTACTTTGCTGAACCTGCTGGGGGCTCTGGACCGACCAACGCGAGGTCACTACATCGTGGGTGGTCGTGATGTGTCTTCCATGACGGACGACGAACTTTCGACGATCCGCAACGAGAAGATTGGTTTTATTTTTCAGTCGTATAATCTGATTCCGCAGTACACGGTGCTGGAGAACATTGAGGTTCCGCTGCATTATCGCACTGGTTATCCGAAGATTGGTGAACGAGAGCAGCAGCGGATCAAAGAGCTGGCCGAGATGGTGGGGTTGGGTGAGCGAATGGATCACCGTCCGTTTCAGTTATCCGGGGGACAGCAGCAGCGCGTGGCCATTGCTCGATCGCTGGTGAACGATCCTGAGATCATTCTGGCGGATGAGCCGACAGGTAATCTGGATTCGAAGACGGAGCAGGAGATTATGGAGATGCTGCTGCGGCTGAACCGTGAGGGTCGTACGATCATCATGGTGACTCACGAGACCTCAGTCGCTCGGCTGGCGAAGCGTCAGATCTATATGAAGGACGGGGTTATTGCGGGTGAAGGATTATTTCCGGGCTGAGATCCGTCGATTGGCGGGTGTTGGATTCTTTGGGTACCCGGCAGCGGGTTCCGGATCATTTTGTCGGGTTGGCGTTTTATGTCCAATATTCTGCGAACAGTTCAGCTGGCTTTAAAGAGCCTGATGCTGCACAAGTTGCGTTCCGGCCTGACGATGCTCGGGATTGTCTTCGGAGTATTTTCGGTGATTGCGATGCTGGCGATTGGTGAGGGTGCCAGCCAGCAGGCTCAGAAGCAGGTGCTGCAGCTGGGGGCGACAAATATCATCGTGCGCAGCGTCAAGCCACCACGTGAAAACGCCAGTGCTCAGAATCAGAACAGCTTTGTTCTGCGGTATGGGCTGAAGCGAGCGGATTTTGATCTGCTTTCAAGAACGATTCCGACCGTACTGCAGGCGGTACCGATTCGGGAGATCACCAAGGCGTGTCGGTTTCTGCATCGCGAAATGAACTGTCGCATCGTCGGGTGTACTCCCGAGTACCTCGACATGAACCACCTCGAACTGGCTCAGGGGCGTTTCATTTCTGATAAGGATCGTCGTGAAAAGACGAACGTTTGTGTCCTTGCGGCTCAGACGGCTGAAGAGTTGTTTCAGTTTCAGGACCCGGTCGGGCAGTCTGTGAAGATCGCGGATCGGCGTTACGCGGTCGTCGGTGTAACGACTCCGCGTGAAGCCAGTGCGGCCATCGGGGGTAGTATGTCCGGACAGGAATACAACCAGGACATCTATATTCCTCTGGAGACCATGCGAGTACGTATGGGTGATCTGGACATTGATCGCCGACAGGGTTCATTCAGTGCGGAAGAAGTGGAACTGAACCAGATTACGCTGACAATTTCCGATGTGGATCAGGTGGTACCGACAGCGGGAGTGATTCGCGAGAGTCTGCAGCAGACACATCGATCGGGCAACGACTACTCAGTTGTGGTCCCGCAGGAGCTGCTGAAGCAGGCTGCTCAGATTCGTACGATTTTCAATGTGGTGCTTGGTTCGATCGCGGCGATCAGCCTGATTGTTGGTGGCATTGGCATTATGAATATCATGCTGGCAACCGTGACCGAGCGGACTCGTGAGATTGGTATTCGTCGAGCCCTGGGTGCCAAGCGTCAGGATATCACGACGCAGTTTCTGACTGAAACGATCGTGCTGGCTGGCAGTGGTGGGATGATTGGAGTGTTGCTGGGGCTTTCGACTCCGTGGGTCTTCCAGGGGCTGAAGTCGGTCGCAGAGCGATTCTTCTTTGAATCCGGTGGTGGTTCAGAATTCAGTGAGATGTTCACCAATCTGAATCCTCAGGTTGTTCCGGCCAGTCTGCCGCTGGCATTCGGCATCTCTGTGGGGATTGGGGTGATCTTCGGGATGTACCCAGCGCGATCAGCTGCTCAGCTTGATCCAATTGAAGCACTACGACACGAGTGATCTGTGGGGTCAGCGGTCAGCGGGGCCTGTTGGATTGGCGGGGCCTGTGGGGTCAGCCGAGCCTGCCGAATTGCTGATCGAGCGTATGTCGGCTGAGCGTCAGTGCTGTGGGGCGACCGTGTGGGCAGTGATGGGAATCCTGAACCAGATGTCGTTGCCGCAGTAGTTCGCGCATTTCTTCGATTGTCAGGCGTTGTCCGGACTTGATTGCCGCACGACACGACATGGTGTGCAGCATGTGGTCCAGCAGATCGCGACGACTGAGTCGACCGTCTTTCTGGACCAGTTTTTCAGCGAAGTCCAGGACGATACGGACGATGCCACCGCGCGGGATCAGGGACGGAAACGCATGCAGCAGCAGTGTCGTTCCACCGAATTCGTGAATGTCGAAGCCCATTTGAGTCATGAGTTCTGACGCTTCGAGCACGGCGGCGGCCTGCACGGCTGTGCATTCTATTGTTTCCGGAATCAGCAGTCGCTGAGATTCCACAACGCCCGCAAGGATCTTGTTGCGCAGGTGTTCATACATGATACGTTCGTGCAGAGCATGTTGATCGATGATTTCCAGTCCTGCGTCACTGGCAACCACAAGGTAGCAGTCGTAGATCTGGAAGGCACGGAATTCGTCAGTCAGGATTTCAGGCGAGCTGCTGACAGTGGATTCTGCAAGCAGGGGGTCCTGAGAGTCCGTGATGGGGTCTGCCGAAGAGCTGCCGCGAGCCTGAGAAGGCGGGACAGCCAGAGCAGCAACGACTTCCGGATGATTGAGAATGGTTCGTCCGGTCATGGCAGCCTGTGAGATGACAGGCGGTGCTGGCAGATGGGTACGAGGCTGGGACAGATTGAGCTGTCGATGCTGGCGTACAGCCGATTCCGGTCGATCAAATCGCAGATCTGCAGCAAAACCAGGTTCTGCAGGGGCAGGTCCGGGTGCTTGCGGTGCATCTGCTGAGGACGCGTCGTTCAGATTCAGTCCAACTCGGAATTCCAGTGACAGAAAGCGATCCCGCAGCGTCTTCAGCAGTTGCCTGTAAAGCAGCTGACCATCCTGAAATCGGACTTCACTTTTTGTGGGATGGACGTTGACGTCGACCAGCGCCGGAGGCAGATCAAGGAACAGAAAACTGACGGGGTGCCGCCCGACCATCAACAGTCCGCGATAGGCTTCTTCGAGGGCATGCTGCAGACTGCGGTCCTGAATCCAGCGACCATTCAGGAACAGGAACTGATCGCGGCGTGTGGCGCGGCTGAGCGAAGGTTCGCCGACGTGTCCGTACAGACGGACTTTGCGTTCGCCCGGCAGTTCAACCTCGGATGACAGTTCGATCAGATGATCGGCCACCTCACTGCCGAAGAAGCGTCGAATGCGGTCGACAGGATCGGCCGATGCCGGGAGTTCGTAGACGAGTTTTTCGTTGTGTCTGAGAGTCAGGTGCATGCGAGGATTGGCCATCGCAATGCGAGAAAACTGGTCGACGATGTGTCCGAATTCGGTGGAGGCTTTCTTCAGGAATCGTCGACGAGCGGGCGTATTGTAAAACAGGTTGTGGACTTCCATGACCGTGCCCGGTGGACAGCCGCAGTCGCGATTGACGACGATCTGGCCACCCTGACTTTCCAGCTCGCGACCGACTTCGTTTTCATGAGGTCGCGTGCGGATGCGGAGCCGCGAGACTGAGGCGATGGAAGCGAGTGCTTCGCCGCGAAATCCCAGAGTTGTGACGTGGTCCAGATCAGAATCTGACTGGATCTTACTGGTGGCATGCGCCGTGACCGCCAGCAGCATATCCTCGGGATGAATGCCTTCCCCGTCGTCAACAACCCGAATCAGATCCATGCCACCGTTGACAACTTCGAGATCGATGCGAGTTGAGAGGGCATCGACGCAGTTTTCCAGCAGTTCTTTGACAACGCTGGCCGGCCGCTCGATCACTTCGCCAGCGGCAATGCGATTGATAACCTGAGTGTCAAGCTGCTGGATGCGTGGCATGGCGGGGGGGGCCGTTTACGAGGATAACTGCAGACGTCCGCGCTGCTGAACCCCGATTATAACAGCCCCCGAAACGCTTTTCTCGCCGGATCCAAAACCGCTCTCTGTTTTCCCCTTTTTATCGATTTTGCCCCACCGTCCGAACACCGTTTTTCACTGCTCAGACGCATTCCGGACGCGTTTCAGGATCTCCGGTATCTCCTGCTGAATCTCTCGGTCATTCGCCAGCTCAGGAAACTGTGAACGAGACAGTTCGAGACCGATCCAGAGGGACTCGTTGCGAGGATTTTCGATGCCAATTGCAGTGCAGATCATGCTGCTGAGGATGCGTTCTTCGGGAAACCTGTCGAACATGACCACTGCTGTTTCCTGCTGGATCAGTTCGATGCGGCGGTTGAGCACAGCAGCGAGGGAATCCGGACTGGCCGCGGCATCCGCGGGGACAGCCTGGGCCGAACCGTCACCGGAGGTCGGGACGGGGATGGCGGGAACCGGTGTCAGCACGGAGGCGACAGAGGCCCACTCAGGTGAAGCAGACTTTTCAAGCGGAATCCCCAGCGCACTGAAGTCCTGAAACCGCCGGATTTGTTTGAGCAGTGGTTGCAGCGATTCGAAGTCTTCTGCGGTTAAGGATGAGCCTTTGACGCGCCCGGCAACCGGCTTTAACTGGCGTGCCCATTTGGGCTGTCGATTGACGATGGATCGCAGCGTCTGGGCAGTTTCCTGTTCACGCAGTGTTGAGTATCCGTTGCGATTACTGTTGCGGATCAGCTGGCGGTTCAGGAATGCTTCACTGTAGTCTTTGCCGGTACCGATCTGGCGGATCGTGCGAATTCCCAGCACGAGATCACCCTGCTGCAGCTGGGCGGCCACCGGGCCACCTGGACGTGACCATGTGGGATGGGAATCAACGATCTGGATGGAACCCAGCGGTCGGTAGTGATTGTCAGTGCGGCGAAATGCGGCCAGTTTGTCCCCTTCAAGGACTCCGTGGACATCACCGAGATCAATCCGCTCTGCTTCGGCAGCTGTTGAGAGTACCGTGCCGACGTACCAGACAATCCCACCACCGGCCTGAGTATTGGCGTCGGTCTGAGCACTGGCCGGGGCAGCATGCAGCAGGCTGCAAATGAGCAGCAGGGCAGGGCGGGCAACTGATGCAGACCGCAGAATGCGGTCACAGGCCGAACGGACGGCAGAAGGATCCATGGAGACCACCGATGCGCAGGAATGCCTGATGCCGGGTCGGATCCGTCGACGGGGGCGGGCGAGGAAGAGTCAAAAGACAGGCAGTCTTTGCCCGATCAGTTCAGATTCTAACGAAAGAGTGCTGTGAGTACCAAAAGGTTTTCTCGGACAAATTTGCGGGAATCCGCAGGGGAATGAGCGAATCCGGGCTCCGACAGGGCAAATTTCGGCAGTCTGCACGGTGTGAACCACAGGTGCTGATCAGGCGACAGACTGCAGTGCCAGTTCCTCGGCATTGACAGCGACAATGGAGATACCGAATTTGTCGGCCAGCGCGGCTGTTTCTTCCGGACTGATGATAATTGTCATGCCGGCCTCAATCGCCAGCACTCGCCCACCAGCTTCGTGCATGCTGCGTATTGTCTCAGCACCCACCGTGGGTACGTCAAATCGCATGTCCTGTCCCGGCTTGGCCACCTTGACGACTGTGAAACCGCCACGACGACACAGTTCCCCGGCTCGTCTGATGCAGCGATCCGTCCCTTCGATGGCCTCGACCGCAATGACGGCGGTATCGTTGACAACGACAGTCTGACCGACGTCCAGTCGTCCCATTTCACGGGCCAGATCCCAACCGAAACGGATGTCCTTCCACTGGGCCGGTGTGGGACGACGCTGAGTGAGAAAGCCGTGTTTCACAAGCAGCTCCGGTGCAAAGGTAAGTGCCGAGTCAAAAACGAGTCCGTCACGCTCAAATTCCCGAATGATTGCCAGCAGAATCGTGTCATCTTTTTTATTCTGCCGCGCGAATCGATACCACATGTGGATGGTTCGCCAGTCGGGCAGCAGTCGCAGCCAGCGGAAAGGATGAAACAGGACGGTCTTTTCGATCTTTCCCGCCATAATGACGCGGTCAACTTTTGCCTTTCGCAGCAGCCGAATGGCTTTTCCCATGCGTGCCAGCGGGGCGAAGCGAAATTCGCTGCAGGCATCAAACAGCTCTTCCGATGCCATTCCAGCGACGCCCAGTCCGTAGACAAAGTGCCCGGCTCGCCGCGCTGAACGGGCAAAGCGGACCGGGAACTCACCGCCACCAGCCAGCAGCCCCAGACGCAGTACTCCGGTGCCTTCCTGCGGGTGCCGAGGAAAGGCCAGCGTTTCAGGCCGAGCATCAGGATTTGGGAAGTCAGAGGACATGATACCTGCGTGTGTATGAGGACGACGTGAGACGTAGGGGAACGTCAGGCAGCAGCCGACTCTGCTGTTTCAGATGGTCCGTCAAGGCGTCTGCGGAGCTCAGCCATTTCCCGCTCGAGTTGCCGAACGGTGTCGCGCAGATCCGGCAGTCGCTTAAGAGCCATCAGCTGTCGCGTTGTTTCAGCCACCGGACCGGCCGGTGCTCCCA
Source organism: uncultured Planctomycetaceae bacterium (assembly GCA_963977705.1). Classification (GTDB taxonomy): domain Bacteria; phylum Planctomycetota; class Planctomycetia; order Planctomycetales; family Planctomycetaceae; genus SXXK01. The sequence continues at coordinate 7,065 of CAXBSH010000012.1, forward strand.
GATATGTCTGGCCCCCGGGCATGTCTCGATGCACGCCGGCCTTGGCTCCCACTATCGCACCATCGCCAAGGTGCACATGGTCTGCGACCCCTACCTGACCCGCACATACGACATAGTCCCCGGTGGAAACTGAACCAGCAAAACCCACCTGAGACACAAGAAGATTATGGCGACCAATCTGGCAGTTATGGCCAATCATGACGAGGTTATCGATGCGAGTTCCCGTTCCAATGACGGTCTCGCCAACTTTGGCGCGGTCGATTGTTGTGCAGGCACCGATTTCCACATCGTCACAGATCCGGACGATGCCCAAGTGCGGCAGTCGCTGATGTCCACCATTGACAAATCGGTAGCCAAAACCATCAGCCCCGATCACACAACCCGCGTGAATGACGACGTGATTGCCGATCTGGACATCGGAATAGAGCACCGTACCTGGGTGCAGCACCACGTTGTCACCGATCGAGCAGCCATCTCCCACCACCACTCCCGCATGAATGTCACAGCTGTGTCCTATGGTGACGTCGGCACCAATGATCGCATGCGCGTGAATATTGGTGTTTGAGCCGATGCGGGCCGAATCGTGAACAACTGCGTGGGCCGAGATTCCGATGTTCGGACGCTGCCGGGGTGGTCGCAGCAGACCTGCGATTGTCAGAAATGCGGGTTCAGCCTCTGGTACCAGTACAAAGGTTCGATTGTCAGCCGCCGGCAGTTCATCACGCACTGCCAACGGGACAATAATCAGGCGGGCTGCTGACTGTTTCAGGCGTGACAGGTTCTTCTGATTTCCCACAAACGTCAGGTCTCGAGCGGTGGCGCGTTCAAGTATCTGCACGTCGTCGATTTCAACATCGGGGTTCCCCAGCAGCTGGGCATGCAGCGCCTGTGCGATTTCCGTGGCTGTCAGTGCCGGTCGTGGCTTTGTTGTCGACATCAAGCTCTCCGTAGCCTGCTGGTACCCGCTGCGACCCGAATCGTGCGTCCTGCGGCAGGAAAATCAGCCGCTGAGCCGGGTCTCAGAAAGGTGAAGACTGCTGGGATCCTAGCGAAAATCGGGACTCAGACGCAAGACGTGCTGCGGCACGGGGGTAATTGAGAGGGCCAACTTCCCGGTCCAATCCTATGGATTAGTCCGAATCCTGGGATTTCACGGAGCCCCTCGATTCGCTGAAGGTGATGGCACTGGTCGTTACCGTCACAGCAGACAGAACCGGATTCAAAGAAATGACTGTTCCAGATTACCTGTTTTGACAGGTTCGGGGGAGCTGTAGCGATTGTAGGGGCTGAAAAGTCAGCCCATTTTGTGCGACTGTTACGACCGCTATAAAGGTAACGAAAATCGACGCAAGTAATTGTGCAGCAAACACCTGCGCAGATTCAAGGGGAGGAATTGAAGGCGACGATAGACCTCGGGAGTCCCTCGGACTGCAGATGGCAGATTGAGGCTACGGAGGCCTTGATTCCCTGAAATACGATGTGAAGTCATCGACTGTGATTGCCGGAACGACTGTCTGAGATTCTGAGTAGCTGCGAGAAGGTGTGGAGAAGCGAAGATCCCGCCGCAGATCGAGGGATTTGAGAAGTTCGAGCCGAGAAGTGCACGGGGACAGTTGTCGGACAGGGCGGTCGAAGGAACGATTTCCTTGAGAAGGAGAAATGGAAACATGAAGTTGTCATGGATGTTCAGTGCAGCAGTCGCGCTGGCCGGGATGACAGGCACGGTTGAAGCCGGTCTGTTCGGAAACGGCGGCTGCAAGAGCTGCGGCTGTGCTGAGGATTGTCAGCCAGCAGTTTGTAAGCCGACGATTGCTCGTCCGTGTCACAAGAACGTGTACACGTACCAGCGCAAGTGCTCCGACATCAAGCCACCGTGCTGTGATGACGGATGCGGAAATGACTCAGGTTGTGCTCCCGCAGGTGCCGGCTGTGCCGCTCCCGCAGGTTGTGCACCGGCAGGTGCCGGTTGTGCCACCGACCCGCACTGTGCCGCACCAGCGGGTGCTGGCTGTGCAGCTCCGGCTGGTCTGGCTGCCGATCCGAACTGTGCAGCTCCGGCAGGTGCTGGCTGTGCTGCTCCGGCTGGCTGTGCTGCTGACCCGAACTGTGCAGCTCCGGCAGGTGCCGGCTGTGCCGCTCCGGCTGGCTGTGCTGCCGACCCGAACTGCGCCGCTCCGGCAGGTGCTGGCTGTGCCGCTCCGGCTGGCTGTGCTGGCGACCCAAGCTGTGCTGCTCCAGCCGGTGACGGTTGTGGCAATGAGTGCGGCGAAGGCTGCTCGGCTGAAGATGCGTGCGAGATCGCCAAGCTGATCTACACGTCGATGACTGATTGCTACGCTGTGAAGCGTCGCAATGCTCTGGACGAGCTGGGCGAATACGACTGCTCATGCCATCCTGAGATCATCAACGCGTTTGTGTACGGTCTGAACGACACCGACGAGCGTGTGCGTAAGGAAGCCGCAGACGAACTGGGTGATGCAGCCCGCAGCAACAGCTGCTGCTGCAGCCCGGCAGTTGTGTCCGCTCTGACCTGTGCTCTGGCTGACTGTGATCGTGGCGTACGTCGTCAGGCTGAAGAAGCTCTCGAAGCCTGTGGCTACGAGATCGTCGACGGCAACTGCGACAGCTGCACAGAAGGCTGTGCCAATGGTGCCTGTGGTCATCAGGCCGCTCCGGTTGAAGCTCCAGCTGCCGCTCCGGCCGCTGAAGTTCTGCCGGCTCCGGTTCCTCCGACCGACAGTCAGGCCTTCTTCCCCTCACGTCTGCACAACAAGTCGCAGACACGGAGCGGACTGGCCAGCCTGTTCGGCATGAACTGATCGCATTCACTGCGATCTGAGGTGGGAAAGAACTGCTTCCTGTTCTGTTTGACCCATCGCTGAAAACTCAGAAGCAACGGCCTCCGATCATCCCGTCGGAGGCCGTTTGTTTTTTGGGTCGATTGATTCGCGAATGCGGAATTCAGCAATCAGGGCCCGACGACGTTCGGCGACCGCCCTGTCAAATTCCGAAAGGACATCCATTGCCTTGTCCCGCGACGTCACCAGTCCGATGATCAGGTACTGAATAATGGCCATCAGATAACAGATCCAGCCAACGGCCCAGCGTTCCCGATCTCGTCGGTAGTCACTGGAAAGTCGCAGATGATTGGCCAGCACGGAGTATTCGAGTTTCCTGCCCAGCTCCGGATCTTCCTGCAGGGCTGCTGAATATTGTTCGGTCATTGACTGCAGCAGTCGCTGTTCCAGCAGCAGGCAGGCCTGAATCTGGACCGGTGCCGGATTGCCGACATGCTGCATCCAGTTCCACAGCAGTGCCGACTGATGGACGACCACCTGTTTCTGCCATGCCGCTGCCACGGATTCCACGGGTATTTCCGGCAACCGAGCTCCCACGATCGCACACATCATCGCCAGAACCGGCGAAGACTTGTTGATGTGACGACAGAGGAAACCTTTCACGAGGGGCCAGCGTTGTTCCCGCAGTTGCTGCAGCAGGCTGACATCCTTCTGCAGTTTGGGAGGTCCCGGGTGCAGGACCGCAAACAGTTCCTGATCAGGCATGGTCTGAATCACGCCGATCACCATCAGCAGACGCAGACCCATTGTCAGCCAGTCGGCCCGATCCAGCCAGTTGATCTCGACCAGCCAGCCGAACAGGATATGTTCCATATTGGCGGTAGCTGCCAGCAGCAGCAGGGCTCCACGAAACCACTCCTGCAGGTCTTTTTCCAGTTCCTGATCCAGTTGCTGAATCCGCAGAATCCGTCGCAGCAGGAAACGGAACAGGGGGATCGCTACCAGTCCCAGCACCAGTCTTGAGACCGGTCGCAACACAGGTCGAAGAATGGACTGGAAGATCGGTACACCCATCAGGATACGAAAAAGATCCAAGGCCGATTCTCCCGGAGCGTGGCCGCGGAAACTTTCCCGGCCGTCTTCGTCACCTGAAATGACCGCTTTATGGCGGGCTTTTCATTTGACGATGCTGAATTCGACTGTGATACACTGTATCCTGCCGACGGCGAGGGCTCCACACTGAATCCTCCGAATCCTGCTTCTGTTGCGGGGACTGCACAATGTTCGGATCAGCCGGTCACAGCGAATTCGATCTGAATTTTCAGGTGTTTGGCGTTCCCGTGCGGGTACACCCGTTTTTCTGGCTGTCGACTGCGTTCATGGTCTGGGCCGGTGACGATCTGCAGCTGACGCTGATTGGTGTCATCTGCATTTTCCTCAGCGTACTGGTTCATGAGCTGGGGCATGCCATCGTAATCCGTCGGTTTGGTTATCCCTCAGAAATCGTGCTGTATGTCTTTTGTGGTTATGCCACATCGTCCCATTTCCCCTTCCGCCGCGCCCTGGCTGTTTCCGCCGCCGGACCCGGGGCCGGACTGCTGATGGGGGCTGTGATCTTTGCACTGCAGAAGTTTCTACCGGCAGCACTGCTGCAGCAGTATCCGGGACTGAACTTCGCCTTCCAGATGCTGCTGTTTGGCAGCATCACCGTCAATCTGCTCAATCTGGTCCCCGTACTGCCTCTGGACGGCGGGCAGATGATGGCCGCCTGTGTGCGTCAGTATGGTCCACGCGGTCGCAGCAGTGCAGAGCTGGCTCTGCAGATCTCAATTGGTTCAGCCGGATTGCTGGCACTCTGGGCTGCACAATGTCAGAACAGTCAGTCGGCGTTTATCCCCTTCTGGGTCTTTCAGTGGCTGCCCATCGAGGACGCTGTGCTGCTCTGGACACTACAACCCTCGGCACGGTTCGAGGTGATCTTCATGGGTTATCTTTGTGCCAACGGCGTGATTGCACTCAACCAGAACAGAAGAATGTTCTGACATTGCTGTCAGCCCGTCCGAAAACAACGCCGCCAGCCTGCACCCGGGCTGGTGCCTACTGAGCCTTGCCGGACAGAACTGAAATCTCCTGAGATGTCAGCGCTCGGTCGAATATCGCTGCTTCGTCCAGCCGACCTTCCCAGTTGCTCTCTGCATCACTGCGTCCACCCAGAAAGACGCGGCCTGCTGCAGGTCTGAGAGTATTGACCTGCAATTGTCGTTTCCCGTTCAGCCAGATGCTCACAGTATCGCCGTCGCGTACCAGAGCCAGATGGGCCCAGGTCCAGCGCGCAATGCGATCCGAGCCAACGACTGGTTCACGATCACCACTCAGAAGCATCAGTCGCCCGGTGTGTTCTCCGGAGCCACCGATTCCAAGATGTTCACCAGTGCTGCTGATACCGTTGTCATGATCCCGTGAATACAACCAGCCGGCGACAGGTCGAGCTTCGTCCGGCATGCCATTCCAGAACCACAGTGACAGCGAATACTGCGAGCCGAGATCGCTGAAATCGGCTGCCAGGCGTCCGCCGACAAACTGCGGACAGCGATTCAGAATTCCCGGTCCACACCAGACCGCCGAATCAGGTCCTTCAAGGCTGAAGGTGATGCCGGGTTCAAGGACCGCATGGCGATGTTTTCCGGAGGAATCTGAGGCGACAGGACCGTTGAATTCGTCGAGACGCCACCAGGCGACAGGACGCAGCGACTGCAGCGTCTGACCTGCCGGGCCCTCTGGTTGCTGCCACGAACGTCGCGGTTGACCGCTGACTTTTTCCAGCAGGCGAATTGCGGCCTGAGCAATTCTGGGTTCGGCATCCGTCTGCAGTCCGGCAGATCGGGCGGCCCACGTGTTGTAGCCTCCAAATGCATACTGTTCGGGCGGAGGAATATAGCCATCGCCCCCATTCGCCAGCTCAATCACCATTGTGCTCTGCAGCGGGCTGGCAGCCTTGATCTTGAGTCCTGTGACGGCGTAGGTTTCGGTGGGAGTCGTGGCGATACCGATGGAACCGACTCGCAGGGCCTGCACCACAACCTGTGTTTCCTTCGCTGCATGCAGCAGCAGCTGCTCGCGTGCATACACTTCACGCTGATCCTTCGGCAGGCGATCAGTAACCGGTTCCATGATCTTCTGCGACCATTCCAGCAGCTGAGTATTCGGCGTGCGATACTTCATGGGCAGACGCTCTTCTGCCATCTCAACTTCCGCCTGCTCCTCATATTGTGCCGAGCGGTATGCGGTCACTGCCAGTGCCACCAGTTGTGCTGCATAGTTGTCAATCGTCAGTGCGGGGTCCCACGTCTCAGGACGTCGATAATCGCGCCGCCAGATATCACCACTGCATCCGTGTGACATGATGCCGATGAATTCAGAATCCGGAGCCAGTTGCTGCTTCAGGCCATCCGCAAACAAGCCAAAGTAGTCCGCACTGATATCACTGTCGCCGAAGTAGTGCATGGAAAAGTTTGCCAGCACAGCCAGTGGCTTACCCTGCTGTGTCTGAATGCAGATCAGGGAAAGCTCCGGATCTTCCGGACCAGCTTCCCCGGTTACGTCATCGAGATTCGCTCCTGCGTGCATGTTGGCCCGTACGGTCTGATTTCCGAACGGATCTTCAACGATGCGGTCAGGCCGTCGAATCCACTGTCGCAGGGCGGTGAATTCCGGAGCCATTGTGCGAGCAAAACCGATCCGCGCGGGCTGCAGTCGGCTGGTGGCCCGTTCAATAGCCTCCACCAGACAATTGCGGAGGAACGGAACGTAGTCCGGATCAGCGTCGGTCCCCAGGCAGCCCATGGATGCGGGGGCAGAGTGGGCATGAGTGGCTGAAATCAGAATGTGATCCGCTGCAATTCCTGTTCTGGCAGCGGCCAGAGCTTTCACTTCATCCAGCAGTACCCGGCCGATCATGCAGCTGTCGACAACAACCAGTGCTGCTCGATCCTGACCATCAGAGAATACAAGGGCTCGAGCATGGACGCGAGTTTTTACTCGATCCAGGCTGCGGCTGGTCATACCTCCGTTGACCAGAACGGGCAATTTTGCCGGCGTCACATCGATCAGTGCAGTTCCAACATGCAGATTGCCGGCCTGCGCGCGGGCAGAGATCAGCAGAAGAAACACAAACAGCAATGAACGCTGAAAAAAGGGCATGCTGAAACTCCGATTTACCGGGCAAAGAATCATGACCAGCGGTATCATAAGACAATCGAGGTGGAAAGCTCCAGCAAGCTGGTCATTTCAGGCGACCCTCGCGGCAGCCTGTGGGCAGAGGAATTGTGTGCCATGAAATTCAAACTGCTGATCGCTGCCGTGCTTGCTGCGCTACTGACGGGATTACTGTGGCAGGGCAGCAAGGACCGCCGTACCGTTGTCTCTGACTCAGATTCTGCCAGCACTGCGATCCACACGGACGTTGCCGCACCGCAGTGGGCGGGGACGGAAAGCTGTCTGGAATGTCATGATAATCAGCATCGGTCGTGGCTGCAGTCCGTGCACAGTAAGGCGATGAGTGTGGCCATGTCGGGCCCGGAACCCGCAGATGGTGACCATCTGCACGCCGCTTCCGGACGTCGCTATCAGTCCCGGCAGAAGAACGGTGAGCTGTGGCATTCTGAAACTCTGGTTGATACCCAGGCCGCCCCGCCAACGATTGATGTTCAGCTGAAGTATCTTGTCGGGTCGGGTCGGCACAGTCGTACATACCTTGCCGAACTGGACGGGTTCCTGACGGAATCACCTTTGACATGGTATTCGTCGACCGGTTCCTGGAGCATGTCGCCGGGATATGATCATGCTGAGCATCTCGGCTTCGAGCGACCGGTCGATACCGGCTGTCTGATCTGTCACTGCGGCAGCATTGAGTCTGTCGACGGGGCGTTTCACCGCCTGCGGATCGGTGAAACTGCGATTGGTTGTGAACGCTGCCACGGTCCTGGTGCAGAGCATGTTGCGGTGCAGCGAGCGGGACGAAGGTCAGGAAAAGCGATCAGTGATGCCGAGGATTCAATTGTCAATCCCGCAAAGCTGTCTCGCGATCTGCAGGACGCCATCTGTGCTCAGTGTCACCTGCGTGGTGATGCAACGGTTACCCTTCGCGACAGGCAGGCAGCGGACTTTGTTCCTGGTGAACCGTTGACGAATGTGCGGATCGACTGGTTTCTCAGTGCAGCTGATGGCCAGATGAAAGTGACGGGGCATTCTGATCAGATGGCGGCCAGTCGCTGCTGGCAGGCTTCTGAGTCGCTCACGTGTGTGACCTGCCACGACGGTCACCCAGCGACAACAGCCGCTGCGACAGGGGCTGCGGCTGTGGTTGTGACGGACTATCGCAGCCGTTGTCTGCAGTGTCATGCAGAAGGTGCCTGTGGAGAGACTGTGGCTGACAGGCAGGCAACGGTACCACAGGACAACTGTATCGCCTGTCACATGCCGCAGGTTGCGACCGACATCCCGCACATCGCGTTCACTCATCATCGAATCGGTCTGCATCGTGAGCAGCTGAAGGCAACTTACGATGTCCAGACTGCCGACTTAATGCCTTTCGGTGATGTCAGTGCGGTGACCTCGTTGGAACTGCAGCGAAGTCATGCTCTGGCATGTGCGGAATTTTCTTCCAGAGCCCCTTCGGCCGAGTTGTCCGCGGAGTTTCGTCGCCGAGCTGTCCGGGAACTGGCGAGTCTTGTGCGAACAGCCGCGGCTGACGGAGAGGTCCATGCGGCGCTTGCGAGGCTGCTGTGGGAAGATGGGGATCTGCGGACTGCTGAACAGCAGGCAGTGGCTGCGCTGCGGGATCCTCACCTCAGCTCCGGTGGTCGAGTGAATTCGTTGTTTGTTCAGGGGGATTCACTGCTGCAGCAGCGTCGATTCGGGGAGGCAGTGTTTCCGTTACAGCAACTGACGAAGCTGCGCAGAAGCTCTGAGGACTGGCTGATTCGCGGTCTGGCTGAGTTTCAGGCGGGGGATCAGTCAATTGGGCTGAAATCAGTGGAGCACGCTGCGGCGATTCAGCCGTTCCGTCGGGACATCCCGGAAACGCTGCGAAAACTTCGGGCAGCTGCGAAGCAGTGACTGCAGCTGCTGCCAGTGATCAGGGCTCCAGGTAAAATGCTGTGCGCGGTGTTTGGTCAGTGGTCAGTGGTCAGTGGTCAGTGGTCAGTGCGCGCAAAGTTTCCTTTGGGAGGGCGAGGCTCCTGCCGAGCCGAACGGCCCCACCGCCGTACAGGCGAACCGTTAGCGGCAGTTGACGGGTGGTGTTGTGCTGCCATCACCGAGCTGGTGCTCGGTAGTCGTAGCATGGGCTTCAGCCCGTGTCGTCCACTGCGTTCAAGGCCCCCGAGGCGAGCCGTTAGCATAAGCTGACGAGTGTTTGCGTGCCACGCCGTTCCCGAGCTGGTGCTCGGTGGTCCCAGGGGAGGACGCTGACGGGTGTTGTTTTTCGTGCGGTTGAAAGTTGCGTTGGGTGACTCACCGGTGGCTGTCAACGTTCCGCCCATGGGGGTGCGTGTTGGGGTATTGTCGTTTGCGTCTGAGCGGTTGTGTTTTTCCTGGCACGGAAGCAGTATCGAGTGCGTTTTTCGCCAACCCCATCATACTGCAACCTGCAGGTGCGCGCATGATTTGTGGTTGATCCATGATAAGTGGATAGGAGGCTGCCAGCAGTGTCAGGGCACTATGCCGTGCCGCTTGAGAGCCACCGTCTGAGCAGGCTTTGACAGCAGGCTGACAGCAACCATTACCAGCACAGTCACGATGAATGCCCAGATGGAAAAGTACAGAAACGGGTCTGAGATTCGAAACAGCGGGCGGATCTGCAGCAGACTGCAGACGGCCGGCTGGTTCAGGGCAAACAGACTGATGGCAGTGGAGATACCACTCAGTAGTCCGACGGTTGCGGCAAATGCTGTGGCGCGTTTCCAGAGAATACCTAGCAGCAAAATGGCGAAGGCCGGCCCCTGGAAGAAGGACATGAGCGTTTGAAAGATGACATAGATTCCTGAGCCCTGATCGATTCGCATCAGGATTTCAGCAAACAGAATGGCCCAGAGTACCAGCAGCACGGTGGCAATCCGTCCGATACGCAGCAATTGTTCGTCGGTTGCTGCTGGTCGCAGCAGTCTCTGATACAGGTCTTTGCACAACAGTGCAGCTGCAGAATTGACGTATGAATCGACGCTGGACATGAGTGCGGCAAGAAAGGCGGCAATGAAAATACCGCGAGCTCCGGCCGGAAGAACTTCCGTGACAAGTCGAGGAATCGCCGTATCACCATCAGGCAGGTCCGGAATCAGTGCAAAAGCAATCAGTCCGGGAATGGCCACAATCAGAGGAATGATATTCTTCAGCACAGCTCCCCAGACGTACGATGCCTGTGCTTCAAACTCACTGCGTGCTCCAAGCGAACGCTGTACGATGGCCTGATTACCGATCCAGTAGGCGGGACTCAGGATCATCGCCAGCCCGAACAGAATACCTGGCCACGGGAAGGGTGTAGGCGTATCAGCGGGCAGTATCAGCGACATTCTTGAGGCTGCTGCATCCGGCCAGCCGGCTAAGGTGGCTGAGGAGACCGGAGCTGGTGGCGTCGACGATGCTTCTGTCGTCTGCTGAGTCACTGCAGCTCGTCGCTGTTCCGCCTGTTCAATGGCAGCCTGCAGACCACTGATGCCACCAACCTTAGCCATACCGACAGCCAGTACCAGCAGACAGCCGGCAATCATCACAATGCACTGCAGCACATCCGTGTAGACAACTGCTGCCAATCCGCCGGCATAGGTGTAGATACCGACAAGTCCGGCAGTGACCAGAATGCACATCTGCGGATCCCAGCCCAGCATTGATGACATCAGCCGAGCAGATGCCAGCAGCATGATTCCCAGATTGCAGGCCATGAAAATCAACCAGCAGCAGGCCAGAATGATACGTGGAGGCAGGCCATACCGCAGCTCAATAAATTCCGGGATCGTGCTGACTCCTGCCCGATAGAACCACGGGATAAAGAAAAACGCTGCCAGAATCATGGCCGGAATACACCCGATCCATTCGAAATTCGCGACTGCCAGGCCATGTCTGTAGGCAGCGCCACCAGCGCCGATAATGTCGGTACCACCGATGTCCGTCGCAACGAGTGACATGCCGATGGCCCACCATGGCAGCTGCCGCCCCGCCAGAAAAAAATCGGCTCCGCCACTGACTTTCGCGCCGATCTTCAGGCCGAGCACAACAGTGCCAATGAGATAGGCGGCGATGACCAGATAGTCCAGCACATTCAGTAGACTGTCAGGCGACTGCATGGCACTTCATCTCCCGGGGAATTCCTGAGCAGGATCACGGAATCTAAGCAGTGCCGGCAGCAGACGGAAGTGACTTTCCACCAGATCAGTCAGTGCTGCGAACAGGGTTATTCGGCAACGGCACGCTGCGAGTCGACAGGCTTGCATTCTGAGTGTCAGGCTGGTTGCTGGGTGAGATTCATCTGCAGCAAACGCTGCATCTGCTGGTCCGTATCGGCAGGCTGGTCTGCGAATCGCGCTGCATCCCACAGATCAGCGAAGACGCGCCCGCGCTTCCAGTTCAGGGATTCCCGCAGCACGATTTCAAGCGAAGACAGCTTTGGAGGTTCAAACTGCCCGGCGTTTTGCAGTTGATCCAGCATCCCATTTCCTGTGCGCACAGGGATCACGGAACAGCAGGTGACACCGCAGTCAAAAGCAAAGCGAATGGACTGCAGGGCATGCTCAATACCCTCCTGTTCGCTGCTCCACGGAAGTTTCAGCAGGACAAAGCTGCGAATCAGGATCTGCTGCTGCAGCAGTCTTTGACAGGCTATTTCGAAGTCAGCCAGTGTCATCTGCTTATTGAGCCGCGTGAGTGTGGGTTCGTGAGCGGTTTCCAGTCCGAGTGCCACTTCGAGTTGAGTGCCACAGAGTTGCTGAAACTGACCGCAGCGCTGATCGCAGAGGCGTGGGTGATTCTCAACGATTACTGTTTCAAAGCCATGTACCCGCGAGGCGATAGCCGGGAGATCGTGGCGAGGAATTGCGGCGGCGTCAAAGAAATTTCCGCTGTTATACAGCTTAACATGAGGTGCAGCGGGCAGCCGCAGCAGCGCGAAGTCGATCTGCGCAGGAATCCTGCCGGGAGCTACCGACTCAGTCAAAGTATTCTGCCAGAGGTCGCACATCAGGCAGTGAAACGGACATTCGCGATTGGTCAGGAAGATCGTTGAGACAGGCTCGACTTTTCCATTTCGCGAATACTCAGGCTCGCTCAGAAACAGCCATGGTACTGACGGGTCCACAACATTCCTCGGGCCACGCAGGCTGAGGATCTGTTGAGTCAGGGGGTCCATGGGATGCTGCTGTGCTGTTCAGGCTGTCACAAGGCTGACGGCTGCTGCTGCCGCGTTCCAAAGCCACTGCGGGCTGGCGAACAACAGCAGAGCAGAGACGGCACAGAAGGCACCGGCAACTGCTGATGCAGGCCGAGGCTCCGGTTCCACAATGGTCTTCGGAGTTTCAAAGTACATCAGGCCGATCAGTCTCAGATAGTAGGCTGCTGCCACCACTGCATTGGCGGCAAGTGCGATAGCCAGCGTCCGACTGAGCTGGCTGTTGACGACCCACGCAGCCACAAACAGGTTGAGCTTCCCAAGGAATCCGCCGGTCGGAGGCAGGCCGCTCAGGCCAAACACACAGACAGCCATGGCGAGGGCGAGAGCTGGTCGTGTCTGGCTGAGTCCATGCAGATCTTCAAGAGACCGCAGCATGCGGGAGCGATTTCCGGCAGCGGCCAGTACGGCAAAGACACCGATCGACATCAGGCCGTAAATCGGCAGATAAAACATCAGGGCTGCCTGTCCACTGGCTTCGTTCGGGTGTTCGCCGCCATGCTGCGTCGCCACTGCCAGACCCACCAGCATGTAACCGGCGTGAGAGATGCTGGACCATGCCAGCATACGCAGCACACTGGTCTGCCGAAATGCCATCACATTGCCAAAAGTCATCGTGATCAGGGCCATGGTGGAAAACAGCCATGCCTGATTCTTTGTGGGAGCCCATGCGGCAATCCCATCAGCTCCGGCACACAGGGGCAGGATCTGCAGCAGCGCCGCAAAACCCACAACTTTCGGAACGAACGACAGCATGGCAGATGCCGAGGGGGCCACTCCCTGGAAGACGTCCGGGGCATAAAAGTGGAAGGGCACTGCAGTCAGACGGAAGCTGATACCGGCAATCATGATGATCTGGGCCACCAGCAGCATCCCATGCTCGAAGCCGGGAATGGCGCGATGTGCCCTGTCAGCGATGGCCGACAGGTTGGTTGTGCCGGCAATGCCGTAAATCCATGCCAGCCCGAACAGTACCATGGCTGACGAAAAGATACTCAGCAGGAAATACTTGATCGTGGCTTCACGAGACATCCAGTCGGATCGGCCAAGGTACAACAGGATATAAGTCGGGATGCTGACCAGCTCAAGGCCCAGAAAGATGCCGATGAGATCATTGGCGAGGGCGACAAACGAGGTGCCGGCAATTGTCGCCAGCAGACAGGCGAAATTCTCGGCCGCATGCGTGTCGTCGGTCTGATCCCAGAGGATCAGAGTCAGCAGAAACCCGGAGACCAGAGCGATACCACGGATGTACCATGCAAATGCATCCACTTCGAATGGTCCGACCGAGCCGTCCGTCAGTGGCGATTTGAGCCATGCGAATGTCGAGCATAACAGCGCCAGCAGAGTCAAGGCTCCCCAGCGATGCTTGAGACCGGCTGCTGAACTTCCGTTTTCACTGACCAGGAACGGGGCAGTGAGGAACATGATACAGACCGTGGCAATCAGAATGATCTCAGGAATGATCAGTCCGGCTGCCTGGTTCAGTTCATTAAATGCGGGCACGGCAGTGTCTCGACAACAGAGAAATCAGAACAGAATGGAACCAGTGATTTACAAAGTGGAGGTTACAGAGCAGCCTGAGCAGGCTCTGTGGTTTCCGCAGCAGGCTGCACCGGTGCTCCGGGTACGGGGCCGGCTGAAACATGAGCAATCCGATCAACGACCAGTTCCACGTCCGGTCGAATGATATCCATCAGCGGGCCCGGGCGAATTCCGATGAACAGGCACAGTGCCGCCAGAGGGAACAGGGCCAGGAATTCACGAGCATTCATGTCTTCAATTTCATGGTCACCATGGTCACCATGGTGCGGCTCACGCAGCTTCCCGAAGAAGACCTTCTGTACTGCAGTCAGCAGGTACCAGGCTCCCAGAATCACACCGGTCGTACCGAGCGCAGAATACAGCGGGTTAGCCTTGAACATACCGGCCAGCGACAGAAACTCGCCGATAAACCCATTCAGGCCCGGCAGTCCGATGCTGGACATGGAAATAAAGACCATGCTGATACCGATTCCCGGAAGCTTCGACGCCAGACCTCCCAGTTCGGACATTTCACGGGTGTGATAGCGTTCGTAAATCATCCCGACGATAATGAACAGGGCACCCGTGGAAAGACCATGGTTGATCATCTGCAGTACACTGCCAGTGATACCTTCCAGATTCAGGGCAAACAGCCCCAGCATGCAGAATCCAAGGTGGGCAACGGAACTGTAGGCCACCAGTTTCTTGATATCGCTCTGGGCCAGTGCACACAGCGATCCGTAGATGATTCCAATCACGGACAGCAGTCCGATCACCGGCAGGCCAATTGCGACTGCTGCGTCGGGGAACAGTGGCAGACACAAACGCAGAAAGCCGTAGGTACCAAGTTTCAGCAGGACACCTGCCAGCACAATACTGCCGGCCGTTGGTGCTTCCACGTGTGCGAGGGGCAGCCACGTATGGAAGGGGAAGACCGGCACCTTGATGAGGAACCCGGCAGAGACCGCCAGAAACAAGGCGGTCTGCAGAGCTTCCGGCAGTGGATTCTGTTTCAGCCACGCCGTCAGAGCGGGTAGGTTGGTGGGGTTCTTGAGGGGCACACCCTGGCTGGAGACGTAGAGCACGAGGTACAGCAGGCCGGACAGCGTCACAAGACTGCCGGCAAGAGTATACAGGAAGAATTTGACGGCCGCCCACTTGCGATCGCGTCCGCCCCAGACTGCGATCAGAAAGAACAGCGGAATCAGCGTCATTTCAAAGAACACGTAGAACAGCAGCAGGTCGAATGAACAGAACACTCCGATCAGTCCCGTCTGCAGCAGCAGCAGCGCGGCATAGAATTCTGCGGCGCGATCACGGATGGCTTCCCAGGAAATGAGTACTGCTGAAACTGTCAGCAGGGCTGTCAGTGCGATCATCGTGACACTGATGCCATCAATTCCAAAGTACAATTCAATTTTCAGACGACCTGTGTCCAGCCACGGCTGCACATACTCGATCTTAGGTCGGATGACGGCTTCAGCCGGAGCACTGGAGGCGCGGGGTTCGCGACCTGACTCCAGAGCTGCCGGTCCCGTGGCGTAGTAGCTGGCCAGCAGAAAGACAGACAGCAGCAGAGTTGCCGCTGAGCCACAGACAGCAACCCATCTTGAGTTGTCCACCGCCAGCGACGAGCGGAACAGCATCAGCAGCACTGCAGTCGCAGCGGGAACAATCAGGACAAGGAAAAGAAGTGCTTGCATGAATCTTGCGCCGAAGGCTGAATGCAGAGAACGGACCAGAATAACAGGGACTGCTGCAGTTCCTGATCGCTCAGGAAATACTCAGACAGACAACAACCAGAACAACCAGACCCACCCACATCAATCCGGCATACGCCGTAACAACACCACCCTGCAGTGAACGGACTCGATCACCAAGAACTCGTGGGACAGTACCGATCGAGTCAATGATGCCATCGATGACCAGACGGTCAAACAGAGTTGAGAGGAAGGCAATTCCTCGCAGTGGAAGAACAACGAGGACGTACAGGATTTCATCAAGGTAGAACTTGCCCTGCGACAGCACATAGAAGGGCTTCAGCACCGTGGCAATGGTTGCCGGGACTCGTGGCATCGCCACGTACAGCATCCACGCGAGTCCGATGCCGGCCGTTGCGATAACGACGCTGAGTGCCATGACATCAAGGTGAAAATGAGCTTCGAAGGGCGTCAGACCGACGGTCTTTGTCAGCGTGTTGCCGAACAGATGAGTCGGTCCAACTGCCAGCCCGATCAGCAGAGCGGCAACGGCCAGGATTCGCAGCGGCCAGGCCATGATCGGAGTCGCTTCATGCGGGTGATGCCCGGCCTCTTCGGGAAATTTCTCCGGGCCCCAGAAGGTCATGAAGTAGGCGCGGAATGTGTAAAAGGCGGTCAGTAGTGCTGTCAGTGATGCGACCACCAGCACAGATCCGAAGAACACACGGTGCTCACCCGTTCGGGACGCTGCCATCAGCACTGCCAGGATCTCGTCTTTGCTCCAGAACCCGGCCAGCAGAGGGACTCCGGCAAGGGCGGCGGCACCGACGAGAAACGTCCAGTGGGTGATCGGCAGCGCTCGTCGCAGTCCACTGAAGCGACGCATGTCGATGACATCGCCCATTGCATGCATCACGCTGCCGGCAGCAAGGAACAGCAGTGCCTTGAAGAAGGCATGAGTAAACAGGTGAAACATGCCGGCCGTCACAGCCATACTGGCAAGGTTCGGATCGGCAGCACCACAGCCCAGAGCCATAAACATGAAGCCGAGCTGGCTGACCGTGGAATACGCGAGCACGCGTTTCAGGTCTGTCTGAGTCAGAGCGATGAGGGCGGCAAGAGCAGCGGTCACGGCGCCAGTTCCTGTCACCAGCAACTGAGCCTGAGGTGCCAGCACAAACAGCGGTGTGCAGCGTGCCACGAGATACACGCCGGCTGTGACCATGGTGGCAGCGTGGATCAGAGCACTGACCGGAGTCGGTCCTTCCATCGCATCCGGCAGCCAGACCTGCAGAGGGAACTGAGCCGACTTGCCCATGGCACCCAGAAACAGACAGAAACAGATCAGGGTGATGACACTGCTGTTCTCTGCTGCCAACTCCTGCAGTCGCTGGGTATTGCTTAGAACTCCTGCAAATTCGACTGTGCCGAAGTTCGTCCAGATCAGGAAGATACCCATGATCAGTCCGAAGTCGCCGATCCGGTTGAGAACGAAAGCCTTCTTTGAAGCAGCAGCGGCCGAAGGCTTGCGGAACCAGAATCCAATCAGCAGATAACTGCAGAGCCCCACCATTTCCCAGAAGACAAACAGCATCACAAAGCTGTTGGACATTACCAGCATGCACATCGAGAAGACGAACATGGATACCGCGGCGAAGAATCGCGGGTAGCCGGCATCGTGGTGCATATACCCCGAGCCAAACAGTGCAACCAGCAGACTGACTCCCGTCACCATGGCCAGCATGATGGAGGAAATGGAATCCACACGCAGTTCCAGGGGAGCTCGCAGTCCACGGCGCTGTCGATTTTTTGAGGGTATGTCGGCAGTTACATCGACGTCAGCTTTGTCGGGCGCAGGTTCGAGGGACATCCATTCGCCGATGTAAACCACCACCTCCGGTCGGTTAACCGGTAAAGGTACCGCTGGAGCAGCCGTCTGCGGTTCAGCCGCAGCAGCTGCTGTGTCGGCGTTTGCCGCGCCTGGCGCTGCCACCAGATCGGCCGGTGGAATGAATCCACCAACTGTCGTTGCAGTCTGCTGAGGCAGCATGATCAGCAGAGCCAGCGAGGCTGCGAAGGACACCGCCAGCGCCGACCAGCAGGGAATATGACTGCGGTACTTCAGAAGTTTAGGACCCAGCAAAGCGGTGGTGATCGCAGACAACAGAGGTGCCGCAGGGATCAACCAGAGCAGTGGTGCCAGCAAGTCTTGAGACATGAGAAAATCTTCCAGCCAGTCAGGTCAGAGCTCAGTTGAGCACGCTATACAGGAGTCCGGTCAGGGCGTTTGGGGTCCGCATTCACTGTCTTTGGTAGTTCCCGAGGCTGCACACCCGCAGGTGTCAGCAGTGGAATTCCGTCATATCCGGAAGTCAGCGATGACGCTCCCGCAGCATCGACTGAGACCGGTGATGGCACGTCGAACTCTCGCAGCTCGGACCAGAGCCTGATATCCAGAGAATGAGTCTGGCGGTACAGTGCCAGCACGAGCGACAGAGCCAGCCCCGCTTCGCAGGCAGCAACTGTCAGAACGAAAATCGTGAACGCCTGGCCTTCCTGATTCTGATGAATCTTCCCGAAGGTTACGAGGCTCAGAGAAACCCCGTGCAGCATCAGTTCGGCTGACAACACAAGCAGAATCAGATTGCGGCGAGTCAGGAACCCGATTGCTCCAAGAACAAACAGGCCTGCCGCCACCATCAGCGAACGCAGCTCTTCATAATTCAGTGGTGTGATTTCTGACATCACAGGGCTCCTTCTTCACGCCGTGGAGCAATGGCGATTGCACCAATGCTGGCGACCAGCAGAATCGTTCCAGCCAGCTCGACCGCGAACAGATAGTCGCCAAACAACGAACGCCCGAGGCCCTTCATGCTGCCGACGGGAGTTTCCGCTGTCGCTCGGCTGAGCAGTGCCGGTACGGACGGTGGTGGCGGTGGATTGATTGGAGCATCGGGTGAGGGCAAAGCCGGAGGACTGGTCATGGAACCACCACCCCGACTGCCGACAGCACCACCGGCTTCCGCGACCTGAGGAGTCTCCGGACGGTTAATCTGGAGCGGTGCCGACTGCAGTTGATACACGACCACACCCAGCAGGACAAATGATGACAGCACAGCCGGGATCCCGAACTGCCCGCGTCGATCATAACCGGCTGAACCGGTCTGCTGTGCCAGCATGATGACGAACAGGAACGTGACGATCACAGCACCCGCGTAAACAATCACAGTTGCAGCAGCAAGGAACGGGGCACTCTGCAGCATGAACAATCCACAGGTGCCAAGGGTTGCCAGAGCAAACCAGAGAGCGCCGTAGACCGGGTTTCGGGAGGTAATCATCAGGGCACCGCAGACGAGCGCTGTCAGTGCAAATGACCAGAACATCACCTCGGACTGCAGAGTATCAACTCCGCGTCCGGCACCAAGACAGAAGGCCACGACACCGGCCACGGCCAGCAGAATCCCGGGCAGGCCGGGACGGGCTTTGTCAGATTTTCCCGATGGCATCAGCCACAACAGGCCGATCGCCCACAGCACAAGTCCGCCGATGGAGGCGGGGTGCTGCTGCATCCACTCATTCATTGCTGTCCCTCCCGACCGGTTGTGCGAATCACACCGGCTGCTTCTGACTTCGCTGAACGATCGCTGGTTGGAACATTCGTGGCCGGCCCGACAGCGGGCAACTGCACAAATTCAGAAGCTGGTCCCAATCTGCCGCGACCGGTTCGCACCGGGTCGCGCGGATCGTTTTTGGTTCGGTCAAAGACACCGAGCAGTTTTTCGCGGTCGTACATCAGGTCAGATCGCGATTCGCCGGTCAGGTCGTAAATATGAGTCAGTTCGATGGCATCCACCGGACAGGCTTCCTCGCACATGCCGCAGTAAATGCAGCGCAATTCGTCAAGTACGAAGGATTTCGGAAACTTGTCACGATCCGGCCACTCAGGCGGTGCGGCCTGAGCTTCGATCGTGATGCAGCGAGCCGGGCAGGCCGTGGCACACATCATGCACGCCACACACTTGACCCGGTCCTTCTCGTCACGATTCAGACGATGCACACCGCGGTAATGCAGAGGCAGTTCGGGTTTGACTTCCGGAAACTGCTGAGTCACCGGGTTGCCATCCAGCACGTGCTTCAGCGTGGTTTTCAAACCCTGCATGATGGCCGGCACGAAGGTGGATTCCCAGAACCCAAGTTCCGGCTCCTCCACCCAGCGGACATTCTTTTTCTTTGCTGTTTCAGACATGATTCTGCACTTTCTCAGCACTAGTGAGCAGCCGCGTGACCGGCTGCGTGACCATCATGGTGAGCATCCACTTTTTTCCGACGAACATATCCCGGACGAGAGCGCCGTTCTGCTTCTCGCAGACTGGCACTGATCATTCCCCAGGCCGCAAACAACGCACCAGAACCGGGCAGCATCCACCAGTTGCTCAGTTCAAAATGACGCACGAACATCACCATCAGGAGATTTGCCAGAGACAGCGGAATCATGACTCGCCATGCCAGCTCCATCAGCTGGTCAAAGCGAAAACGAGGAATCGTCCAGCGAAGCATGATCATCACGCAGATGAAGAAAAAGGCCTTCCCCATCAGCACCAGCAGCTTGACCAGCCACGCCAGAGGATATGCACTGTCCGGTTCGGCAATGCCAGGCAGATGCCAGCCACCAAGGAACAGGATCGAAGTTAAAAAGCTGATCGTGATCATGTGCGTGTATTCACCCAGGAAAAACAACGCCCACTTCAGAGCGCTGTACTCCGTATGCCAGCCACCCACCAGTTCCTGCTCACACTCAGCAAGGTCAAACGGCAGACGATTGGCTTCGGCCAGCGAGGCCGTAAAGAACAACAGTGCGGCAAGTGGCTGGAACCAGATATTCCACGCGGCAAAACCACCTGAGATCTGACGCTGCATGATCTCTTCGAGATTGACGGTCCCGGACATCAGTGCGATTCCAAGCACCGACATGCCGAGTGGGATTTCATAGCTGACAACCTGAGCACTGGCGCGTAAGGCGCCGAGGGCACTGTACTTGTTGTTGGATGCCCAGCCACCAAGCACCACGCCATACACTGCAAGGCTGCCCACCGCAAAGATAAACACCAGTCCAATATCAATGCCCGGGGCAATGATGAATCGCAGGAAGCTGGGAGCACCTTCAGCACCGACAGGGCCGAATGGAACCACAGCAAAAGCCAGCAGAGCAGTGAAGACGGAAAGTCCGGGAGCAATCAGGAAGAGGATCCGATCGACGTGCGGCGGGATCACTTCTTCTTTCAGCAGCAGTTTGACACCGTCCGCCAGAGGCTGCAGCAGACCCAGCGGACCCACGCGGTTCGGACCAACTCGGTCCTGCATCCACGCAGACAGCTTACGCTCCAGCAGAATCAGATAGTTGCAGACGCCCGGGATCGCCCCGACGACGACAGCAATAGTGATAATCGTGATCAGCAGTTCCGGCATGGCAGTCTGTCACTCAGAGTAAACAGGGTCAGATTCGAAGTGTCACAGGTCAGTGTCGTGTTTTCAGCAGAGATCAGGTGGTCTGAGCGGCCGCGGGCTGAGGGGCCCCCAACAGCACTCCAGTGGTTCGGATTGCAGGATCCGTCAGGTTGGTCAGAGCTGGAATTGCCGCAGCAATTTCAGCCCGCAGTGCCTCTGCCTGGAACAGACCACTGCGTCCGGACAGTTCCCAGAGAATTCGTGAATCGGGGCGGCTGCCGTCCGGACCGCGCACCGCGCGACGGATCAGCTGGGCCAGACCACGATGATTGACAACCGTTCCGTCCCGCTCCACAAACGTAGCAGACGGCAGGATGTGCGTCGCGTGCTGCAGTACTGGTGACGGCAGGCAGTCCTGCAGCACTACAGTCTCGACGTCACTGAATGCTTCGGCCTGCAGTTCGGAAATCCAGCCCTGAGGATCTCCGCCGGTCAGATAGACAGCAGAGAACTTTCCACTGGACGCCAGTCGCAGCAACTCCTCGTAGGGCATCGGATCGTTCATAAAGTGTGCAACAACGGCCTGGACTCCAGCCCGATTCGGACACTTCTCAGCTCGAATCGTGAACTTCACAGGCTCAACAACGTTGCCACGCAGGTCCTGCGGGAAATGCTGGTCACTGCCCTCGACTCGCACCGGGCCGACGGCCAGTACCGCCTGCGGCGAAATCGAACGCATAAAGACAGCCAGCATCCACGCTTCTTCAACCGTCATCCACGGAGACAGAACGGCTGCCAGGGACTGTTTGCCAGAGGCGGCCTTCTGCAGGGCAGACCGGACCGAGACCAGCAGATCCTCCCATGACAGCGGGGCCGCATGGCCGTTGCTGCGAGTCTGCGGGGCCGTGAGACGCTGCTCGGAATGCGTGTACTTCCAGCCAAAGCGACCTTCATCGCACATGAAGTGACCCTGAGCAAGTTCGTTGTGCCGCGGCTTCAGCCGATACACACGGTCCTCGTTCTGGTCAACAGTCACGCTGCAGCCCGTGCTGCAGCCCTGACACACCGAATTGGTGCTCTTCAGCCACCACACGCGCTGCTGATACAGGAAGT
Organism: uncultured Planctomycetaceae bacterium; assembly: GCA_963977705.1. Classification (GTDB taxonomy): domain Bacteria; phylum Planctomycetota; class Planctomycetia; order Planctomycetales; family Planctomycetaceae; genus SXXK01. The sequence goes on from CAXBSH010000012.1 coordinate 29,081, forward strand.
CCTTGCTGCAAAGGGCACCCACGGGGCACAGATCCACCACATTTCCGGCCAGCGGGTTATTTACCGGGTGACCTGGAAAAATGTCGATCTCTTCATGCGACCCACGGCTGACAACCTGCAGTTCAGCTGACCCGCTGACTTCACGAGTAAACCGGACGCAGCGAGTACACATGATGCAGCGGTCGGTGAACAGCGTGATCTGATCGCCGATATAGTCCTTGTCCGGCTTGATGTTCTTTGGCTCGTTCAGCCGACTGTAGCCACGACCGTAGTCGAAGCTGTAGTCCTGCAGGTAACACTCACCCGCCTGGTCGCACGTCGGACAGTCGAGCGGATGATTCAGCAGCAGGTATTCCAGAGTCGCTTTGCGAGCGTCCTTTACCTTCTGGCTGTCCGCGATAATGACTGTGCCGTCTTTCACGGGTGTCTGACATCCTGGCACCAGTTTAGGCTGCATGGCCACTGTGCCGTCCGGCTTTTTATCACCGACCTCCACCAGACACATGCGGCAGCTGGCCACCACTGACAGCGCAGGGTGCCAGCAGTAGGCCGGAATCTCAACACCAGCCTTCGAAGCCGCCTGAATGCAGTTCAGACGCTCGTTCGAGCCGATTTCCACATCTTTACCGTTGATTGTCACCGTGGCCATGCTGGTCCCTGATCGCTGTAATTCAGAACTGAATTCAGAACTGTCCGGTTAAGAGCGGTTATCTTCAGTGAACAGCCATGAGCTTCTGAGCAGAAGTCACGGATGCCCGACGACTGCGGATGTAGTCTTCAAACTCACCGCGGAACTTGTTGATTGCATTCTTCACCGGCCACGCGGCACCGTCCGACAGACCGCAGATTGTTGTGCCCGGAATAATTCCCATGGACCCCGCTACCTCCAGCAGCAGGTCCAGATCCTCACTGCGACCCTGACCCGTCCGGATACGCTCGAGGATTTTTGTCATCCACGCCGTGCCTTCACGGCACGGAGTACACTGGCCACAGGATTCGTGCGACATGAAGCGACAGCAGTTGTACAGCACATCCACCATGCTGGTCTGATCGTCCACCACCACGACCGCGGCCGTGCCCAGCCCGAGACAGCCCACGCGTCCAGGGCCGGCGAAGTCCAGCTTTGTGTCCAGTTCACTGGACGACAGAAAACCCATGCTGATGCCACCGGGAACCACGGCCTTGGCCCGTCGTCCCTTCCAGACACCACCGGCATGCTCTTCGATCAGCTCGCGAGCTGTCACGCCGAGCGGAAGTTCCACACAGCAGGGGCGGTTGACATGGCCACTGACACAGTACAGTTTGGGACCATAGCTGCCGGGATCTCGTGGGTTATTCGGATCCGGTGGCACACCAATCGATTTGAACCATTCGGTACCACGATACAGGATCTGAGTCACACAGCAGAGCGTTTCGACGTTGTTCACAATCGTCGGTTTGCGGAACAGACCCTCGATGGCGGGGAAGGGCGGCTTGATTCGAGGCCATGCGCGCTTGCCTTCCAGGCTTTCAATCAGGCCGGTCTCTTCACCGCAGATGTAGGCTCCGGCACCACGGTGCAGGACAATATCACAGTTGACTCCGGTGCCCAGAATATTGGTCCCCAGAATTCCAGCGGCTCGACATTCCCGAATTGCGGCGTCCAGTACGCGATAGCTGGTCCCGTATTCATATCGCAGGTACAGGTAGGCCTTCTGCGAACGAATGGCGTGGCAGGCAAGAATAATGCCCTCGATCAACTGATGCGGGTCCAGTTCCATCAGATACCGGTTGTTGAACGTGCCCGGCTCGCTCTCGTCAGCGTTGATGGCCAGATAGATCGGACCAGGATGATCCTTGGGCAGGAAGGTCCATTTCAGGCCGGTTGGAAAGCCGGCACCACCACGACCGCGCAGGCCTGAATCCTTGACGATGTTGGTGACATCGCCCGGAGCCATACTGAGGAATTCCTTCAGACGTGAATAGCCACCGTCTGCCTGATAAGTCTTCAGCGCGGCGCTGTCCGGCTTATTGATACGAGCGAAGAGTGCTGGTTCGAAAGTGGCCACTGGGATCCTCTTCCTGGTACTGATCAGGGAATCAGAGTTTTTCAATGAGGGCGGATGCGGAATCCGGAGTCACATTCATGTGACAGACGTCATTCACGAGAATGCACGGAGCACCTTCGCAGGCACCCAGACATTCAGCAAATTCCACCGTCATTCGACCGTCTGCCGTGGTTTCTCCCGGGTGCACGTTATAGCGGTGACAGACTGTTTCCAGCAGCTCTTCACCACCACGCAGGGCACAGGAAATACTGCGACAGAACCACACCCGATGCCGACCGAGCGGGTGCGTTTCGTCCTTGAAAAAGTTGTAGAAGGTCATCGTGTCGTGGACTTCTGCCGGATGCAGTTCCAGCAGTTCGGCAATCTCTACGATCGCTTCCCTGGAGACTGCTCGCAGAGTGTCGTGGACGAGATGCAGGGCTGGCAGAGTCACTGCGCGTTTGTTCGGGTACTTGGGGAATTCCGCCCGAATCTTCTCTCGCAGCTCTTCACTGAGAACGCTCATAACAGTCAGCCAGAATGAGGAATCAGAGGGTCAGAAGAACACACACGGGCCGCCTCAGCGGTCCAGTTCCGCAGCAATGATGTTGATGCTGCCCAGCACCGCCACCACGTCGCTGAGCTGATGGTTGCGGATCATATGCGGGAACATCGAAAAATGGATGTAGGACGGGGGGCGAGTCCGAGCACGGTAGGCTCGCGTTTCCGCGTTGCCCACGATGTAAAAGCCCAGTTCGCCGTTCGGTGATTCGGTGGCAGCGTAGATCTGTTCGCGAGGCACTTCGTAGCCGCGATTCGGCATGATCACTTCGAAATGCTGAATCAAACCCTCGATACTGCGATAAACCGCAGGCTTGGATGGCAGCACCATGTCCGATTCCACGCCGATATTCACCGGACCACCCGGAATGTTTTCCACGGCCTGCTCGATGATCTTCAGACTCTCCAGCAGTTCCTGCATGCGGACAAGGTAGCGAGCATAGCAGTCACCGCCGCGGGAACAGATGACGTCAAAGTCCAGATCGGCATAGGCCAGATACGGTTCATCGCGACGCAGGTCACGCTCCACCCCGCTGGCTCGAGCTACCGGGCCGACAGCACTGAAGTTGATGGCCTCTTCGCGACTGAGGTAGCCGATGCCCTTCGTGCGATCCACGAAAATCCGGTTCTTGGTCAGCAGCCGATCGACTTCATCGTACACTTTGGGGAATTCGCGAATGAACTTACGAACGCGATTGACCCAATCGGTGTTGACGTCGAACAGCACTCCACCGACGCGAGTATAACTGGTGTGGAATCGCTGCCCCGAGGCCAGTTCCACGATGTCGTAGATATGTTCGCGCTGCTGGAAGAAGTACAGGAAGGCTGTGAACCCACCAAGGTCAAGCGCGGTGGTGCCCAGGTTCAGCAGATGGTCATGCATCCGCATCAGTTCGGCAAGGATCGTTCGCAGATACCTGCAGCGAGGCGTCAGTTCGATCCCCAGCAGTTTTTCGACAGCGTGGTGCCACGCAATCTCGTTGGCCAGCGGCGACAGATAGTTCATGCGGTCGACGATGGTCACGTACTGGTTGAAGTCCAGATGCTCGCCCAGCTTTTCAAAGCCGCTGTGCAGGTAACCGATGTACGGCACCGCATTCAGGACTTTTTCGCCGTCCAGAGTCAGGACCAGCCGCAGCGTGGTGTGAGTGGCGGGGTGCTGAGGCCCGAAATTCAGGGTCCAGACATACTCGCGTTCAGCAGATGCCGATTCGAGGGTATCAACAGGAGTCAGAGGCATTGAAGGTGGCCAGACCAGAAGACCATCGGAAACCCTGCCAGGCACCCGCCCGGCAGTCGTTTGAACTGTGCAGGCAGATCAGCTGCCGGATCGAGTAATCACGGGGAAGTTGTGGCGTTCACCACGTCCCTTCAGAGGATAATCCTTCCGCAGAGGGAACGCGTCAAACTCCTCGGGCATCAGAATTCGACGCAGATCCGGATGTCCGGAAAACGATATTCCAAACATATCCCAGACCTCGCGTTCCATCCAGTCAGCCCCGCGCCACAGGCTGTAGACCGATGGCAGTACGGCATCCGGAAGATTGACCGGCACGCGGACCGTCAAACGCTCGCCCGTATCCAGATTCAGCAGCTGGTAAACCACCGAAAATCGATCCGTCGCGCCTTCGTACTCCAGCCAGTCCACCGCTGTAATGTCCACCAGCATGTTGAAGCCGTATTCGGTCTTCAGGCTGGTCAGCAGTGGCAGAGCTACGGCAGCCGGAACATCGATTCGCCGATTGTCTCGGAAATGACTTTCCGCAATCTGCGAACCAAACTTCTGCTGCAACTCAGTCAGACAAACCATCAGCGAAGCCCCTTATCCCTGAGTCGCACTGCGGCCGGCTGAGGTCGCTGCCGCGGAAAAACCACCGAGCTGAATCAGACGAGAATCCTCGATCCGATAACGCTCGTCCGAATCAAATGGAGCAGGTCCCGACGGCATGTCGCGAATAGCGAATTCCCGGCCCATCACAGTGCCCGTGCGACGCACCTTGGCCTGCATGTCCATCACCGCCTGCAACAACTGCTCGGGACGCGGAGGACATCCGGGGACGTACATGTCGACCGGAATGAAACGGTCAATGCCCTGCACGACGGCGTAAGTGTCAAACACTCCGCCCGAACAGGCACAGGCACCCATGGAGATACACCACTTGGGTTCCGGCATCTGCAGCCAGATACGCTGCAGGACCGGCAGCATCTTCATGACGACACGACCAGCCACAATCAGCAGATCGCATTGTCGCGGGCTGAAACGCATGACTTCGGCGCCGAAGCGTGCGAGGTCGTGTCGGGATGCCGCCGTGGCCATCAGCTCAATACCACAGCAGGCCGTAGCGAAAGGCATCGGCCAGAGACTGTTTGAGCGGGCCCAGTTGGCCGCTGCATCCAGCTTTGTGATGAAAATGTTTTCCGGAAGACCTACCGCCATCGAAAAACTCCCTTCCGCCACGCATACACCCAGGCGAGCGCCAGAGTTGCCATGAAGACCAGCATGACACCGAAAACCGTATCCCGCAGCTCTGCGGGAACACCAGCATCACTATAGGCACTTACTGCCCATGGATACAAAAACAACAGTTCCACGTCGAAAACCAGGAACAGAATGGCCACGAGGTAGAAGCGGACGTCAAAGGGCTGCCGAGCATCCCCGACAGGGTCCATCCCCGATTCATAGGGCATGTCCTTGACGGGAGTATGCTTGCGAGGGCCCAGCAGGTGCGCCAGCAGCAGGTTTGTCACCACAAAACCGACCAGAATCCCGCCATACACGAACAATGGAGGCAGATTCGGCAGCCACGAAAGATCGGGAAGTGCCACACTTCACCCCTGTTGAATTGGTATTACAGACGCCAGCAGCCTGAAAAACGCCGGACGCCGACAGCACGCCGCAATTACGGCATGGAGCGGGCGCAATGTCTTCCCGGAAAATCCTGCCCCGTTGAGATACGTCCAAATGCGGGGGGAATCAAGGCCAAGCCCCTGATCTCTCCCGCTGATCTCGCTTTCGGAAATTGCCCGGTTCACCTTGAAGCCGCTGAAGACGAGTTCTCAGTTTCTGGATTTTCCCGCCTGGCTGCTGCTTTTCCCGGACGTGCGGCTGGGCTACAGATCGCAATTCCCCGTCGAAATCGCAGGATTTCCCCAGTACAATCTGAGCTGTCCTGCAGCAGCTTTCGCCGGTTTCCCGGTGCAGGCTTCCACCTGGCGTCATTCGCCACCATTCATCCCGGCTCGTCTCATGTCAGAACTCAATACTGCTTCGCCGTCCGATCTCTCGCCGCAGCTGATGGCCCAACTGGCCCGCCAGACCGTTGCCGGGCTGGCCGCGCTGACGACCGCTCGCAAGAACCACTGGCTGCAACTGCTGGCAAACGCTCTGCGATCGGAATCAGCCAGTCTTGTTGCCGCCAATCAGCTGGACCTTGCTGCCGCTCAGCAGGCCGGTATGGCCCCAGCCATGCTGGATCGACTGAAGCTGGATGAATCGCGTATCCAGAGTCTGGCTGGTGCAGTCGATCAGATTCGCGGACTTGTCGATCCTGTCGGTGAAGTAATTCACGGCGAACGCCGCCCCAATGGCCTGCAGGTCAGCCGAGTCCGTGTTCCGCTGGGAGTCGTGTTCTTTATTTATGAGTCGCGTCCAAACGTAACGATCGACGCTGCCGCACTCTGCCTGAAAAGCGGGAACCCGGTGATTCTGCGAGGCGGTTCGGAGGCGATTCGTACAAATGTGGCACTTGGGCACCTGATCAGCGACACGCTGGCTGCGGCCCAGTTGCCGCCACAGGCCGTGCAGATCGTGAATTCCACCGACCGCGCGCTGGTCGGTGAATTTCTGCAGTTGGGCAACCTGATCGATCTGGCCATTCCTCGCGGTGGCCGTGCGCTGATTGAACGAGTGACTCGTGAAGCCACCATGCCGGTACTGAAACATTTTGACGGTGTCTGCCATGTGTTTATTGACCAGAGCGCTGATCTGCAGATGGCAATCGACATTGTGATCAACAGCAAATGTCAGCGACCGGCGGTCTGCAACGCCGCAGAAACTCTGCTGGTCCACGCAGCAGCGGCCGATGAGCTTTGGCCGGCACTGGCAGCTGCACTGCAGCAGCAGGGAGTCGAATTACGGGGCTGTGAACGCGCTCGACAGATCGTCAGTTCCACCCTCTCGGCCAGCGAACAGGACTATCGCACGGAACACGGTGCGCTGATCATGAACGTCCGTATTGTGGAAAGTCTGGAACAGGCGCTGGACCACATTGCAACATACGGTTCAGGCCATACCGACGCCATTGTGACTCGCTGTCTGGAAGCTGCCGGCACCTTTGAGGCTCGTGTTGATTCCGCGGCAGTCGTGATCAACGCCAGTACTCGATTCAACGATGGGGGCGAACTGGGTCTGGGCGCCGAAATTGGCATCAGCACCGATCGCTTTCATGCCCGCGGTCCCTGCGGCCTGCGGGAACTGACGACCTACAAAACGGTGATCCGCGGAACCGGCCAGGTTCGCACCTGAGACTTTCAGCTGCGTCTGAGCACTGTTCGTGGGACTTTTTTGGGCTCGACGTCAATTACGGTTGTCAGTGGTCAGTGCACGCAAAGTTCCCTTTGGGAGGGCGAGGCTCCTGCCGAGCCGAACGGCCCGCCGCCGCACAGGCGAGGCGTTAGCGTCAGCTGACGGGTGTCGTTGTGTTTCGTGCAGTTGCAGACAGATTTGAGCAAATGCATCAACGACAGCAGATTACACCCGTTCCGACTCGCCAGACAGTTCTTTGGTTCGACTGATTACTTCCCTGAGCCGGTCTCTTGCGGCGCCTGTGAGTCTGCCTATTCCCAGCATTCGAGCCAGCGCCAGTGGTGGATCTGATTCCTGAAGAATCTCGCGATGACTGATGACAAAGTCACAGAGTTCTGCGAGTGAGATCTGATCAACCGGTCGGCGGGCTTCTTCTGAATCCGAGTAGCGATAATCTGTTGACTCCAGTGGGGTGCCTGGATACCACAGGAACCTGCCTGTTGATTCATCAGTAAACGCAACGTGCGGAATCAGCCCCAGAACTCGATCTCGCAGTCGACTGGTTGTTCGACCGATGTTGTGAAGCCGAGCAATGCGCTGGCAGAGAATATCGTCCCTGACGGGCGATTCCATCTCCAGTGCTGCCAGTATTATCTTCTTCAACGTGTCGGAATAGCCGTTGTCAAAAACCGCATCCGGCTGGATAGCAAAGCCGGATCCGTCAAACACTCGGTATTTCAGATGGATATCGCCGTCGGTCTCTTCC
>CAXBSH010000013.1:0-36419 GCA_963977705.1 uncultured Planctomycetaceae bacterium
TTAATCGGCGAACAGCCGAACCCTTGGGAGCTTCTTCACCCCCAGGATGTGATGAGCCGACATCGAGGTGCCAAACCCCGCCGCCGCTATGGACGCTCGGGCGGGATCAGCCTGTTATCCCCAGAGTACCTTTTATCTGTTGAGCGACGGCCCTTCCATTCGGAACCGCCGGATCACTAAGTCCAACTTTCGTTTCTGCTCGACTCATTTGTCTCGCAGTCAAGCACCCTTCTACCTTTACGCTCTTCGCCTGATTGCCAACCAGGCTGAGGGTACCTTTGAGCTCCTCCGTTACTCTTTGGGAGGAGACCGCCCCAGTCAAACTGCCCAACTGACAGTGTTCGCCGCCCGGGTTCACGGGTCAGCGTTAGACACCTAACAGGTTCAGGGTGGTATTTCAAGGATGGCTCCATCGATACTGGCGTACCGACTTCTTAGCCTCCCACCTATCCTACACAAAACATGCCAAGTGACAGTATCAGCCTGCAGTAAAGGTTCATGGGGTCTTTCCGTCACGGTGCGGGTACGTGGCATCTTCACCACGGCTACAAGTTCACCGGGTCGCTGATTGAGACAGTGCACCAGTCGTTACGCCATTCATGCAGGTCGGAACTTACCCGACAAGGAATTTCGCTACCTTAGGACCGTCATAGTTACGGCCGCCGTTTACCGGAGCTTCAATTGCCGGCTTCGCCCGAGAGCTAACCGTCTTTATTAACTTACCGGTACCGGGCAGGCGTCAGTCTCTATACCTCCTCTTACGAGTTCGCAGAGACCTGTGTTTTTAGTAAACAGTCGCTAGTGCCGCTTTGCTGAGACCATCTTTCGATGGCACCCCTTATCCCGAAGTTACGGGGCCAATTTGCAGAGTTCCTTAACCAGCGTTCTCCCGAGCGCCTGAGGCTACGCGCCTCGCCTACCTGTGTCAGTTTTAGTACGGTCATATTATGTGGGCTTTTCTTGGTTGTGTTGCAGAACACTTCGCCCGAAGGCTCGACCTTGCGGTACGGGGGTTACCAACACCCCGATGTTCATTCACCCAACGTCCCCCACAATAGGCGCAGGAATATTAACCTGCTTTCCATCGTCTACGCCTTTCGGCCTCGACTAAGGGACCGGCTAACCCTGGGCGGATTTACCTTCCCCAGGAAACCTTAGGCTTACGGCGAGCAGGATTCTCACCTGCTTTATCGTTACTTATTCCGGCATAATCACTCCTGAACGCTCCACGAATCCTCTCGGTATCGCTTCGATGCATTCAGGACGCTCTCCTACCGCTCGTCAAAAGACGAGCCCGCTGCTTCGGCAATTTGCTTACTCCCGTTCATTATTGGTGCCAGAATACTCGACCGGTAAGCTATTACGCACTTTTTAAATGGTGGCTGCTTCTAAGCCAACATCCCGGCTGTCACAGTATTCAGACATCCTTTGTGACTGAGCAAATTTTTGGGACCTTAGCAGGCGATCTGGGTTGTTTCCCTCTCGACCATGCAGCTTCTCCCGCATGGACTAACTCCTGAGGTAAACGTCATGGTATTCGGAGTTTGGATAGGCAGGGTACCCTGGGAAGGGCCCCAAACCAGCTCAGTAGCTCTACCCCCATGACGCAGTGGCTCAAGGCTAACCCTAAAGTTATTTCGGAGAGAACGAGCTATCTCCTGGTTTGATTAGACTTTTACTCCTCCCCACGGGTCATCCCCTAATTTTTCAATATTAGTGAGTTCGGTCCTCCACGCAGTCTTACCCGCGCTTCAACCTGCCCATGGGTAGATCACCAGGTTTCGCGTCTACCGCCGCCGACAAAATTCGCCCTATTCAGACTCGGTTTCCCTGAGGCTTCAGCCTTGAAGGCTTTAACCATGCCGTCGACAGTAACTCGCCGGATCATTATGCAAAAGGCACGCCGTCACACAACAATGTGCTCCGACAGCTTGTAAGCGTGTGGTTTCAGGTCCTTTTTACTCCCCTTCCGGGGTTCTTTTCATCTTTCGCTCGCGCTACTTTTTCACTATCGGTCGCCAGTGAGTACTTAGCCTTGGGAGATGGGCCTCCCAGCTTCAGACCGGGTTTCACGTGACCGGTCCTACTCGGGGTTTCTCACGGAGTCTGATCAGTTGTCGGATACGGGGTTATCACCCTCTGTGACGCAACTTTCCAGTCGCTTCTCCTAACCGTCAGATTTGTAACTCCACATGTGAGCCCCACAACCCCGCCGGACATGCCGACGGTTTGGGCTGTTTCCTGTTCGCTCGCCGCTACTGGGGAAGTCGCTCTTGCTTTCTCTTCCTATGGGTACTTAGATGTTTCAGTTCCCCACGTTCGCTCCGTTAGCCTATGTATTCAGCTAACGGTAATTCGGGAATCCCAGGATCAACGCTCGTTTGACAGCTCCCCCAGGCATTTCGCAGCCTTCCACGCCCTTCATCGCCTTCTGGCGCCAAGACATCCTCCACACGCCCTTATATATCTGGCCAATTTGATCAATTGCCAAACATACACGATTCTTACTTTCAACCTGAGACTTTCGTCCCAAGTCGTTCGCTCGGAAACGTTTACAGATGCCACTTAGACTTCATTCGATTGTCAAAGATCATTCGCAAAACTCAGTTCCCCGAAGGGTTGTTTTTTGCGAGCGGGGGACTTTACCGGGCTTTAAGGCCCCTGTCAATCCCCCAGTCGAAGAAATTTTTATTTTTTCTTCTTCAGTACTGGAGACGATCGGGATCGAACCGACAACCTCTGCCTTGCAAGGGCAGCGCTCTCCCAGTTGAGCTACGTCCCCGAATTCCTGGCCGATAGTCCTTCTCGGCTTCTCAACCCCACCTTGCATCAGCTACCAGAGCCAACACAAAGCAAAGCCAATTCCACCAACATCCACCAACCTGTTACCACCAGCCAGCTCAGACAGTTTCCCAAAACACCCGAAAAATCAGGTACCCAGGAATCCAAACCAGAGCCAGTGGGCGTACGTGGACTCGAACCACGGACCTCAGCTTTATCAGAGCTGCGCTCTAACCATCTGAGCTATACGCCCCGAAAGCTGTTTCCAAATTCGGGGGCGGACATCCTGCCAGCTTTTGCCGCGGTTGTCCAGTCTCCGGTCGCCTGAATGTTCGGGTTTTCCTAAGAGTGCGAGCGATCCGCAGGCAAGCTGCCCACCCACCACTCCACCACTCTCGTTACCCCCCCATTTTCAGGCCCCCTGTTTATCGGCAGCCACAAACACCCTCTTGAGCCCCCTTTTGGGTTTTCATCAGGATTTCGCACCTCCGCTGACCACCCGCGCTTCTCTGCCCCACCCCCAGCAGCCCGCAAACAACTGCACCGCACAGCCGCCCTCGATCGTTTGCCCCGCACCTCTGCACTCGCGAGAATCTCCGGCGGCCACCGCAAAAGCCCCGCGATTTCCCACAACACATTTTCCCATGACATTTGCAACAGGCCCCCGGAACATGCAGCCTCCAGCCCCCCCACAGCCCTGCAACACAACGCTATACAGACCCAGCAGAATCCGTCCGCTCCACTCCGCCACCCACCGACGGCTCCGGCTGCTGCTCCATCTCGTCCTCATCCTCCTCACTCACGGCGTGACAGCAGCGCAGTCATCCCCCGGGCGACCAAATGTCCTGATGATTGCGATTGATGACCAGAATGACTGGATCGGCTGCCTGCATGGTCATCCGCAGGCACGCACTCCCGCCATCGATGCCCTCGCCACTTCCGGAACGCTGTTCGCAAATGCCCACTGCCAGTCTCCGCTCTGCAACCCATCTCGCTGCAGTCTCCTCACCGGGCGTCGGCCGTCATCCAGCGGTGTTTATGGGCTGTCGCCTGCCCTCCGCGATGCAGACACACTGAAGAACAGCGTCACCCTGCCGCGATTCCTGCGTCAGCACGGCTACTCCACTCGTATGGCCGGTAAGATCTTTCACGGAGCTTACGGGCGCAGCCCAGCCGATGACGAGTTCTCGGTTGTCGGCCCGGCATCCAGCATCGGACCACGTCCCAAAGCGGCGCTCGTTCAGACACCATCCAGACATCCACTTGTTGACTGGGGTACGTTTCCGCATCGCGACGAGGACAAAGGAGACTACCAACTGGCGACGTGGACCATTGAGCAGCTGCAGCAGCAACACACGCAGCCCTTTTTCATTGCCACCGGTTTCTTCCTGCCGCATGTCCCCTGTTACGTCACTCAGCAGTGGTTCGACCTGTTTCCCGAAGACTCACTGCTGCTGCCTCCCGTGCAGCCGGATGATCGCAAAGATACCCCCCGATTCAGCTGGTATCTGCACTGGAAGCTGCCCGAGCCCCGCTTGAAGTTCCTGCAGGAACAACAACAGTGGAAGAACCTCGTGCGTAGCTATCTCGCTTCCACAGCCTTCGTCGATGCTCAGATCGGTCGCATTCTGGAAGCACTCAGGAACAGTCCTCACGCTGACAACACCATCGTCGTGCTCTGGTCCGACCATGGCTGGCATCTTGGCGAAAAGCTTATCACCGGGAAAAATTCGCTGTGGGATCGGTCCACACGAGTCCCGTTGATCTTCGCTGGTCCCGGAGTTCGTCGCGAAGCTGTGTGTCAGGAACCGGCCGAACTGCTTGATATCTACCCGACACTGGCAGAGCTCTGCTCCCTGCCGACTCCTGCCGACCAGGAAGGCCACAGCCTGATGCCGCAGCTGCAGAACCCCGACACTCCGCGCCCATGGCCCGCCATCACCACACACAATCACGACAACCACGGAATACGGACTCGCAACTGGCGCTACATTCGTTACGCCGATGGCTCTGAAGAACTGTACGATATGCAGCAGGATCCCCATGAATGGACGAACCTGGCGCAGCACCCGGCATACGCTGCTGTCCTTGCCGAACATCGCCAGCTGACGCCGGCCACCAGCAGACAGCCCGTCGAGGGCAGTCGTGACCGGATTCTGCTGTTCGATTCAGCTACCGGTCGCCTGAACTGGGAAGGTGCCGACATTCCTCCCGGGGCCCCGATTCCGGAGCTGGAGGACTGATCGCCGGCCCGGTGATTTGTCCGCCTCGCCAGCTCCGCGTTCATCAGGGTTAGGGTTACGATTTCATGCAGATTCATCGACTGACCGCATTTCATGTACCCATCGCACTGCGTAAACCAGTGCGACACGCGTCGTTCACGCGGACCGACAACGACACTCTGCTGATTCGCTGTGTGCTGCGCGACGGCAGTATCGGGTGGGGTGAGGCATTGCCTCGCCCCTATGTCACAGGAGAAACCATTGACAGTGCGTGGCAGCAGCTGTCCGGTACCGACTTTACACCGCTTGCAGACAGTGACTTCAGCGCTGCCTTTGATGCTGCCAGCGCAGTTGATCAACTGGCACTGGCGGAGACTGCAGCGCCGGCTGCAGTGACGCGGCGCGAGTGCTTCGGGAACTCGGTCCGCTGCGCTCTGGAACTGGCTCTGCTGGATGCCACAGGACGCAGCTGCGGTCTGCCAGTGAGCCAACTGATCCTGGACCACCCCGCCTTTACGGACATCACGCGGCCCCGAACTGAGGTGGCCTATAGTGGAGTCGTGACCTCTCAGAGCCCTGCCTCGCAGGTGCTCTCCGCACTCAAACTGCGTTTGTTCGGATTCAGCCAGATCAAAGTCAAAGTCGGTGCGGCAGGATTGTCCGATGCGGACAGCCTGCGACGAATTCGCCGGATCATGGGCAGGCATTGCGGAATCCGTCTTGATGCCAATGAAGCGTGGCACACGGAATCTCTGCGGACGGCCGTCGAGCCTTTGTTGCCTTTTCACCCGTTAAGTCTTGAGCAGCCTGTGCCGCATGCTGAAACTCCCGGGCTGGCGGAGCTGCGACGAGAATTTTTCGAACCTGCCGGGCTGCCCGTCATGCTGGATGAATCCCTTTGCTGCGCAGAGGATGCCCAGCGAGCGATAGCGGGTCAGTGGTGCGATGCCTTCAATCTGCGGCTCAGCAAATGCGGGGGGATCCTGCGTTCTCTGAGGATCCTGCAGTTGGCAGATCGGCACGGCATCCGCTGTCAGTTGGGGTGTCAGGTTGGCGAAACCGGGATCCTGTCAGCCGCCGGCAGGCATTTTGCCTGCAGTGTGGCCAATCTGTGGTTTGCAGAAGGCAGTTACGATCGCTTCCTTGTGCGGGATCGGTTGACTGAGCAGGACCTGACATTTCGCTGGGGCGGACGCGGCGTTGAACTGAGCCAGCCAGGACTTTCGATCGATGTGGATGAATGCCGTGTCCGGTCCCTGGCCATGCGCAGCCTCGATTTGCTGCCCCGCTGAGCAATCACCACAGCCCGGGCAATCCGGAAAGACTGGGAAATTCTGGCAAATCCGGGACCTGCACGTTTGACCGCCATCAGTGGGGAACCGCAGAATGATGTGATCCTTCCCCACAGGTATTGGAATCAGGACATGCCGTACGGTGCCTGACGTGGCTTTCGTAGTGGCATCCGGATTCCCTTGTCACTCCCCCGCTGCCACAGAATGAAGTCGGGCGGTTTCTGTCAGGCGAACCTTTCCGACTCTGCCAACGGATCAGAACAGGCAATCTGAAACGACCGCCTCGGGATATTCCCGGCCCTCGGCCGCAATCCCGACAGGTTGCCTGTTGCTCTCTGTTCGCTGCCATTGTGTGATGCAGGAAATCGTCTGTGCGAACCAGCACATTAACTTTCGGTCTGTACTCCATTCGCCTCAGAAAGGCACCGCAGGCATGACTCGTTACCGTCGCAACCGTGGCCGCAGTCTGTCGTCGTTCTCTGTTCGCTCTGGTGCTGAAACACTGGAGGTTCGCAGCCTGTTGTCCGCCCTGTCCGTGGGTAAGTCGGGGCTGGCTCTGCCCCAGCCGGCCCCGCAGCAACCCGAATACGTTTCCGATGAGCTGCTGGTGCAGTTCACGCCTCAGGTAACTTCGCAGCAGGCTGAACGCATCGCTGAATCCTTTGGATTGCAGGTCAGCCAGACCATTCACACGGCCACCATGCAGCACTTCGGGGATGGCCCCATGCTTCGTGTTGCAACTCCGGTGGGCAGCCAGTTGCAGCAGTACATCAACCGTCTGCAGCAGCACCCAGGCATTCAGTACGCCGAGCCGAACTACATCTACCGGGCCTCCTACGTCAGCAATGACTCGAGTTACACGGCCGGCAATCTGTGGGGTATGTACAGCAACGATAATCCATCGGCGGGCCCTGCCGGAACCACCAATCAGTTTGGCTCAGCGGCCGAGCAGGCGTGGCGGGATGGCTTTATTGGTTCCTCCTCAACCATCGTCGGCGTGATCGATACGGGGATTCAGATTGATCATCCTGATCTGGCAGCCAACATCTGGACGAACCCGTATGAAGTCCCGAATGACGGGCTGGACAACGACGGCAACGGGTATGCCGATGACGTTCATGGCTGGGACTTTGCTGATGGTGACAACAGCGTCTACGACAGTCCCGCAGATGACCACGGAACACATGTGTCCGGTACAATCACCGGCACTGGTGGTAATGGAATTGGAGTCGCGGGAGTTAACTGGAATGCGACAATCATTTCCGGGAAATTCCTTAACCCGTCAGGTACCACGGCGAATGCAATTCTCGCTGTCGACTACTTCACTGATCTGAAGATTCGTCACGGTATGAATATCGTCGCCACGAACAATTCGTGGGGTGGTGGTGGTTATTCTCAGGGGCTGCATTCCGCCATTATCCGACATGCAAAAAGCAATATTCTGTTTGTGGCCGCCGCTGGAAATGCAGCTGCCAACAACGATACGACGGCAAATTACCCTTCGAATTACAACACGACCGTTGCCACCACGACAGAAACAGCAGCGTCCTACGACGGTGTGATCGCGGTCGCGTCAATCGACAGTGCCGGTGCGCTCTCGGGGTTTTCAAGTTACGGAGCCACCACAGTTGACATTGGTGCTCCAGGTTCCGGGGTCCTGTCGACTGTTCCGGTCAGTAGCTACGCCTATTATGACGGCACTTCCATGGCTACACCTCACGTCACTGGCGCACTGGCACTCTACTCGTCTGTCCAATCAGTTGCGCCCACTGGAGCGGCACTGAAATCCGCTATTCTGAACTCGGCCGTCCCCACGACATCACTGAACGGCAAGGTTGCAACCAATGGACGACTCAATGTCTATAACGCCATTCGCAGTTCGAAGTTCATTTATCTCGACAGGACGGTATATGGCTCTACAAGCCTCGTAACAATCACCGTCAGTCACGCGACCGCCAATTCCAGCAGCACAACCGCTGAGACGGTGACTACTCAGATCTCCAGTACAACAGAAGGTTCACCGCTGTCGGTGACATTGACCGAAACCGGAGTCAACACGGGAATCTTCAGCGGCACTGTCCAACTGGCCCCAGGGACCCCGGTTACTGATGCTCTGCTGCAGGTTGTTCATGCTGACGTCATCACTGCGACGTATCCAGCGCTGGGACTGACTGACACCGCGGTTGTCGATGCACTGCCACCGGGGATCACCAACATTCTGGTGACCCCCACTTCCGGAACTGCAGACATCAGCTGGAATACTGACGAGCCCGCCAGCAGTTTCGTACGCTATGGAACAAACCCCCTGGCATTGACCATGTCCGTTTCTGCGTCCGGATATCGTCTGAATCATTCACTTCTGCTGACGGGGCTGAATCCAGACACAACCTACTTCTATCAGATCGTCTCGCAGGACGAGGCCGGTAACACGGCCACAACTCCAACAGCCTCCTTCACAACTCTTTCCCGTCCACAGATCCTGTTTGTGGACGATGACGGAGGGGCCACTTACGAACGTTTCTATGACGCTGCACTGCAGGCAAACAGTGTGCTGTTCGATTCGTGGGATGTGGCTGCTTTGGGAGTCGCTCCAACGGCAACTGATCTGAGCCGTTACAAAATGGTTATCTGGAATACAGGTTATGACTTTTCGTCAGCAACAGCGGGATTGCAGGCCGGCGAACAGGCAGCAATCAGCACATATCTTAATGGTGGCGGTCGCATTTATATCTCAGGCCAGGACATCCTCTGGGTCGGTGTCACAGCCGCATTTCAGACAAACTACCTGAAGGTGGCAGCGTTCGGCAACGACTTCGTCACAGCGGATCACACAGAAACCGGGGTGGCCGGCCACCCGATTGGCAAAAACCTGTCCCTGCCAACGGCGCTACCCGCAGATTTTCCGTTCTACTATGTCGATCAGGTTCAGCCCACCGCTGATGCTGAAGGCTTCCTGCTGCACAATGCCGCCGGGGCCTCCTACCCATACTCCTCCGTAAGTTACCGCGGTAACTACGCGGCAGGTGGCTTTGGGATGGTCTTCACCACACTGCCCTTTGAAACCATCAGTGAAACAGATGCGGCACCGAACAACCAGGCAACGGTGATGCGACGCATTATTGAATACCTGATTGGTCCACTGCCGGGCAGGATTGATATTGAGCTGCCGGTCTACGGGCTGAATCAGACTCCGGTTGTCACCCTCACAGATTCCGCGCCAAACATCAATCCCTCAGGTATTGATACCGCGACAGTCAACGTTTACAGCAGTTCCGAAGCGACTCCGATGTCTGTTGTGCTTACCGAGACAGATGTCGATTCAGGAGTCTTTGTGGGCAACTTCCAGCTGGGCCCCGGCCCCGCGGTTGCCAATGACGGAATTCTGCAGGTCGTTCACAACGACATCATCGTTGCTGAAGTACCAGCGTCAGGCATCCTCGACTTCGCCACCATCGATGGCCTCGCCCCCACGGCCTCCAACATCTACTCGACAGCACACCCCACACGAGCCAATATCGGCTGGGACACCGATGAGAATGCCTTCGAGCAGATTCTGGTCGGCACCAGCCCGACAAATCTGTCACTCGTGTTCGACGGGCAGGGCTTCGGTATCAGCCACCTGATGACAGTCAGCGGGCTGGTCCCGGAAACTGAATACTTCTATCAGATCATCAGCACTGATCCATACGGCAACTCCTCCTCCTCCGCCATCAACAGCTTCATTACGACGCCTGCACAGGCAATCCTGCTGATCGATGACGACAACGGACTTGCCAACGAACAGTACTTTATCGATGCACTGGCGGCCAATCTCTTCAACTGCGACACCTGGGACCTCGCAGCCGAAAACGGACAGCCACTGGCCGGTGACCTCGACGCCTATCGCATGGTCATCTGGAATACTGCTGATGACTTCAGCACAGCTTTACTGCCGGCCGATGAGCAGGCCATCAGCTCCTACCTGAATAATGGCGGTCGCATCTTTATCTCCGGTCAGGACGTCCTGTTCTCCGGAGTCAGCTCGACATTCCGCACAAACTATCTGAAGGTTGCCAGCTACGAAGATGATATCCAGATGGCCAATCACACGGAAGTCGGCGTTACGGGTCACCCAATCGGCAATGGCATGAACATTCCGGTCGCTGCAAACGCAGATCTGCCCAATCTGTTCATCGACGCTGTCACGCCAGCCACGGGGTCCAGCGGATTCCTGCGGCACGGAGTTACCACCGCATCTTCTTCGTTCTCCGCTCTCAGTTATCGAGGTAATTACGCTGCAGGCGGATTCGGGATGGTATTCTCAACCGTACCGTTTGAAGCCATGAGCACCACTGCTGCCGCCCCCAGTAATCAGCAGGCATTCATGTTCCGTGTCGTGGACTTCCTGATCGGACCTCTGCCGGCAATCATCGTGTCATCGCCTTCGGCTGTCCGCACGACGGAAGCCGGAGCACAGGCCACCTTCACTATCGTACTCAACAGTCAGCCATCAGCATGGGTCTATGTGCCTGTCCACAGCTCGGATACCACTGAGGGTGCTGTCTCGACAAATCTTGTGGCATTCTCCTCAGCCAACTGGTTTGTTCCACAGACTGTCACCGTGTCCGGAGTCAACGATTTCGTGGACGATGGCGACATCAACTACCAGATCCTTGTTGGACCGTCGTCTTCACCCGATCCTCTGTATCACGGAATCGACTCGGCCGATATTGATCTGCTGAATGTCGATGATGACACCGCAGGCATCACTGTCAGTCCTCCTTCAGGTACGACAACCACCGAAGCCGGCGGGTCTGTCACCTTCCTCGTCCGACTGGACTCTGAACCGCTGTCGTCGGTGATGATTCCGATCAGTTCCAGCGACACCACGGAAGGCTCTGTCAGTCCCGGAATGCTGTTCTTCAACGCTTCCAACTGGTCCATCGCTCAGTTGGTAACTGTCACCGGTGTCAACGACACCATCAACGACGGCGATGTGGCCTATACTGCCATCATCGGCAGTTCCACAGCCTCAGATCCACTCTACAGTGGACTGAACCCGGCGGATATCAATCTCGTCAATATTGACGACGACCCGATCGTGGGCGACACGAAGTTCTACGTTGTCAATGACACCACTGTTGACCGCACATTTGAGTATGACGCGGCCGGTAACTCGGTGGAAAACTACACCCTTGATGCAACCAACACCACCACTCGTGGTATCGCCACCAACGCCGCTGGTACTCGCCTGTGGGTTCTGGATGCCAACCGCCGTGTGTACGTGTACAACAACAGCGGTGTGCTGCAGGGTTCGTGGACACTCGGGACTCTGCCCACCACGGCTCTCGTCGAGGGCATTGCCACCAATGGCACACACGTGTGGGTCGTGGATCGCTCGGCTCGCCGCGTTTACTACTATGCGAATGCGGCCTCTCGCACGTCCGGTACTCAGACGGCAACCGCCAACTTTGCACTGAACACCGCAAATACCAACCCCAAAGATATCGTCTTCGGTGCTCAGTCAGGCACCAGCTTCCTGTGGGTGGTGGATGACGGCACGGGGTTTGACCGAGTCTATCGGTATCAGCTGAACACTTCGGGCACATCGACAGTCAACAGTGGATGGGGCATCAGCCCGGAAAACAGCAGCCCGACCGGCATCACCGTGGATCCCTCCAACGGATCGATGGACGTCTGGGTCTGCGACAGTGGCTCTGACCGCGTCTACCGCTACCCCAGCGGTCGTACCACGGTCCAGCCACTGCTGGCCGATTCCTTCCCGCTGAATACAGCAAACTCCAACCCGCAGGGTATTGCCGACCCACCTCCGGTCAGCAATTCGACTGAAGAAACCTTCAGTGCCGGCCCTCAGTACAGCACCTGGGATCCGGCCCCCACTGCGGCACGCCGAATCAGCCTGTTCCCGAACATTGACAACGGCCCGACTGCAACCAGCAGCAACGGCACTGGCAATGCTCGCCGAACAGAACTGCGGAGCAACACAGGGGCGACCGGGCGAATCACAAAGCCCGTGGCCACGGCAACCAGCAGTCTGCCGACAGCAGCTGCAGCAACTTCGGTGGAACCGCCCATGATGGGTTCGATCGATGACCTGTTCAGCAGTATCGAACTGCAGACGGCATTACTGAACTGAGAATCGTCCAGCTCGACAGTTCCAGTTCTTCCAATGCACTTTGCACGCGGGGCCGACCAACCATCGGCCCCGCTGCTTTTTGGCACCAACCGATCACTTGTCAAAAGAACGCAAAGGTCTCCTGGGTCGATCAGATTTCAGCGGGATCCACCCACAGGCATTACGGGCTCAGTGACACCCACCGGGAAAGCCCAGTTCCAGTTCAGACTCCGAAACCACCGGCCAGCGTCCATCCTGCAGAGCGGTCGCAGTCACTCGTAATGGCCACAGCCCCTGCAATCGGCTGTCTGCTGCTGTCTCAATTCGCAGCACACCCTGATCAGTCCCCGGCAGCAGCTCTACTGCAGCGCACTGCAGAGCTCCCGATAACTCTTCCGGAACATGCAGACGCACAGTCACCGGCAGAGGCAGCCGCGGCGATCGTGAAATGCTGATTGGCACTTCCACCACACTGCTCTGCTGAGCAGACACACTGGCCGTACCCAGCGCTAACTTCAGCAATGCCCCCTCCATAATCATGGTGATACGAGCGTCACCCGGCTTCGTCAGATAACGCAGATGTCCCTGCGGATCCGGCACCACCGCAATTCCATGAACTATCATCCGTCGAGTGATGTCTGTGGCCAGCCATTCCGGCATAAAGCATGGATAAAACGCTTTCGTTTCTCCCGGCGGGATTACTGTTGTCTCTCCCAGCATGCCCTGTCGATTGCGGTCCTGCTGACCGGTCATCACCAGCGTCACTTCGCCGGTAAATCCTGCTTTCCGCACAATCTCAAGCTCTGCCAGATATGTGGTACCGCGATGGACATCCCGCTGCCGTTCACGATCAATGACCAGCACATCAATCGGGGCCGTCATGGTCATCGCCAGCAGACTGGCCGGAACTCGTCGATCGGCTGCGGACACCGGACACAGAGTCCCGGCTCCCTCAACCATTGCCACTCGCATCTGCTCTGCCCCGTTAACCATGGCAGTGCCGCGAAATTTCACTGCAGCAGCCACGACCGCAGCATCAGCAGCTGATTTCAGCACAGCTTTGAGATCGTTTTTCCCCTGCGGAATCTTCCATTCACCCTCAGCGCTGACGCCCGGTGGCAGGCCATCTGCCGCAACAGTAATCTCGCCATCAAATCCCCCCAGACGCTGTACCGTAATCGCTACTTCCACCTGACCACCTGATGGCAGCAGTACCTGCTGCGGAGCCTGCAGCTGAAAATCCACTGCCTGCCGCTGCAGGAGTAACCGATACACATCGTCAGCCTGTCCCGTCAGCGATTCCGCTGCCCGCACCAGACACGTATACCGGCCTGCTGTCGTCGCCGTCACATCCAGCCGACTGTCTGTTCCCGCACTGTCGTCGTTCTCAGCCACCAGCTTGCCATCCGGACCTTCCACCACCAGCACGGTATCCAGAGCCCCCCCGATCGCTGCAGACTGCAGATCAATGGTAAATCGCTCGCCCGCCAGGGCCTCAAAAACAAATCGCTGCTCTTCACGCTGAGGCCCCAGCCGCCCGGTCACGGAGGCACCATTGGCCTCCAGTGCCTGCACAGCATCGTCACCGCAGCGCTGTTCAGCCAGATCACTGAGCGGTATCGGCACCGGCACATTGCCCCACGCTGTCTGCAGTTGTACAACCAGCTCTGATGCTGTATCTGCCGGGAACTGCACCGACTGACGCAGCACCTCGACAGCAGAACCCCCACTCTGCAACCCCTGCCCTATAAACTCCACGTCGACCGCAGCACCACGCCGGCCTCGCGCCGGAATCGTGCACAACACTCGCGGGCCGGACTGAATACTGAGACGATACAAGTAGGCTCGGTCACCGCGAAAATCCACATCGTTCAGACTGATGAGATATCGACGCCCGGCACTGGCAGCAAATGTCAGTCCACCATCCACTCCCTCTGTATCAGCAAAATCTGCCAGCAACTGACCACTTTCGTCATGCACCTGCAGCATGCCGCGAAAATCGGCACCCAGCCTGCGTGCCATCAGCGAAATGGAGATCGGTCCGTCCCGCTCCGGCGTCAGCGCGTATCGATCGACTTCCGTCAGACGACTGAGCCGCCCGGAAACCGATACTGGCAGCGCCGGCAGCACCTGCGGCAGATCACGCGATCGCGTCTCTACAATCTCTGCACCACGACTGACAAAGAACCTTGCGGTCTTCGAAACCCCATTGGCATTCGCAATCTGCCAGCTGACAAATCCCTCCGGCTGATCCGCTGGAATCGTCAGCTCAGCGGGAACTTCGCGAGGAATCGGTGGAGCGTTGGTACCACCGCGAGGCCCCTTCCAATAGGGCGGTGGCGGCACGTGAAAATCACCGGCTGACCCCAGAATTCGTAACCCAACTCGAGCATCATGCACAAACCACTGTACATCAGGAGTCCAGTCGAAGACCCCCATCTGAACATTGACAGTCGTCCCCGGCTGCACCACAGGCGGGAATACATAGCCGGCCCCCGGAGCCAGCTGGCCCCGGACCTGCGACAGCGAAAGCAGCCATACGGCAACAACAAACACCCGCACAACGCTGCTGCACGTCATACGATACTCTGCCCCGCTGATTGACAACATACGCTGAACTCCAATCCCCGTGGCACTCGCCACACCTGCGTCAGTCCTCCAGCACCATGATCTCCACCTTCCGAAAATCAATCGGATGACTTTCAGACTGCAGCGAAATCGTTCCACCAGACAGCATCAGATCCTCACCACGAATCAGTCGTCGCGCTGACTCATCGCGTTTGTCCAGCTGCGGCTTATTGTATTCCAGCACCACTTCGCCATTGATCAGATGCCGAATCACTTCGTTATTGCGCACCTCAATCTCTGCCGTCACCCAGTCTTCACCATGAAAAGTGGGCGAAGTTGAATTAATGCAGTGCTGCAGCTTCAGTTGCCCCTTCATCTCCACATTTGTTCCCGGAGTACACAGGTTCGAGGTCGTTCGCGGATCCTTGCCGTTACCACCCAGCAACTGTACCTCGATCGAAACCGGAAAATCCTGGTCCTTCTGCATGCCCTTCGGATCCTGACCATGCACCATCACACCACTATTCCGCAGCGCCCAGCCAGGACCACCCGGACACTGACTGCCCACAAAACGATACTCCACACGGAATCGATAATTGCTGAAACTGTCCTTGAAGAACAGATGCCCGAATCGTTCACCGTACTGAGCGTATCCGGGACCGTCATAGCGCACCTTCAGCAGGCCTTCTTCAACACGGAACGTATTGTCGAAATTCTCACCCAGTTCGCAGTAACGGATCTTTGGAGTCCAACCGGTGAGGTCCCTGCCATTGAACAGAGCCACCCACTCATTTTTTTTGTATCCGGCGTCCGCAAATTCAGCCTGCTGACCACGTACCTGAGGCACTGGCAACCCCAGCAAAACACAAATCACCGACAGATACATCGTTTTTGTAAAGAATCTCATCGTACCACTGCGCTCCATGGATTGACCGGCCTGTACCAGCTAAAACACCTGCTGTCCCAACGCCACCGTATCACGGGCCGAGACGCGAAGCAAGCCGATTCCTGCCCTGGACACCTGCAGAGTCCCCTCGTCATGCTGCACCTGACACACTATTGCCTGCTCCTGCTGCTGCTGGCCCCCACACAGGACGCCTCGGATAACAGCACACCGATCACCACCGACTGGAGTGCAGCAAAACAGCTGGCACCCGGCATCCTGCTGCTGCAGGACTCCCTGCAGCAACCCCGTCCAGTTCGGCGCCACGCAGCTCGCATTGACCTGCAGCAGCAGGGACTGCACGTCACCACCACCGACCGCACAACCGAATGGCAGGCTGATACTCATGAAACCCGTCGACAGACCGTACGCAGCTTCCTGCGAACAGAACGCAGTGCCGGACGCCCCGTCATCCTCGCCTTCAACGCCGATGCCTTCACTCCATGGCCAGCCCCCTTCGATCAGGAAACACTCTCAAATCTGCAGGGATTTGCCGTCTGTCGTGGGCAACTGGTCTCACCACCAGCCGGTTCCCCCTCACTGATCATCCCCCGCTGCGGAAAACCGTCAATCCGCACGGCGCGGCCGAACGAGGATCCGCAGCAGATCGAACTGGCCGTCAGCGGCTTTGCCCTGTGTCTGCAGGATGGCAGGGTGCAGCCCTCGGGAACCGACCTGCATCCAAGAACCGCCATCGGCCTGTCCGCCGATCGACGCTATCTGTTTGCACTGATTGTCGACGGACGCCGACACTCCAGTGGCGGTGCCACCACGGCTGAACTGGGACAATGGCTGCTGGATTACGGTGCCCATGATGGCATCAACATGGATGGCGGAGGCTCGTCCACTCTGGCGTGGTGGAATACCGCTGCGACCGGTGACGACAAAGCCGAGCTGCTGAACCGCCCGGTAGGCAATGGCCTGAAACTTCTGACGCCCGACGCCGATCGACTGGGCATTTCAGAACGGGCCAACGGGAACAATGTGGGAATCTGGCTGCAGGCTCCCTGAACAGCAGCCCACGTTCAGCCCACACCGTCTGTCGCTGACAGAAACCGCTGGGATGTACTCAGCACCTGCTGGCGAGCATCTTCAAAGACATAATGCCCGGCATCCGCCAGTCGCTCAACCTGTGCCTGCGGAAAGCGACGCAGAAAACCCTCCAGAAACTCGTGAGGTGTAAAACACCAGTCACGCATCCCCCAGATCAGCTGCAGCGGATGTCCCCGGAACTGCTCCAGACCCCGCTCCACTTCACACAACGCCGCATAGCTGCGATGCCCGGCGTGCAGCGGAATGTCCTGCACGAACTGATGGACGGCGATTCTCTGAGACCAGGAACCATACGGAGCCAGCAGTCCCGCCCGCGCCTCAGCAGCCAGCGGACGCTCAACCGCCATCCACAATGCCGCTCGCACAAACAGATTCAGGCCCTGATCCCCCAGCTGACCCAGCAGCGGAATCCGACAGGCTGCAATCCGCAGCGGAATAGCACGGCTGCGAAATGCCCCCGTATTCATCAGCACGAAACGACCAAACCGATGCGGCAGTCGACCGGCACAACCCATCCCAATGGCACCACCCCAGTCATGCCCGAACAGACACACCTGCTGCAGGTCAAGGGCCTGCACCAGCGCGGCCAGCCGCGCAATGTGCCTGTCAAGGACATACAAGGAGGGATCCTGTGGCTGCTGGGAAAAACCACAGCCCAGATGATCCACAGCGATGACACGATAACGATCGCGCAAGCCGGCAATCAGATGCCGCCACGCAAAACTCCACGTCGGATTCCCGTGCACCATCAGCAGTGGCGGACCACTGCCCTCGTCAACGTAATGCTGCACTCCATCGTCAGTGCAAAACCAGCGCGATTCGAACGGATACTGCTGCTGAAACCCGGCCCTCCGCTGCGCCCGCTGGCGCAACGGCTGAGCAACCTGGTCGGCAGACAAAATCTTTGCATTCAGTTCAACAGGACCCTGAGACACCAGAATGGTTTCTGTAAAGCAAAAGGACAGGCAGACCAGCAACAGATCCCGTCAGGGCTCACGCCGCGGAGCAAATTTGATGCGGCTGATATATCGCACCGGCACACCATTCGGACCCAGTCGACCGGAACACGCACCAATCGCATTGATGATGTAACGGTAATGCAGAGTGTAGTCGGGATCAATTTCGACTTCCTGCTTCTCCTGCTGTTCCTTACCAATGGCCTGCAATGCCGTAATTGCCCGAAACACTTCCGAGTTCAGTCGAGCAAAAGCCTGCTCGCCAGCACCCAGATTCGAACCGTTGAAATACAGCGCCCGCAGATCGCCCGCACCATCCGCTTCCATTCGCACTTTAAACGGTGGCAGCTCGGCGTCCGTCACTGTGGACGCACTGGGAGCCCCAAGGGGCATACTGATATCAAAATCCCCTTCCGGCTCAATCACTTTCAGAGTGCACATAAAGAAAATCAACAGCTGAAACACAACGTCGATCATCGGCGTCATGTCCAGTGCAATCTTTCCCGTCGTCACCCGATTGCGAAGTTTCATGGCTTACCGCCCAGTACCCGAAACTCAAAACTGACCCGAACCCGGCACCACAATACTCTGTGAACATCAGACACAGCCCGGCCGACCGACCTCAGGGAACGGACTGCTGAGTCGCCTTGAGGGCGAATCGCTGAAACTCAATCCCCTGCTCCTGACACATCTGTATCAGCTCCTGCACCATACCAGACTGAATCTGAGCATCTGCACGAATCTCAACCGTCACGTCTTCCAGCTTTGTACCGATCGCGCTATAGAACTGAGACTCCTGACGCAGACGCGGTCGCACCTGCTCAAGCGTCAGACGCTCATCCCCGAAAAACAGATAGGGCTCTGTGCCAATCGCCGTTCCATCCTTGTTTCGTTCAAACCCGAAATTCATGACGAATGCATCCTTGCGCTGCACAGCCGGTGGTTTCGCCAGCTGATCCCGCGGCAATGACACACGCTCGTCCGCTTCGTTCTGATCGAAGTTGTTGATCACCATAAAAAAGGTGATCAGCTGGAAAACAATGTCGATCATCGGAGTCATATCGATCTCCGGCACATGCACATCGGCTGCTTTGAACTTCATCGAACCCGGCTCCCGACTGGCTCAAAGAATTTGCCACCCGCTCCCCGCAGCATCAGCCACCGGACTTCTGTTTGCCGACCGCCGCAAATCGACCCATCAGACTTTCACTGACCATGCCGATCTCCAGCACCATTCGCTGAATTCGATTCCTCAGAATGCTGTGGAATACCATCGCCGGAATCGCCAGCACCAGTCCGATCAAAGTTGTTACCAGAGCTGTGGAAATACCGTCGGCAAGCTCAGAAGGCTTCGGCGAAACAGCACTCATGGCAATCTTGTCAAAGCTGGAAATCATCCCCTGCACTGTACCCATCAGACCCATCATCGGAGCAATTGTGCCGATCAGGGCCACATAGCTGAGACGATGCTCCAGAGACATGTTCTCGTCCTCACCCGCCTCCTGCATGCCCTCGACCGCCTCTTCGTAACCACGACTCAGACGGCTCATGCCGGATGCCAGCACTCGAGCCACAAAGGAATCGTCACCGCGGGCAAACTCGTAAGCACCCTGGAAATCCTTCGCATTCAGCTTCTGCTCAAACTCTTCCACAAAGGGTGCCGGTAACAGCACATCGCGACGAACCTGCAGCAGATTCATCATGATCAGAGCCACCAGAATGAATGATACCAGCAGGAACGCCGGTCCCCAGAACCAACCGCAGGCATTCCAGATATACGCCAGAAAGCTGCGTGACTGTACCGCCGGAGCCGCACTGTCTGCCGCCGGCGCTGCAGCATCAGTCGCCGCCGCAGGCTGCTCCGCAGGTGCTGCCGCAGCAGCCGCATCCGCCTTCGGCTCGTCCTGAGCCAGCAACAGACGCCCACTGCCAGGGCCCGGCCCGAACACCGCCAGACCAGCCAGCAGCACAAACAACACCGCACGGCTTAACACCGACCAGCGACCAGTTTCAACGACATGTTTCATCTGTCAGATTCTCCAGGGATACCCGAGTGACCACTGCGGCCTGGGCCGGATCAGGAAATTGACTGCACAATCTAGGCAAGTTTTCGGAAACTCGCCACCGTGAACCGCCGTCCACACAGCGGAATGTTTCAGCTATTGCTTCGCCCAGCGACTGTTTGGGTAGGAATTCGTCAGGCGCGCCCGAGCGTCATCCGCCCGATTCTGGTACCCCGCCGGACCCCATAATGTCGCCAGATGATACAGACTTTCTGCATGCGGACCAGGCTCGGATGAATACAGCACGTCCACATGCAAATACGCCATCAGGGCATCCTTAGGCAACCCCTTCTCACGAAAACAGTCGCCTTTCAGCAGCCATGCTCGCGCCAAAGTCTTTGTTTCAGATTCCGAAGCCTTCGTAAAGACGTCTGCCAGAGTTGCAAGAGCCTCGTCCGGCTTACCAGCCGTCTTCTGGCACAATGCTTTACCCAACTGCCCGTCAAACATCGCACCGGCCGCCAACGCGTCACCAGCACTTTCCTGCACCACCTTTTCAAAGGCTGCCTGAGCACCCTCAGTGTCCTTTCCCGCCAGCAACAGCAGGCCCAGCTGGACCCCCGCCTGCAGGCGGAAACCCTTGACACTTGTCTGCTGAACTTCCTCCAGCAGCTTTTTCGCAGCATCCGCCTTTGCTGCGTCACCGGCCAACAGCTCGGCCTCCAGCAGCGTCGCCTCCAGATACCGGAAATTCGTTCGGCTGTCACTGCGAAATGTCCCAATCGCCTTTTCAGCCGCTGCAAAATCCGCGGGATTCGCCTGAGCCATGCGAACCTGAGTCCGAGCAATCAGAAACTTCAACTCCGTCACCACGCGCTTGTCGTCACCCGAATACTCCCCCTGAATCTGCTTGTACTTCTCCAGGGCTGTCGCCAGAGCACCACTGCGTTCGTTGGACTGAGCCTGCACCAGAGTCGGCGGCTCCATATCAAACCGAATCGCCAGCACTTCCGAAACCGGAATCTCAGCGTCCTGCCCGTTCTGCAGCTTCATCTTCAGCGCTGTCGTACTCAGCTCCGTTAACTCGCCCCGCAGCACCACGCGGTCACTGCGTCGAGTCACCTGATCGGCTGCATCAGCCACACCAGCCAGCATCAGCACAACAACACCCAGCACGCTCCACAGACTCTTCATGGCTTGTTCCCGTTTCTGACTGATCACTCTCGCTGCTGCCTTTGAATCCCCCCGCACTTCGCCACTCAGTTCATTCGCCCGGACTCGGAGGCGACTCACCCGCAGGTTTCGGCGGACGCGGGGGACGACTTTCGCCGGCAGGACGCCCCTCACCTGCTGGCTTGCGGGGTGCCCCGGCAGGACCACCAGCCCCCGTCGCCGGAGGTCGCGGTCGCGGAGCAGCACCACCCTCTGGCGGAGGTGCTGGCGGTCGCGGTTTCGGTGCCGCACCCGCAGCGGTTCCCGCAGTTCCTCCACTGCCCGCTGCCGGACGAGCTGCCGGCTTCGCGCCAGCACGTGGCGAACGACCTGCCACTCCCGGTAACGACGCTAATCCGGAGAAATCCAGTTCAGACGGCGCCTCAATCTGCAGGTCCGCTGGAAATCCGGTTGTTGCTGCTTCAGGAACCGCCACCGAAATCTTTGCTGCACGACCAGCACCAGCCAGTGGCAACTTCGCTTTCGGCCGACGCATCATCACAAACAAACCACCCGCCACCGCCAGACCCACTACGGATACAACCACCAGTGTGATCGTGCCAGCACCCTGTGACTCCGGAACCGCTGCTGCCGCTGTCGAAGCCGCAGCGCCCCCGGTCCCCGCCGCCGCCACTACCGGCGCCGGCTCAGGTTCAGGTTCGCTTGCCGGAGCCGCCTCAGCCAGTGGTGTCGGAGACTCACCCAGATCCGCCTGCAGGTCCTGATACAGTCGATCAAATCTGGCAAACGTGGCCGGATCCTGAGACTGCAGATCGCGGTAAGCCTGCACCAGACTGGCCAGCTCGGCCTGCGCGGACTTCAGCTGAGCGGTTCCTGCGGCCTTATCCGGTAACACTCGCGCCATCCGGCGACGAGCATTTCCGAGTTCATAGCGGGCCTCGAAAAACCGCGGCCGAAATTCCGACTTCGGATCCTTCGACACCAGCTGTCGCAGACGCTTGGCCAGCGTGACCCAGCCCCAGACCACTGCCGGTTTCCCATTGACCGCCGGGGGTCCGAGAATCGCCTGCTTCAATCGATCGGGCTCCGATTTCTCACCCCAGTCACTCAGCACATGAGCCGCTTCAAACTGGACATCCAGATTCATGGCGTTCGCCGTCAGAATCGTCTCGACCAGCTGCAGGGCCTCCGAGAACTGTCCCTGTCGACGCCGACAGCGAGCCAGTCTCAGCTGAACCGCGGGAGCACCGTCAGCAGACACCAGACTCTGCTGCAGAATTTCCGAATATGCGTTACCAGCCTTCTCAAAATAGCCCTCGGACGCTGATGCATCAGATGCTACTCCCAGACCCAGACCATAATACGTCTCACCAATCCACAGCAGCGAATTGAAGTCGGACTTATTACGCGACTCGTAGACCTTCCCGAGGAACTGCTCAAAAGACGTTCGTACCTGCCCCAGCCGCTCCGCCTCACCCGCAGCCTGCAGCCGCTTCAGCTCCTCCTGCAGTTCCATTCCCAGCTGAGTATAGGCCTGCAGAATGTCGTCGCCGCCAACCTTCTCCAGCTGAGACATGGCCTTCAGAGCTTCATCAATCTGCTGCGTTCCGACGTGCGCCCGCAGCAGCAGTCGCCACACCAGCCCGGCAAATGAACGACTCTGAATTCCATTCTCAGGACGCTCATTCCCCTCGGGCAGCTCAATCGCTGCAATCACAGAGTTCTCTGCATTGGCCGTCAGTCGAGTAATGGCGGCGGCAAAGTCACCTTCCTGATTCAGGATAGCCGCCAGCGAAACTTCCGCAGCAGCCAGTTCCTCACTGGGCAGGCTCATGTTGCCCACCTTTGCTCGCATCAGATCAATTCCCTGCGTCAGCAGGGCTTTGGCTTCCGTTTTCCACCGCGCCAGCTCGGTCGCGTCCACGGTCGGTTCAGCACCCTCGGCAACAGACTCGGCCGCATTCCTCGTCCAGGCTGCCCAGTAAGACTGACCAGCCGCAATCCGTGCAGAGGCATACTGCGGATCTGACTCGGGGACCTCTGTAAACCACTTCACAGCTTCCACTGGCTGCTGCAGTGTGCGATAAACGTTCCCCAGTCGCATTCGTGCCTCGCCCGCTCGACTGGACTGTGGATACAGCGTCAGAATCTGCTGACAGACATCTCTCAGCAGGCGCGTTTCAAAATCCCGATCCCCCTCAGCACGGTTCCACGCCGCTACCGCTGCCGCCATCGCCACCTCTGTGCAGTTCAGCGCGGTTTCCGGAGCAGACTTCTGGTCCTGAGCCATCGTGTAGGTGGAAAGCACCACAGCATCCAGCGAATTGCCCTGACGGAGCATGACGTAGCTGAGCAGATAGCGAGTATCAGCCACCGCTTTTGCATCGCTGCCCGGATCCCGCAGATCGAGCGCCAGTCGCAGCAATCGAGCCACTTCACCGAGATGGTTGTCGAGAGCTGCCCGCTTCGCCGAACGCTCGGCCTCGTCAGCAGCCCGAGCCACCTCATCACTGAGCGTCTGAATCTGATCGATCATCCCGCGAGCACGCTCAAAGGCCGTGGCAAAATCGCGAGGTTCGCGATCCTTCTCACCCAGCACGACCTTCAGTCGGCGAGTCATAGCGAGCGATGGTTCCCGAAATGCGCCCGGGTACTTACTCACCTGCTCCGCATGATTCAGAGCAAACTGCAGCAGATCATTCTTTTCCTTTTCAGGCATTTCACGAGTCTGCGATTTTTTTTCCTCAGCGATCGCCTGTTCCCACAGAATTCCAAGACCGTACGGTGTCGTTGTCAGCTGGCGATTGGCCTGCGACCACCTGAGTGCTTCCTGAATCACCACGTCATGGTCATTCCGCTGCGGATCGTTCAGGCAGATCAGACGAAAATGCTGAGCAGTGCCACGCAGCGACAGCATGAAGGCCTTGTCGGATGGATGGCCAAGAATTTCGTTGTAAATCCCGAGGGCCCGGCCGATGTCGTCCTGTTCCTGAAAACACTTACCCTCCATCAAACGCGCATACAGGCCCACCGAGTTGGTGCGGCGACTGGTGTGGATTTCCTCAAATTCCTTCGCCGCCTGAATCAGCGTCTGCTTTCGTTCTTCTGATCCCTTGTCGAAGGTCTGGCCACGTTCATAGGTGCAGCGCGCCAGATTCAGCAGAGCCCTGAGAAAGCGATTCTCTGCTTCCTGACGCTGCAGGAGCAGCTCTTCGTCCTTCGATTCATCGATGAACTTCGGAAACTTGTCATACTGGGCTTTGTACTGATCATGGGCCGACTGAAAAATGACCCGCGCCTGATCAATTAAACCCCGCGCTTCTGCCTGCAGCGGTCCTCGCGCATCTGCGGAGTCCTGATCGAGCGTTTTCCAGATCAGTGACTCAGAACGATTAAACAATAACTCACCCAGCAGACTGTTGGCCATCGCTGCCTGTGGATGCTGAGACTGCTGGGTCAGGAACGCCTGCAGAGCCGTGGCGGCATCAGCCAGCGCCTTCTCTCGCTCATCCTCGACCCGCGAAGCTGCACCCATCTGCTGCAGTGTCACCCCGCGTTCCAGATCGAGCACTTCACGGACCTCAGGTGGTACGTCCGTCCGCGCCTTGAGCGAATCAAGGTACTCCATGGCGGTGTCGTAATAGCCGCGCTGCCTGAGCCCCTCCGCGAACTGCAGAAATGGCTCCTGACCCCGCACCACGCCGGCTGTCAATGCCAGCAGCAGACAAAGAACAGGCCGTAGAGCCACGCACAGCCCCCATCCGGCAGCAGCCGATCTTCCAGCACCTGATGGCCGCCGGTTGACAGATTCCATGGCAAATCCCCGGTGAAACAGCCGACAGGACACAGCCGACCCAACGGCCACTGCCCTGCCCTTATCCCGTCAGCAAACACTGAAAACCCGTCTGCGCCAATACAAACGCCCTGTTTTTCGGCAGAATTGCTGATCCCATCAGCAGCGCCATCCGCAGGACATCGGGGCCAGAGAACCCAGACTGGCAGTCCTGGGCCACCCGCTTCATCCCCCCCGCAGCATACGCAGCGGACACCATGGTGGCAACGATCCCGCAGAAATCCGGGATTTCTCTGGGGCCAAATCGGGACTTTCGCTAAGATTTCCGCAGTTTCGTCAACCAGCCACCCGCCTCGCGGTATTCAGGGCAGGACTCCACCGTGACCGACAATATCAATATGGCAGATACCGA
Organism: uncultured Planctomycetaceae bacterium; assembly: GCA_963977705.1. GTDB lineage: Bacteria > Planctomycetota > Planctomycetia > Planctomycetales > Planctomycetaceae > SXXK01. The sequence continues at coordinate 25,312 of CAXBSH010000013.1, forward strand.
TCGGGATCTGCCGAAGCACGTGAAGAACGGCTTCATGCGGTATCGGGACTTCAAACCCCTGACTCAGGGCGGCGAAGCCATCCTGCGGACCTGCGTCGACGAAAACCTCGGACGCACCGTCGTTATGAAGACCCTGCAGCCACAGTTTCAGAACCTTGAAACTTACCAGAAACGATTCCTCCGCGAAGCACGCGTTACCGCACAGATTCCTCACCCCTGCACCATTCCCGTCTACGAACTCAGTCGCGATGCCGAGGGCAATGCCTATTTCACCATGAAGAAACTCGGCGGTCGCGACCTCAGCGATATCCTTGATCGCATCGCTGAAAATGATGCCGAAACCATCAGTAAATACCCAATCCCGGAACTGCTGCAGGTGCTGGTCAAATGCGCGCAGTGCCTGTCGTTCGCCCATACTCAGGGTGTGATCCACCGGGATATGAAACCCGCAAATATCATGATCGGAGACTACGGCGAAATCATGGTGCTGGACTGGGGGCTGGCCAAAGTCTCAAACCTGCGGGATGATGACGAAGTCGATCAGCTCATTCGCAGTGGACAGCAGACAATTCCCGGGCGACTGACCGGTCGCGGTGATGTGCAGGGCACACCGTTCTACATGTCACCCGAACAGGCCGTCGAAACGGGAAACGTGGATGAACGTTCAGACATCTTTAATATGGGTGTGATCCTGTTCGAAGTCCTCACCGGACAAAGCTTCATGTCCGGCCGCAACTTCCGCGAAATTCGCAGAAAACTGAGTGATGACCCGCCGCGCTCACCCCGCACCGCTGCCCCCGAAAGAAAAATTTCACGCGAACTCAATGCCATCTGCCTCAAAGCTCTGCAGGTCAGCCCCGATGACCGCTATCAGAAGATGGCCCATTTCGAGAACGATCTGCGGGCCGCACTGATCGGACAACCGGTCTCGGTCTGCCCGGAATCGGCTCTGCAGAAACTGCTGAAATCCGGAAATCGACAGGTTCTTTCACCCATCGCATTCCTGTGGATGATTACCGGAGCCCTGCTGGTCGTGATCGCTCAAGAGTTGGTGACTATTCTCTTCTAAGCACTTCCAGCGGCATCAATTCACTCGGATCGATGAGCTGAATACGTGGCCACAAGTTCCAGCAGCAGACGCTCTTCACTGTCCGGGAAATTCCGCAGACAACGCACTGCCCGTTCGGCAAATCGTTCACACGACTGCCGAGCGGAATCAACACCGCGCTGCAGCAAGCCCGATTCACGCAGGACCTGCTGATCTGCGGGATCCGTCGAGAACAACAGACCGCGAATCTTTTCGCGGTCCTCAGCACTTGCCAGACGCAGGGCCCGCAACACAGGCAATGTCATCCGTTGATTCGCCAGATCATTGGCACTGTCCTTGCCGGTCGATTCAGCCGTCTCCGTCAGGTCCAGTACATCGTCGGCAATCTGAAACGCGATTCCCAGCCGACTGCCGAACTGGCTGAGCTGGCTCTGCAGGGCCTCGGGTGCACCGCCCACTCGAGCACCAAGGCGGCAGCTGACCGCGAACAACTGAGCAGTCTTGCCGTAGACCACACGGAAATAATCCCGCTCAGAGAGTGACTGTTCAAGCCGCGCACCAATCTGGTTCAGCTCACCTTCACACGTTCGATTCGTGGCACGGCCAATCAGACGACACGCCTCTGCATCGCCGGTTGTAGCCGCCAGATGAAATGCTCGGGAAAACAGATAATCACCGAATAAAACACTGGTTTCCGTGTTCCACCGCCGATGCACGGTCGACACATGTCGCCGCAGGTCCGCGTCGTCGATCACGTCGTCGTGCACCAGTGTTGCCGCGTGGATCATCTCCACAACCGCCGCCAGCATGGCAGCCTGCCGACGCTGACCGCCTGTAATTCCGCTGATCCGCGCAGACAACAGCAGCAGAATCGGTCGAATCTGCTTCCCCTGAAATCGCCCTACGTGCTCAGCCACATCCCGCACAAACATGCTGGGACTGCGAAACTGCCGCGATAACTCCTCACGCACCGCAATCAGATCGTCAGCAAGCACATCAGCGATGCGCTGCTTCAGCCGAACTCTGGTTGATTCGATGACTGTCATCTGTCAGACCTTTTCGGATCCGCGAAGATAATGCCCGGAACGACCACCGGACTTCTCCAGCAGCCGGATACCGCTGATCTCCATCCCCCGATCCGCTGACTTCGTCATGTCATAAATCGTCAGACAGGCGGTCGAAACGGCGGTCAGGGCCTCCATCTCAACACCCGTCCGACCTTCTGCCGCAACTTCCGCTTCCACCAGAATTGTACGTTCATCCGGAAACGAAAACCGCAATGACACAGACTCAAGCAACAATGAATGACACAACGGAATCAGAGATGGCGTCTGCTTCGCACCCAGAATTCCAGCCAATCTGGCCGTCTCCAGCACGTCGCCCTTCAGCACGCCTCGGTCCCGGATTAACCGCAGAGTCTCTGGCTGCATTAACACACGGCCCTCGGCACGTGCCAGACGGCGAGTCGACGGTTTACCGCCCACATCCACCATCCGCACCTCACCCTCGGCAGAAAAGTGCGAAAATTCAGGCATTTTTGCTTTGCCACCGCCCCCTGCAGGTCCGCAGGCCGGACCCGCTCAGCACCAATAAATCGTTATTCAATCCCCTGAGCCGCCAACCAGCGCTCACAGTCCAATGCCGCCATACAGCCCGTGCCCGCTGCCGTAATCGCCTGCCGAAAATAATCGTCCGCCACATCCCCGGCCGCAAAGACACCCTCGACACTGGTGTACGTCCGCTGCCCGGTTGTCCAGACAATGTAACCCTTCTCGTTCGTCTTCACCTGACCAGCGAGGAATTCTGTGTTCGGAGTGTGCCCGATCGCACAGAAATATCCCGTGGCCTCCAGCTCTTCCACCTGCTCCGGATTTGTCGTACTGCGAATACGCACACCCGTCACCCCGGACTTGTCATCTCCCAGCACTTCGTCAATCGTGGAATTCCACTTCACCTGAATCTTGTGGTTATTCAGTGCACGATCGGCCATGATGCGGCTGGCCCGGAATGAATCGCGACGGTGCACGATATAGACAACCGAGGCGAACTTGGTCAGGAAATTTGCCTCCTCCATTGCACTGTCACCACCACCCACCACAACCACCGGTCGATTTCGGAACCGCGGCAGCGCTCCATCACAAACCGCGCACGCGGAAACTCCGCGGTTCTTAAAACGCTCTTCCGATGGCAGCCCCAGATAATTGGCCCGGGCACCCGTGGCCAGAATAATGGATTCCGTCTGGAATGTGGTGCCACTCAAAGTCCTGACTGTGAAGGGACGCCGCGACAGGTCCACTTCGACAATGTCGTCCGTGACGACTCGAGCACCAAAATTCACGGCCTGCTGTCGCATCAGTTCCATCAGCTCAGGACCACTGACGCCACGCTTATGGTGGGCCCCCATGTACCGACGCTTCTCCTCAGCGATCGAGGAATCAAGATACGCAGTCATATCCCCGGCTGGAAAACCGGGGAAATTCTCAACCTCGGTCGTCAACGACAGCTGGCCCAGTGGCAATGTTCCCTTCAGGCGGTTTTCCTCGGTCTCAGCACCTTCGTAAACCAGTGGCTTCAATTCCGCCCGAGCTGCATAAATCGCAGCCGTCCAGCCTGCCGGACCAGACCCGATAATTGTTACCTTTTCGGCCATCACACAACCCGCTCTCTGCTGCGACCGTTGAATTCCACCGTATTCCGCACACCGCGGAATGCGACACGCTTCCCGTTAGGCTAACGAAGCCCGGGAGTCGAAACAACACAGCACCCGCTCCTCCTGAGACCGTCCCAGCGAAAGGGAATCTGCTCGGCCACCCGAAACATCACCCGCAGATGCCCCGCCCCTGCAATCCCACCCATACGTTTCTCCCGACACAGATCCCCTCAGGCAACTTTCCCCCCGGACGTTGCAATCCATGGAATTCCCGATAGTCTGATCGATCTGCCGGTGCTGCCACCGGTCACATTTTTCCCGCTGCTGACTCCAGTAACTCTGCCCCAGAACCCCATGAATCCCACTCTCCAGCCCGTTGCCGCCTGCCTTCTGTTCCTGCTCAGCCTTGCAACCGCAGTCGCTCAGCAACCAGCTCCTGCACAACCCGACACCCCCGCGACAGCCACGGCCCCAGCCTTCACCGGACGACCGATTCGCGCCCTGCTGATCACCGGCGGATGCTGTCACGAATACGATCGCCAGAAGTTGATCCTGACCCGCGGGATCTCAGCACGAGCCAATGTCGTCTGGACCGTTGTGCATCAGGGCGGAACATCCACCGATACCAAAATTCCGTTCTACAATGATCCGAACTGGGCTGAGGGCTTTGATATCGTTGTCCACAACGAGTGCTTTGCGGACGTCAAAGATCGCGATTTCGTTGACGGTATCCTGCGTCCACACCAGCAGGGAACACCCGCCATCCTGATCCACTGTGCCATGCACTGCTACCGAGTGGGTGATGATCGCTGGTTCGAATTCTGCGGAGTGCAGTCTCCTGGACACGGTCCGCACTATTCCTATGCCATCGATAATCTGCAGCCAGCCAATCCCATCATGGCGGGCTTCGGTGAACGATTCGTTGTTCCCAAAGGCGAGCTGTACCACGCCGCGAAGGTCTTTGAGACCGCCACACCACTGGCAACGGCTCGTCGGCAGGACAACAACGAACCGCAGGTCTGCATCTGGACCAACAATTACCGCGGTACCAAAGTCTTCGCCACGACAGTGGGACACTACAGCGAAACCATGGCTGAGCCCGTTTATCTGGATCTGCTGACTCGCGGCATGCTGTGGGCTACCGGCCGTGACCCGGACCAGCACTTCCTGCCCGCAACACTCGAACAGAATCAGCAGATTCAGGCTCTTGTCACAGCACCGCTTGCAGAAAACTCGCCCGTACTGACTCAGGGCTGCTGTGGCGAAGGCAATCTGGTGTTCAACCGCAAAGCGACAGCATCCAGTGAAGAAACACCCAAAAACAACTTCGCCCCCAATGCCGTCGACGGTCGGCTGGATACTCGCTGGTGCGCCGCCGGACCTGACAGCGGACAGACCCTGACGCTGGACATGGAAACACCTCAAAGCATCCGTAACGTGCGCATTCACTGGGAATCCCGGCAGACTGCCTACCGTTACCGCCTCGAAGCCTCAGCTAACGGCACAGACTGGGCCACTCTCGCTGATCACGCCGAGAATCGTCGTCGCAATGGTCTTTCCACCGACGCTGTGCAGGCCGACAACGTCCGCTACCTGAAAATCACATTCCTTGGGTCCAATGGCGGCGGTTGGGGCAGTATCTGGGAAGTGGAGGCCTATCCGGGTGATCTGCCGCCCCTGCCGCCGGGCCTGTCCGTTGGTGCAGAATCGTCAGCCAGTTCTGAAGATGTCAAAGCCCCGGCTGGGTTCCGCAGTACAGTCTTCGCTGCCCCTCCACAGGTCACCTACCCGGTCTGCCTCACGACCTCTCCCGCTGGTGAAGTTTTCGTGGGAGTTGATGAACAGGGCTCGCTGGGCAAAGACCCGGGACGCGGCAAAGTGGTCCGCTGCATCGACACCGATGGTGACGGTGTGGCCGACCGCTTCAACGATTTCGCCCGTATGGATCACCCCCGTGGACTGGTCTGGGATCACGGATCACTGTGGGTTCTGCACCCGCCGCTGCTGTCCGTCTTTCGGGATACCAACGGTGATGGTACCGCTGATGAAAGTCAGGTGCTGATCGAAGGCATCAGCACAGACGAAGTGGAAAAACGTGGTGCCGATCACACGACCAACGGTATTCGCATGGGTATTGATGGCTGGATTTACATCGCTGTTGGGGACTTCGGTTTTCAGCAGGCAAAAGGCCGCGACGGTCGCACACTGGGACGGCGTGGAGGTGGTGTGGTACGAGTCCGTCCTGATGGCACGGAAATGGAATTCTTCAGCTGGGGTCAGCGAAATATCGTCGATGTGGCTATCGACCCCAGCCTCAATGTGTTCACTCGCGACAACACCAACGACGGTGGTGGCTGGGACATCCGACTGTCACACGTGATGCAGACTGCCAACTATGGTTATCCATCGCAGTACATCAACTTCACACAGGAAATCATGCCCCCGCTGGCCGACTATGGGGGTGGATCAGGCTGTGGTGCACTGTACTTTCAGGATGCGCGCTGGCCGCAGTCACACAATGATATCCTGCTCACCTGCGACTGGGGACGCAGCGAAGTGCTCAGCCACCGACTGCCTGCCCACGGCGCCACATTCGATGCTCAGCAGGACACATTCCTGACCATTCCGCGCCCCACGGACGCGGATGCTGATGCCAGTGGTCGGTTGTTTGTTTCCAGCTGGAAGAATGGCGGATTCTCGTTCGATCGACCGGATGTTGGATTTGTGGCCCTGATCACTCCTGAGGACTACATCCCGAAGCCGGCTCCTGTGTATGCCGAATTGACCGACGATCAGCTTGTCGCAGCCCTGAATCACCCGTCAGACGCCGGACGCCTGCATGCTCAGCGTGAAATCCTGCGACGGCCGTCTGTCACGGCCGCGGCACTCACTGCCGCTGCCCGCAATACCTCCAGCACTGCCTGGGCCCGCATCGCTGCACTCTGGACGCTCAGACAAAAGGACTGGGACGGATTCCGCGCAGCCTTTGCCGGACTGCTGATCGACCCGGTACTCAGGGAACATGCCATTCGGGCCGCAGCAGATCGCAGCGCACAACTTGATAAGTCCCTGTTCGCGCCGATCTTCAGCAAGCTGGATGATCCGAATCCGCGAGTTCAGGCGGCCACCATCGTGGCACTCGGTCGCTATGCAGACCTTCGCGCCGCCTCCGCTCTGCTGCACGTCGCTCAGCGCACAGAGCCGGCACCAGCCGGACACGCCGATGCCTGGCGCAACCCGGATCCGGGTCGAGTACTGCAGCACCTCGCTTTGCAGGCACTTGTGGATCTGCAGGCTGTTGAAACCTGTCTCGCTGCTGTCGGTGGACCACTCGAAGAACAGGCCCTCAGTGCGCTGCAGCGGATCCACCAGACCGCCACTGTCGATGGACTGTTTCAGCTGCTCAACGGAACCTACGATGCACGTCGCCGTACGGCACTCTGGACCGCGCTGGTTCGACTCTACCACACCGAAGGCCCATTCACCGCAGACAGTCCGAAATGGTGGGGTACTCGACCGGATACCAGCGGACCGTACTACGATCGTCAGAAATGGTCAGAATCTGATCGCATCGCTGCTGCCATCACAGTGGCACTCACAGACAGCAGTGATGATCGGAAGGCCGAGCTGCTGGCCATCCTGAAACGCCATGTTGTCAACCTTGATGCAGGCTCTGATCAGGCCGCGCCAGCCATGACCGACAAACCCATCGAATTGCCGAAAGCCGATCCTGCCAACCCGAACCTGATCGCTAATCTGCCCTATGAGCAGGTGCTGGCACGCACACTGGCCGCAGGAGCTGGCGATGCCGAAAAGGGAGCACTACTGTTTCGGCAGCAGGCCTGCATCAACTGCCACTCCTTCGCAAACGGACAACAACCGCGCGGACCACACCTTGTCGATATCACCAAACGTTACAAACGTGAAGAGCTGATTGAGTCGATTGTCCAGCCCAGTCGACGAATTGCACAGGGTTTCGACACGTGGGCCATCGCTATGGAAAGTGGTCAGGTCCATACCGGGTTCATCGTTCTGGAAAGTGCTGAAACTGTCACCCTGCGTGATACCACGGGCATCGCCAGAGATCTGATTCAGGATGACATCGAAGATCGAGTTCGGCAGGAGATTTCCGTCATGCCCGCTGGTGTGGTCGGTAACCTGACTCCCGAACAGCTGGCGGATCTGCTGGCGTGGCTGGCCACGCTGCACTGACATCCAGCCCCCACAGAATTCAGCACGCTGACGGGCGCTGCTGTGCTGCCGTCAACCGTAGCCCGAGCATTCCTGCTCGGCCCCGTCTATTAAAAACACTGACGATTCAGGGTGACGAGAATCACGTGCCCGGGCTAAAGCCCAGACTACGACTTTTGTCCCTCGCGTCATTCCTGCCCGGCCGTCTCTTGCCCACACACAGCCGCGACGCGGCGCACGTTGGCCCGTCACTCAACCATTCCGTGGGCTCATAACCACTAATCAAAGATCGCCTCCGCATCGTCCCCGAGCTGGTGCTCCGTGGTCGTAGCGTGGGCTTCAGCCCGTGTCGTCCGCCGCCTTCAAGCCCCCCGCAAATGCGAGCCGTTAGCGTCAGCTGACGGGTGGTGTCGTGTTTGCGTGGTGGTTTTGTTTCACCACGGAAAGACACGGAAAACGCCGGGCCAGTGGGCGAGCCGTGGTCTGTGAAGTGTCTCTTGGGAGGGCGAGGCTCCTGCCGAGCCGGGCGTTATTAGGTTAACCGGGACTTGGCTTTCAATATTGCATCGTGCAGTTCCTGTTTCATCGTGGCCCGAGGGGGACGCGATCGGAGGAGGTTGAGTGGGCTGAGATGGTGTTCGGTGATGGTTTGATTTCCCGCAGAGACGCTGAGACGCAGAGGGGTTTGCTGTTGGTTTCGTTTCTCTGAGTCTCTGCGGGATTTGGCTTTCGTTATTGCATCGTGGAGTTCCGTTGTCCGCGCGGCGCGGGTGTTGGGTGAGTGTGACCGAGCTGGTGCTCGGGGTCGTAGCATGGGCTTCAGCCCTTGTCATTACCCACGAAACTCGTCAGGCCACAAGGCCGTTGCGGCGTCTGTTTGGTTTGTGCCGAGCGTATGTTTGCGATTCAGGCCTGAATGGCCGTTTTCCGATAGCCCAGGGCGCAGCCCTGGGTCTGGGGCGTCCCTCACCCCATAATTGGCCAACGGCCATAGACAACGTAGCCTTGGGCAACGCCCAAGGGAAAACCCCAGCCAAAAATCATGGATTTCCTCTTCCGCAGCAGCGGAGCGGCATCACCATCACCGCATTTTTATGGGTAATGACGAGGCTTCAGCCCGTGTCGTCCGCCGCCTTCAAGCCCCCCCACAGGCGAACCGTTAGCGTCCGCTGATGGGTGGTGTTGTGCTGCCGTCCCCGAGCTGGTGCTCCGTGGTCGTAGCGTGGGCTTCAGCCCGTGTCGTCCACCGCCTTCAAGCCCCCCGCAAATGCGAGCCGTTAGCGTCAGCTGACGGGTGGCGTCGTTTGTGTCTGAGCGATTGTGTTTTTCCTGACACGGAAGCAGTATCCCGTGCGTTTTTTTGCCAACCCCATCAAACTGCAACCTGCAGCTGCGCACATGATTTTTTGTTGATCCGTTTTTCCGCCCTGCCTGATCCTCATTCGCACAACTTTAACAGTCATCTGTGATGATTCAGTTGCTGTCACTGGGCTCCGGACTCATCGCCCCGGCACCTGAACACATATTTCACACAGCCTTCAAGTCTTCTTCATCAGAAACTGAATCATACGTGCAGGTGCGGAGTGTCTCCGAGGTCCATGCACATCGGGATTCGTACCTGCCAGCCTGCTCTTCGGCACCAGCCCCGCGAGGGACTTAATACACGCGGTGCTACAAGACATCGTCAGCCCTGGCTTCTTTCTGTTTGTTGAAGGAAGGTGTTCCGTGAAGAATCGTCGTACGCCAACGCAGAGCTGCCCCGGCCTGCGGCAGGGATTTACCCTGATCGAGCTGCTGGTTGTGATTGCCATTATTGCCATTCTGGTATCCCTGCTGCTGCCGGCCGTCCAGCAGGCTCGTGAAGCGGCTCGCCGCACGCAGTGCAAGAACAATCTGAAGCAGATTGGCCTTGCCGTGCACAACTTTGAAAGCACCTACAGTCGCCTGCCGCACTCCGGCCAGTGCGACAGCACCGGCACTGCAACCACAACCTACATGACAGAATCCACTCCGACATTGCTGCTGCCCTACATCGAGCAGGCGAATGTCTATCAGCTGATGGATCACTCCCTGACCTACGCTCAGATGTCAACTGCTCCTTTCAGCTACAACATGGCGGTTCTCGACCCACAGTCTATCGGCGCCTGCTACAACGACCCGAACTTTCCAAACACTGTCGCTGCCGCAAAAACTCAGATCCCCTCTTTCGTCTGCCCCAGCACACCGATCGATACAGGACGACGAGCACCCGATGGGTTTGGCACATGGGACTACATGTTCATCGCCGTTTCCGACATTGAAGATGGCTCAGCAGGTGCGACTGAACCAAAGGGGACTCGCCCGGCAACAACTGCGCGACGCATTGCCATGACCGTGCAGGGATTCCTCGCCTGCGATCCTAAGCGCAAATTCAGCGCTATCACAGACGGAACCTCCAACACAGTTCTCTGCATTGAAGATGCAGGACGTGCACACCCCAGCGCCGGAGCAGTGGGTTCACTGTCCAGCCGGCCCTCGCCAAACGGCGAAGGTCCGGCCTGGTCCGGTGGCACCTCCGGTGGCCGCCGCATGTATGCCTGGGCCGATCCTGATGCCGCCACCAACGGTCTCTCAGGTCCCAGCAATGCGCTGTCACCCGCTTCCCGCATGGCCCGCCCAAACAATTACAATGCACCACTCGGTGGTCCTGCTGAATGCCGTTGGGTCAACAACAACTGCGGCCCGAACGACGAACCGTTCAGCTGGCACACCGGTGGCGTGCAGGCAGCCATGGGAGACGGTTCGGTACGATTCGTCAGCGAAAACATCGATGTGATGGTTCTGAAGTACATCGCTGGCTCCAACGACGGGCAGATTATCGGCGACTTCTGAGAAGTGGCACTCTTCAGAACGCCCTCTGACCATCTCTCTGCTGACCAGATGCCCGGGTGGGCTCATCGTCCCCCCGGGCATCTCCATTTGCACCTCTTACAGGAAAGCTTTGATGAAACGCCTGATTGCACTGATCACGCTGGCCCTGGCCGGCTGCAGTGGAAATTTACCCGTTGGTACCAATCCTGACCCGGTCAATATCACCGCCAATGTCTCCATGGCAGGCGCTCCAGTTGACGGACTGAAACTTAACTTCCAGGCCATTGGCGATGGCCTGCCCGCCGTGCTTGATATCAAAGCCGGTACCGCCGCAGGTCCCGTCACACCCGGAAGCTACACCTGGTTTAT
>CAXBSH010000014.1:0-35770 GCA_963977705.1 uncultured Planctomycetaceae bacterium
AGACGTGTGCTCTTCCGATCTGGGTCTGGACGAGAGTCTGGATGAGTTTTCGAAGAGTCTTGAGCAGCCTGCGGCAGCAGCAGTCAAGGCAGCAGTGAAGGCGGCTGAGCCGGAAGCGATTCGTTTTGAGGAGTCGGAAGCGGCGGAGGACGGCGGGGTGCCGACGTTGCCGGCAGCAGCGACTTCGGTCCCGGCAGCAGTTGCCGCCCCGGCTGCTGCGGCAGCGGCAGAATCCGTGGCAGCTCCTTCAGAGCAGTTGCGAAGTCTGCCGGATGAGAAGCTGCGAGTCTCGATGGAGAACGACGAGCGTCAGCGTCAGTTGATGCGGATTCGTGAGCGTGGTGTGCAGCCGGGATTCAAGGGTTTTTGTCCGGTTGCCCTGCGTGATCATCGGGAACTGGTGGATGCTGATCCGACGATTACGGCTCAGTTTGGTCTGCAGACGTATGCGTTTTCTTCGACGCAGGCCCGTGAATTGTTTGAATCGGATCCGACGCGATATGCCCCGGCTGCTGGTGGCAGTGACGTGGTGGTATCAGCGCGAGAGGGAGTGGAGCGAGCGGGCCGGCTGGACTTTGCGTTATGGTTTCGGGGCCGGCTGTATATGTTTGAGTCGCGAGATTCGATGAGTGAATTTCATGCGTCCCCACGATCATTCGCGGTGGAGCAGTGAAAGTCCAGTAGAAAATGGCCGTGAGCGGCCGGTTGTTGGCTGAGTGGAAGCCGGATCAGATGATCCGGCTTCTTTTTTTTGCCGTTGGTGAGTCGGGCTTCGGCAGAAAATGCCGTCTGCGGTGGCTTTTGGTGGCTGGGTTTTGGTGCAAACGAAGAATTCTTAAAAATCGACCAAGGTTTTGCCTGGATTCGCTGTGAAGACGTGTTGACACTCGCGACCGATCACCGCTATCAATCGGCCTCTCAACCCGGACCTGACTCACTGGTCCAGAAATCCTTTCCAGTTCTCCTCTCTTTCTTTCCGGACTTGCTCCGGAACCTTCCTGGGACTTCGCTTCACTCCCTGTTGCAGGCTATCTCGGCCTGTGCCATGGAACTGTTGCCTCAGGAAATTCTCGTCTCTCTCTCCCTCCGTCTCTCCCTCAGCTCTCAGATCGAGGACATCATGAACGAGTTCCCGCACGGCGCTCATCATGAGCCGCACATTCTGCGGTTCCCGCATTCCGCGCCGACTGCCCCCCCGGAACCCCGCAACACGGCTCCGGAACCGGAACCAGTCAATCGGACAGTTCTGGTATTTTCTCCACGCCCGGGAGCACGTCAGCTGCTGGCTGACGATGTTCGCAAGCGTGGTATGCAGGTGTGCGAGACGGACAGTCCGGACGCCATGCTGTTTCATCTGAGTCGGCAGGAGTTCTGCTGCTGTATCATTGATGATGCCGATTCGGTGTCACGGATTCAGGAAGTGAATGCGGCGATTCGGGCGCATTCACGAGCTGCTCAGGTGCTGTGCATTGTCAGCGAAGATTCCCGCTGGGGTCGCGAGACTGTGCCATCATTTGACTGTGATGTGATTGAGCGACCGTATTCAGCCTCACGATTCGGAGCAGCTCTGCTGAATGCTCTGCGTCGCGGTGAGCTGGTGCGAGAGAATGAAAAGCTGCGACGTCAGCTGCTGAATCGGAACCTGATGGATCTGGTTGGCAGCACTCCGGCAATGCAGTCTCTGCGGGAATCGATTCGGATTGCCGCGGATGATGATCGCACGGTTCTGGTGCGAGGCGAGCCGGGCAGTGGTACGACGCTGGTGGCTGAGGGGCTGCATCGCTGCAGTCGTCGAGCCGGGCGTCCTTTCCTGAGAATCGACTGCAGTCTGCATTCCGTGGAAACGCTGGAGCATCAGCTGTTCGGCGATGCGGCTCCGGATGGATTTCCGGGTTATCTGAAGATGGGTGAAGGTGGCTCGATTCTGCTGGACAATGTGGATACGGTGGCATTGCCGTTCCAGAAGCGTCTGGCTCAGCTGCTGGAACAGCGAGCGGCGGCCGTACTGAACGGAACTCAGGATGGTCCCAATATTCGCTTTATCGCTGCCACGCATGGTGATCTGAATCGTCTGGCGATGGAGTCGCGATTCCGGGATGATCTGCTGCAGCATCTGAGCGGAATTACTCTGCAGTCGCCACCGTTGCGAGTGCGGACGAACGACATTCCGCTGCTGGTGGAGCATTTCATCAGTCAGATTTCGCTGAAGGAAGGTCGTCCACCGCGGCAGATCAGTTCAGAGTCACTGCAGTTGCTGGAGTCACATGCGTGGCCGGGCAATGTTCGTGAGCTGCAGAACGTGATTGAACGCTGCTGCACTGTGGATGCAGACGAGTGCATCAACCCTGAAGACCTGCGTCCGTGGCTGTCGCATGATGCGATTGAAGATGGTGCTGAGTGTGTGGGTATGACACTGGCGGAAATGGAACGCAAGCTGATTGAATCCACCTTTGCTCGCTGCAACGGCAATCGTGAAAAGACGGCTCAGATTCTGCAGATCGGACTGCGAACGCTGTCGGGCAAGCTGAGGGAGTACGGTTATCCTCCGCGAGGCGGTCCGGGTTCAAATGTTCGTCGTCCACAGATCGTGGCCTTCGGCGGCGAACGCAAGGCAGCCTGATCTGAACGATAGCGGCTGCTAAGAAATCTCTCCTTCCTGAAAAGGCTGGCTTTCCCCCCGGAAGTCGGCCTTTTCGGTTTTCGGTGGTCAGTGGTCAGTAATCAGTGGTCAGTAATCAGTAATCAGTAATCAGTGGTCAGTGGTCAGTGGTCAGTGATGACGCCGGGGACAAAAGGTAGCCCGAGCATTCCTGCTCGGCCCCATCCTTTGAAAAAACACTGGGGATTTTAAGGGTGACGCGAAGTTCGTGCCCGGGCTGAAGCCCAGACTACGACTTTTGTCCCTCGCATCAGTAATCAGTAATCAGTGGTCAGTAATCAGTGGTCAGTAATCAGTTTTCAGTGGGTAGGGGGACGGAAGGAAGGGGGGCGTGATGATGTGTGTGGATGTTCTGCGAGTGGCGGGTGTGTGGTTGTGGGTGTGTTTGTGGGGAACGGTGGCGATGGGTCAGGGTGTGGTGCAGCGATTCGGGATGGGTGCGAGTGGTTTTCCTGAGTCTGTTGTGGTGACGGGTGATACGTTGTGGACGGCGCAGGTTGGGCCGGTGGGTGCCGAGTCCGGTTCAGTGGGTGAGCAGTTGCGGGCCTGTCTGCGGGAGCTGGAGCGAATTGTGCGACCGCAGGGGGGGACCTTGGCTGCAGTTGCTCGGCTGCATCTGTATGGTGAGTCTGAGGAGGTGCTGGCGGCAGCGCGAGAGGCGCTGCAGTTGCAGTGGCCTGAGGCGGAGCATCGTCCGGCGTTGACGCAGGTTGTTTCGGAGGTTGCCGGACCAGGAAAGCTGACGCTGGATGCGGTGCTGGCGGTGGGTGTTGAGGATGCGGCGAAGCGATTTGTGTCTGAGGACGTGGGGCGATTGCCGGCGGGTCGTCAGATTTATGTGGCGGGTCAGGCGGAATCTGCAGAGTCAGTGTCTGAGGCAACGCTGGCGACGCTGCAGAGTCTGCAGCGGACACTGGAATTTCTCGGTCGGGGATCAGCGGACATTGTGCAGCTGAAGGCATTTGTGCAGCCGGCGTCCGGGGGTGAGGACGTGCGGCGTGCGGTGCAGCAGTTTTTTGGTCCGGACCGTCCGCAGCCTCCGCTGGTGATTGTGGAATGGAAATCAAGTGCTCGCGTGCCAGTGGAGATTGAGCTGGTGGCAGCGGGCGGGCCGGGAATTGCGGGGCAGCCACCTGTTGCCTGGGTGACTCCGCCGGGGATGACGAAGTCACCGGTTTACAGCCGCGTGTGTGTGATCCAGGGCAGGTCGTTGATTCTGACGAGTGGAGTGACGGCGGCGAGTGCTGTTGGTTCGGAATCGGCAGAGGCTGCGGCGGCAGAATCCACAGGTGTACTGGAGAATCTGCAAAGAATAGTGAAACAGGCGGGCGGGGACTTTCAGCATCTTGTCAAGGCTACGTATTATGTGTCGACGGATGCAGCCAGTGTCAGTCTGAATACCGTTCGTCCGCGGTACTACGACCCAGACCGTCCGCCGGCTGCTTCGAAGGCCGTAGTGACATCGGTTGGTGTGCGTGGTGCAGCTCTGGCAATGGATCTGATCGCCGTACCGGTACCATCAGCGGCCCCCTAACCCCTGAAAAACTGAAAACTGAAAACTGAAAACTGAAAACTGAAAACCATGCTGCATCTGAAGTCTGTATCGTCACAGCGCTGGCTGGGTCAGGTGGATCAGTTTCTGCCGGAGATTCTGCTGGATCATGCGCATTGTGAGCAGAAGGCTGCGGCGACGGCGATGGATCTGATGTTTGATTATGTGCAGTCGGAGGATTTGTGTGACTGCATGAGTGAGATTGTGCGAGAGGAGCTGGAGCATTTCGCGTTGGTGCGTGGTTTATTGAAGCGGCGTGGCATTCGATTTCAGGGTTTGCGTCCGGGGACTTATGGTCGGCGACTGAAAGAGTTGGTCCGTCGTGGAGAGCCGATGCGGGCAGTGGATCGGCTGCTGGTAGCCGCCCTGATTGAGGCTCGCAGTTGTGAGCGATTTGTGTTGTTGCGGGATCATCTGCAGGATTCCGAGCTGAAGTCTTTTTACGGCAGTCTGTTTGAATCTGAGGCGCGGCATCATGCGACTTACGTGCGTCTGGCACGGTTTTTTGCTGATGATGTGTCAGTGGATCAGCGGCTGCAGGAGTTGTCAGAGCAGGAATCCGTGATTATTGCGGAGGGCTGTTCATTGCCAAGGGTCCACAGTTAAGTCAGGCAGAGCAGCCGAGGAACATGCCGTGGCGATTGCAGAGACGGAAAACCGGGGATCGGACGATGCTTTTTCTCTGGTGTATGCTGAACTGCGGCGGATCGCGGCCGCCTGCATGGGTCAGGAGAGTGAAGTACATACTCTGTCCCCGACGGCATTGGTTCACGAGGCGTGGCTGCGTCTGCAGCGGAGTGGTCCAGAGCGATTTGCGGGGATTCGCAGTATGAAGGCGCTGGCTGCGGTGGCCATGCGACAGATTCTGATTGAGTATGGCCGTCGTAAGCGTCGTCGTCTGAGGCTGCTGCAGACGGAGTTCTGGAATCTGCAGGGTGGTGAGGCTGTGGCGGAGGACCAGTCGAGTGTGGATCTGCTGGATCTGGACGAGGCCATTACAGCATTGGGTGTGGATTTTCCCGAGAAGGCGCGGCTTGTGGAGTTGCGGTACTTTGGGGGGCTGACTCTGGAGGAGTGTGCTGAAGAGCTGGGCGTGTGTGAGCGTACCGCAGAGCGTCACTGGCAGTTTGCGCGAGCGTGGCTGAATCGGCGACTGCAGAGTGACGTTTGACGTTACGTTATGGCGGGGTGTGTTGTGAGGCCAGCAGCGGCAGCATGCGGACGGCAAAGACGGTCCATGCGTGGGCCAGCAGCAGTCCGCAGAGCAGGGCTGTGGTGGTGATTCGCAGCAGGATCTGACGTCGACTGTTACGGGGAATGAATCGCGGCGGAAAAGGCAGTGCTGTCAGCAGCGGGATGGTGGCAAAGCAGGCGCACTGGATGGGTGTCAGTCTGCCGAAGAATCCACCGATCAGCAGCAGGCTGATCAGGCTGCCCCAGCCGAGTGTGAGTGGCAGATCCAAGCGAGCCGGGGAGTTGCCGAGGGCTTTGCGGAGTGCGGTCGGCAGCAGGCTGCCGGCCAGTGGCAGGGCCAGCAGTCCTCCCTTGAGATAGCCTCCCAGCGTGATGGCAAGGCCAGTGCAGAGCAGGCAGCAGAGGAGGCAGAGAGTCAGGCTGGCGGCGACATCCGGGTATCTGGATGGTGCGGTCAGTCGCTGCAGGACGAGGGCGCTGGCGACAGGGAGGGGAGTGAGGCCGAGCAGCAGCAGCCAGCCGGTTGGCGTGATTCCGAGGATGGTTTGGCTGGCGGGTTGTATCAGCCAGACTGAGCGGAACAGGACTGTGGGCACGATGGCCGTGAGGACCAGCATGTTGGGCAGTGTGGTGAATCTGCGAGTGTTTGTGGTGCGGCAGCAGTCTGCGAGAGCCAGTAAGGGCAGCAGGCACAGAAATCGATCGGCTGCGGACGCAGGCGGGAGTGCGGGCAGGATGTTGAGGGTGACCAATCCTGCCAGCACGGAGCCGAGCATCAGCAGGGGTTGCAGCCGGGTTGTCACCTGGGGGGTGGCAACCGCGGCAGCGATCAGAAATGCCAGCAGACAGAGCAGTCCATCCGGCATGGATTACTTGCTCATCCCTTCACAGTCGATGATGACAACGGCTTCGTCGCCGATGGGTCCGATGGCACTGGCATCGAAGTTATAGTCGCTGCGTTTCAGTCGCAGTTCGGTGGCGAAACCGACGCGTTTGACGCCGCGGGATTCGATCTGTTTTCCGCCCATCAGTTTGATGGTGATGGAGCGAGTGGTGCCGTGCATGGTGAAATCACCGGTGACTTCGTATCCGCCCTCAATGGCTTTGACTTTTGTGCTGCGAAATTCGATGGTGGGGAACTGTTTGGTATCGAAGTAATCGGGCTGTCGCAGATGTTCGTCACGGGCGGCATTGGCGGTATCGACACTGTCGGCTTTGATGGTGAGCTGGAAGCTGGATTTGGCAGGATCCTGTCGATCGATGGAGAATTTTCCATCCACTTCATTGAACCGTCCGTGGATCCAGCTGATGTCGAGGTGGCGAGCTTTGAAGCTGACCGAGGAGTGAACGGCATCGTAGACGTATTCTTCGGCGGCTGTGGCAGCTGCGGGCAGCAGGCTGATGGTCAACAGCAGAAGTGCAGAGAAGAGACGCACGGGTGACATGGTGGAGCCTTTCAGGGTAAACAGTCAGTAAATGATTGAACTGTATCCGGATGTTAGGCAGCGGCAGTGCCGTGGTAAAGCAAACGGGCAGGTTTGAGTCAGGCGAGCAGATCCTGCAGGACGTGCCCGTGCACGTCTGTCAGTCGGCGATCGATGCCATCCTGTCTGACGGTCAGTCGGGTGTGATCGATTCCAAGCAGGTGCAGGATGGTGGCGTGGACATCGTAGACCTGAGTGGGGTGATTGCGATCGAGGGGTTTGTAGCCCCATTCGTCGGAGTGTCCGCAGGTGATGCCACCGCGGATTCCACCGCCACACAGCCAGTTGGTGAAGACATACGGGTTATGGTCACGGCCGGTGGTCCCCTGAGTGGAGGGCATGCGTCCGAATTCTGTTGTCCAGAGGATGATGGTGTCATCCAGCAGTCCGCGTTGTTTGAGATCTTCGATGAGCGCGGCGGTGCCGATGGCCATACCCATGGCCAGTGGTCCGTGGTCGCGTTGAATATCTTCGTGGCTGTCCCAGTTACGGCGTGGGAAGCTGTTATCGTTTCCGCTCCAGATCTGAATAAATCGGACGCCTCGTTCCAGCAGTCTGCGAGCGATGAGGCATTTGCGACCGAAGCAGTCAGCTTCTTCTGGGACATTGATTTCCGTGGGCCAGGTACCGCCGGATTCTGCCAGCCCGTAGGCTTTGAGAGTGGCGGCGGTTTCCTGGGACAGGTCGAAGGCTTCGGGGGCACTGAGCTGCATGCGAGCGGCGAGTTCGTAGGAGCGGAGCCGGGATTCGAGTCGGGAATCGCCGGGGTGGCGCTGGTTGTAGCGCTGGTTGAGTGACTGCAGTAATCGGCGTCCGTCGGCTTCGCTGCCGGGTGTGATGAAGTCTGCAGTGGCGTGCAGATCTTCGACGGGGGATTCGCGCTGGGGAAAGATGGTGGTGCCCTGATTGCTGGCTGGCAGGAATGCGGAGCTCCAGTTGCGTGGGCCGTTGCTGGCATAGCCACGATGATCCGGCAGCACGACGAATGCGGGCAGGTTCTCATTGAGGCTGCCGAGAGCATAGGTGACCCATGCCCCCATGCCGGGGAAACCGGGCCGGTCGAAACCGGTGGTCTGCAGATAGGTGGCCTGGCTATGGACACCTGTACGACCCACCATGTTGTGAATGAAGGCGATGTCATCGACAACGCGTCCGAGTGGTGCGACGACGTCACTGAGTAATTTGCCGCTGCTGCCGCAGGGTTGAAACCTGAAGGGGGACTTCATCCATGGTCCCAATCCATTCTGGAAGGCTTCGACATGTTCGCCGAAGCTGGATGGCTGTCCGTGATGTTTTTCGAGTTGCGGTTTGTGATCCCAGAGATCGAGGTGGCTGGCGGCACCGCCCATGAACAGTTGAATGACGCGTTTGGCGCGGGCGGGGTGGTGCAGTTGTTGCAGTTTTGCGCCGCTGCCTGGTGTGGTGTCAGCCTGCGCGGCGGATTCTGCCAGCAGGACAGCAGCAGCGAGGGCCCCGAATCCCTGAGCGGATTGCAGGCAGCCACGGCGTGAGGTGCGAGCGGCTGCTGGAGTGATTGAGGGGGCAGGTGAGGAGGCAGGTGTCATGAGAAGTTTCCAGCGAGTCTGGTGGTGACTGTGCTGCGTTGCGCGGCGACCGCATATACTACCGGCGTTTGTCAGGACCTGACAGGGTGGTGTTCAGAATTCGATGGCCTGCAGCAGGAATGATTGAAGATGGGCATAGTGCGGGCGTTCAGTCGCGGTGGGGTTTCGGGTTTGCTGCTGGTCTGGTGTCTGCTCGCGTCTGTTGGTGCGACCTGCGGTCAGCAGCCAGCGGGTGTGCAGCCAGCGGGTGTGCAGCCAGCGGGTGTGCAGCCAGCGGGTGTGCAGATTGTGGATCGGGAGACGGGTCGTGGGATTCCGCTGGTGGAGCTGACGACGGTGGATGGTGTGGTCTGGATCTCGGATAGTGGTGGCTGGGTGGCGGTGAACGAGCCGCAGTTATCTGGACAGACGGTGTATTTCGGTGTGCGTTCGGCGGGGTATCAGGTGGAGCGTGATGGGTTTGGGATGGAGGGTGTGCGTTTGCAACTGGGTTCCGGTAGTCGTCATCGGATTGAGTTGCAGCGCGTTCAGCCGGCGCGTCGGTTGTATCGAGTGACTGGTCGGGATTTGTGGCTGGACACGGTGCGTCTGGGGGAGGAGTCGGGTATCCGAGCGGGAGTGGAGCAGGGGCAGGGGCAGGTGGTGGGTCAGGATTCGGTTCAGACGGCGGTTTATGGGGGTCGGATGTATTGGTTCTGGGGGGATACCAGTCGTTTGTCTTATCCGCTGGGATTATTTCGGACGGCTGGTGCTGTGAGTGAGTTGCCTGGGAGCATCGCTGAGGCTCGGGGTACGGGTATCAATCTGCGGTATTTCACGGGTGCTGATGGTTTTGCGCGGGCGATGGTTGATGTTCCTGACGCGACGGGTGTGGTGTGGATTCAGGGTGTGAGTGTGGTGCGAGACGCGGCGGGTGGCGAGCGGATGGTCTGCAGTTTTTCTCGGCGGCGTGGTCTGGAGGAGCCGCTGCAGCAGGGTCATATGTTGTGGAATGACGAGCGAGAGCTGTTTGAGGTGCTGGCTGAGGTTGGTCTGGAGGAGGACTGGCGGCTGCTGCGTGAGCATCCGGTGAAGCGAACATTTGGCGGTGTGGAGTATTTATGTTTTGGTCGGCCGTTCCCGGTGACTCGAGTCCCAGCGCGACTGGAGTCACTGATGGATGAATCAGCGTGGGAGGGGTGGACCTGCAGTGCGGGTGAGGTGGATGGGGAGGGGCGGTCGAAGCCGTCGAGAAGGTCTGACGGACAGCTGGACTGGGGTTGGAGGAAGGCGGCACCGACGACTCAGCAGGACGAGCAGCGCTGGCTGCGGTCCGGGTTAGTGAAAGCGGAGGAGTTGTGTTTTCTGCCGTTGGATGCGGAGCGTCCAGAGCGGAGGGTATTGCTGCATGCGGGGAGTGTATATTTCAATGCGTGGCGTCAACGCTGGGTGCTGATCGGGAATGAGCAATCGTGGGAGGCCGGGAGTCCGTCGTTTCTGGGTGAGGTGTTTTATTCTGAGTCGGACGCTGCGGAGGGTCCGTATGTTCGAGCGTTGAAGGTGGCGACTCATCCGGGCCAGAGTTTTTACAATCCGTGTCAGCATCCGGAGTTTGATGGTGGTGACGGGCAGCAGATTTTTTTCGAGGGGACGTACACGAATATGTTCACGAAGTCAGCAGCGACACCGCGGTACAATTACAATCAGCTGATGTATGGTCTGGATTTGCAGGATGAGCGGTTATTGGGGGTCTTTGGGGAGCGTGGTGTGGGGGGGATTTCCGCAGCGGGGCGATGAGTTTGGGGGCGATTCTGGTTGGGGGGCGGTTGCAGATTTGCAATCTGTCGAAAAAACCGTCATTTCCGTCAGGAAGTGCGTGATTTTTCGATTTATTCATGGTGGAATGGGTGGTTGTTGGCGGTGGAAATGGCCTGTGCCTTCGGGTGTGGGTCTGCGGGGCACAGTGAGGGTGACAGCGATGGCGGGATCGGACGACTGGTCTGAATACACGGCGGAAGACGAGGCCACGGACCGCTCTCTGGTTGCGCGTTTGCGCGGTGGTGACGAGTCTGCGGCGAGCGAGTTGTATCGTCGTTACGCGGGTCGTCTGCATGGTTTGGCGGACCGTCAGATGTCTGCGGGAATCCGGCGGACTCACGAGCCTGACGACATAGTTCAGAGCGCATTTCGCAGTTTATTTCGGGGTGTGTCTTCTGGTTCTTATGATGCTCCTGAGGGCAATTCCCTGTGGAGTCTGCTGGCGGTTATTGCGATCCACAAGGTACGTCGGAAGGCATCGCGGGATCGCAGTGTGGCGGCGACGTCATTTGTGCAGCCGGACGGCGAGCCATCGTCATCGCAGGAGATAGCGGGAGAGATTTCCGAGCAGCAGTTTGAGTGTTCGCTGAACGAGGCGATTGAGTTTCTGCAGCCGCAGGAGCGTGAGATTGTGGCGATGCGTGTGCAGGGATTTACTGTGGAAGAGATCAGTGCGAAGGTGGATCGCAGTTGTCGCACGATCGAGCGGACGTTGCAGCGGATTCGCGAGAAGCTGTCTGAGAAGCTGGAGGCGGACTGGGTATCGGAGGAGTAGTGCTGCGAGCAGCAGTTTGCGGTGATTCCGGGAATTCGGCTTGCAGCACCTGTCCGCCTGATAACGGCTGTGCCGGGGTGTTTGTCGTTCCCTGGGGTATTGAAAGTGTGTTTTTTCCCGTAAGTTCCCGATGAAAAGTGTGTTTTCGTGGCGGGAATCGGGTCAATTTCGGCCTTTTGCTGCGGTGTAGAGGGTAAGAGACAGGCGTGCAGTTGCAGGGATTTTATGCAGTCTGCCGTTTGGGGGGGACTCGCACTTAACGGGTGATTTTCGGAAGGAATGGCCGTTTTTTCTGGAAACTGGCAGCCTGCAGGGGCTCAACGGGCGGTGTGGGTATGAATCTTGAATCCTCGAGGGCCGCGGTGATTGACGAGGCGATCGAGCTGTTTGAACGCAGCTGGAAGCTGGATCATCGCAGTCTGATAGAAGAGATTGTTTCTGAGTCGCAGTTAGCGGGTGATCCGGAGTTGCTGGCGGAGTTGATTCGGGTGGACATTGACCGGCGATATGCGGTTGGTGCCGAGCTTTCCGTGGGCGAGTATTTCGAGCGATTTCCTGCGATTCGCAAGCATGAGCAGCATGTGGCGGCGATTTGTTTTGAGGATTACCGCGAGCGTAAATCGCGTCGTCGCTCGTGTCCTCCCAGTCGCTGGTCGGGTTTTTCAGGGGTGGAATCGCAGGGTTGGTACAAGGACCTGCTGTCACAGACTCAGATGGCGCGCAGCAGTGCTGTGCAGGGTGAATTTCCATCCACTGCGTCTTTTTTGAGTGTGCAGGTTGAGCAGCCAGGGAATGAAGCGACCGGTTTTCAGGAGTCAGCGACGGGCGAGTCGCAAGGCGATCGGATCGGTGATTTTGAGTTGCTGTCGTTGCTGGGTGAGGGGGCATTCAGTCGGGTTTATCTGGCGCGTCAGTTGTCATTAGGTCGTCGGTATGTGGCGGTGAAGGTGGTCGACCGTCCGATGCAGGAGCAGTTCCATCTGGCGCGTCTGCAGCACACCGGGATTGTGCCATTGTATTCGTGTCATGAGGTGCAGGGGCGTTGGGTGCTGTGCATGCCGTACAGCGGAGCCACGACGGTGGCGCGTTGGCTGCGTGAGATTCGGGACCCGGCGGAGCGCACTGGTGGCAGTCTGACAGGCGTGGTACAGCGGGCTCAGGACAAGCTGACTCGTCTGCCTGAGCATACGGCAGCGCGAGGGAGGGATACTCAGTCGGTGGCGGACATCACGGTTCCGGCGGGGACTGATGTGCTGCAGTCCTTACGGCGCTGGCATGAGGCAGCATCGGGACCGTTGCAGCAGTTATCGAAGATGGATGCTGGTCAACTGGCGTTGTGGATTTTTCGGCGTTTGGCCAGTGCCCTGACTCATGCGCATCAGCGAGGAATGGTGCATGGTGATCTGAAGCCGGCCAACATTCTGATTCGGAACGATGGTGAGCCGGCGTTGATTGACTTCAATCTTTCGCAGCACACTGAGAATCGGGAGCGGATGTGGGTTGGGGGGACTCTGCCCTACCTGGCCTGTGAGCAGTTGCGTCAACTGCGATCGAAGACGACGGGGATGGCGCGACCAGAGTACGACGTGCATTCACTGGGTGTGATTATTTACGAGATTCTGGAGGGTCGATTACCGTTTCGAGCGGCGTCGAGTACGGCTGCGGAGGAGTTGGACGCAGCGATTGCCAGTCACGCTGTGGCTCCGGTGTTCAGCAGTGGCACGGGTAGTCCGGGCTTACGGACGATCGTTGCGGCCTGTTTGTCGCCGAATGTTGCTGAGATTTATCCATCGGCGGCTGAATTGCTGGTGGATCTGGAGCGTGAGTCGGGCAGTCTGCCACTGAAGCATGCGCGGGAATCCTTCTGGACGGGCACGGTTCCAAAATTTGTGCGACGTTATCCGCGAGCGATTTCCAGTGGGATTGCGTGTACGATTTCAGCGTTGATTATCGGCGGACTGGTGATGGGGTTGTTGAGTTCGCGAGAGAAGACTGAACGCTTGAAAGCACTGGATTCTCTGCGGGAAATCCGTTTACTTTCAGACTATGCGCTCAGTTCAGTGGCTGTTCCGGATCTGGCGATTGATGTGTTTCACACGATGACGTCTGAAAGTATTGCTCAGCAGTGCATGAAGGCATTGGGTGCCGCAACTCCTGATGAGATTCCTGAGACATGGGACTGGATGGCAGGTCGTCTGGATGCCGACAGCAAAAGAGAAGCTGAGGACCGGCTGCGGGCACTTGGATTTGTTGTTGAGCAGCTGGAACTGAACTCCAGTAATTCCGCTGTTGCAGAGAATACTCTGTTGCAGAGTTTCAGAAAAACAGTTGGCAATCTTAAGCAGCAGGCTGCAAGCGACCTGGCGAGTGGTGACTCCGAGGGTGTGCAGAGTCGACTGTCACTGGACACTGCTGGGAGTTCGCAGATTCTGGAGGCACTGAAGGCTTACGGCCCAGTTGATCGCCTGTTCGCAGCGTCATTGATGCTGCAGAGGGGGCGTCCAGATGCTGCGATGGCGATTCTGGATGCAACGACTGTCCCTGGGGCCTTCTGGACGGTGTATTGGGTCGTGCGCGGTCGCAGTCACTTTGACATGCAGCAGTATCGAGAGGCAATTGCAGCATTTTCCGCAGCGATCAGTTCCTCGGAACGCAGCATCGCCGCAAGGTACAGTCGTGGTCTGGCACTGATGTACGATGGTCAGATGGTGGGTGCTGAAGAGGATTTTTCGAAGATCATTGAGTACTACCCGGAGATTCCTGAGGCGTGGGCGCAGCGTGCAATGGTTCGGGAGTCTTTGAAGAATTATGAAGCAGCCATAGCAGATCTGGATCAGGCTGTATTATTGCGACCTGAGGGCAGTCGGGTCAGGTTGATGCGTGCACGTCTGCTGGGGATCCTGAAGCGTTCAGCGGAGGCGGAAGCTGACATCGCATATGTTCAACAGCACCAACCGGTGGCCGCGCTTGACTGGGTGTCCCGAGCAATTTCGAAATTTGATCGAGAGCCTGAAGGTGGATTGAAGGACCTGCAGCGTGCTGAAGAGTTGTTTGGTGCGAATCCGTTGATTCTGCAGCCGATGGCTCACGTCCTTTCGGAGAGGCTGAACCGTCCAGATGAGTCAGTGACGGTACTTGATCGATTATTGAAGAGTAAACCGCGTTATCAGAAGGCACTTTCGGGTCGGGCCGTGCTGCATGCTCGAGCTGGTCGCTGGGAGCTGGCGAAGCGGGATGTTGATACATTGCTGGCGATGCCGGAGCGGCGTGGGCACGAGATCAACTATCAGATTGCCTGTACCTATGCATTGATGTCACCGGAGCATCCCGAGTTGTCACAGGATGCGATCAGCTGGCTGGCGCGAGCGGTGGCGGGTGGTTATGGGCAGGATATTATTGATACAGACACTGATCTGCAGCCGATTCGGGACCTGCAGGATTTTCAGATGATCCGCCGGACGGCTCGGATTCTGAGCCAGCAGAAGGAACAAAGATAAACGGGGCTTCAGAATTCGTCCTGCGGGCAGGATCATTCTTTCTGACGGCTGTTTTTGCTTAAAAAGATTTTTTTTGGATTTTCATGGCGGGCCAGTAATCGAGGCTGGCCTGTCCCCTTGTAGCAATCGGGTTTTCCCGAGGGCCAGTACGTTGCTGAATTTCCAGCTGCAAGTACTTTGCCAGCCTGCACTGAAGGGGGTTCCATGTTTTTTTCAGCCCGTCCCGGGAAATCTCGACGCAAAGGAACTGCGTCCTCAATCAGAGTGGAATCGCTCGAAGTTCGCAGTCTGTTGACAACTTACGGCCTGCCGTGGGCTGACCCGCGAAGTCTTAGTATCAGTTTCCCGGGCGAAGGCACGCCGATTGGCGGCACGGGTAACAACATCCGCCAGACTCTGGACACAGTTGCTGCTCGCGGTGCCTGGCAGAAGGCTGCCTTGAAGGCATTTCAGACGTGGGCTGAGGTTGCCAACATCAATGTGGGGTTGGTCGGTGATCGCAGCGATGCCTTTGGAGCTGCGGGGCTGGCATCCAATGATCCTCGATTTGGTGAATTCCGAATTGGCTCGTTCAGTCAGACGAACGTGCTGGCCAATTCGGTGCCGTGGCAGCCGGTAGCGGGTACCTGGTCCGGCGATATTCTGCTGAACAGTGATGTGCAGTGGTATCTGGGGCATTCTCAAAGCCAGCAGCCACCGGGTGGCAGTGGTTACGAGTTGCGGACTGTGATTTTGCATGAGGCCGGCAACGCGCTGGGCTTGTCGGATGTGCAGCAGTCCGGACAGGTGATGTCTGCCAATTACACAAATCCTCGCTGGACGCTGCAGTCTGCCGATATCACGGCGATTCAGGCGATTTATGGTGCGCGGGTCGATATTTTTGAAACGAGCGTGAACGACAGTCGTGCAACTGCGACTCCGATCATTTTCAGTGCGGCGGAATCAGCTGCTGGTCGTGCGGTTCGCAGCGGTTCACTGAATACGCCGGCGGACTTAGATTTCTATTCCTTCACAGTTCCGGCGAATCAGACATCGGCTACGGTGACGGTGTGGGCCTCGGGGATCAGTCTGCTGGAGTCTCGCCTGACCGTCCGGAAAGCTCAGGGGGGCGTCCTGGCCAGTGATGCCGTCCAGAGTGTGTTTCAGAACAACGGTCGAGTCAGTCTGCAGGGGTTGAATCCCGGTGAGACTTACTTTATTGGTGTGGAATCGCAGGCAGGTTCTGATTTCCGGGTGGGCGACTATAAGATTGACGTGGATTATCGTGCCGCGGGACAGTTGCCCTCGATTATTCCGCAGAACCATGATGCTGCGAAATACAACGGGAAGCAGCGTTTGCAGAATGCTGACAGCATTTCAACTGCTCAATTGTTTGGCAGTGTCCTTGTGGATTCTGAATCCGGTCAGAATGACCGTATGACGACGGCACAGGCACTGACTTCCGTTCCGGGGTTTATCGCTCAGAGCCGTTACGAGGCGACGGGTGCGATAGCGACGGCGGTGGATCGGGACCTGTATACGATCGTGGCTCCGGCGGGTGCGATTGGATCGCTCAATATTACTCTGTCGGCTCTGGGGACGATTCGCCCGGATCTGACGGTGGTGGTGATGAATCAGGCTGGCGACAGGCTGGCATCTCAGTTGCGAGCGGGCAGTAATGGTCAGCAGACGCTGGTGGTGCCGAACGCAGTGGCAGGGCAGACGTATGTTGTGGGTGTCTGGCAGCGGGCAGGTGCGGTGCAGTCGACGGGGAATTATCTGCTGACGGCGGATTTTTCAACGGATGCAGTGCAGATGCAGACACTGACTGAGCAGACTCTGGCCGTTGGCACAGTTGACTATGCACTGCTCAGTTCCAACAAGTCTCAGTTGTTCCGTTTTGATCTGACCACGCTGTCACCATCCGCTGCGAAGGCGACGGTGATCAGTATTATTGATGTGCGTACTCAGCAGCAGGTTGGTACGGTGTCGGCGACAGGTGGCGTGACAGGATCTGTTTTTGTCTGGCTACCGGCTGGTGATTACATCATAGCAACACGTGTGTACGTTCAGAGCAGTACCGTGACAGGGCCTGTGACCTATCGTCTGATGGCTGATGTGGTGAGTGACGACGATGGTCCTGGTTACACCGATCCAACGATGCCGCCGCCGCCGTCAGAGCAACCGCCGTATACGTACAATGAAAAACCGCAGGGAGATCCAGTAGTTCCCACTTTGCCCGGGCCGGATGATGATCCATTTTACCAGATTCCGTGGTGGGAGATCGTGGAGCGATATTTTGAAACGCTGTTCAATCAGTAATCAGCTTTGTGTGGAGTAATCAGATCAGCAGCAGGCAGTCATTGTCTGCTGCTTTTTTGTTGTCATTGCGGGGTTGCTTTCAAGTATTGTGGATTCCTGATCTGCGGCCATGTTGACGGTTGGCAACATGGTGCTGTTGTGTCGCTGCAACGTTGCAAAAACGCAGCATTTACGGTCTTTGGACGTTTGGCCTTTACGTTTCGTGAGCATCGACGAATGGCCTGTGGCGGAATTGTTCTGGACTGGTGATCGTTGTTCGAAAAATGCGGTGTTTTCCGGGGTAAAAATGGGTTCTGCCGTTTTTTGTTGATCATAGGCATTGGGTTTGCTCCCTGATTTCAGTGTTCAGTGATGCTGTTGCAACAACGCAACCTTCTGACTTCTGAATCAAGGGGCCCCCCGTTGAAACTCTCCACTCTTCCTGAAATAGCCGCTTTGCTGGCTGCGTATGGGCAGAACTTTGTTGATCAGGCAAGTTCTGTATCGGTTCAGGTGATCGGTGACTATTACGTCCACAGTCGCAACCGATTCAATCGCTGGATGCGGGTTCTGGATCGGCTTGAGGCCAGCAGTGATCCCATGGGTGCTGTCGTTGATGACGTGAATTGTCAGTCTGGAATTGACAGTGGCATATCAGTTCTGCGTGAACTTGCGGAACAGATTCTGGTGAATGAACTGCCGGTCCGTGTCTGGACTCTGCTGCTGGTTGCTCAGGATCGTCAGCGTGGCAGCAGCGAGTCTGAGGCACTGGCGACGAACGTGTTGCGGGGTCATCTGACTGTGCGTCGTCGATTGCTGCAATTATGTCGTAATCTGGAGTTTTCGGAATCTGAGTTGGCATTGCGTGTCGAGCATCTGCGACGTGAGACCGAGGTGTGGTTCGACATTCTGTGTTGTCCGTTTATGAAGCGTTATGATCTGTGGTCGCTGGCCTGTGATGAGGAGGATGCGCGGGATTATTTTCGGCAGCGGCAGGAGCGTTGTGCGCTTGATCACTGCAGTGCCGCGTGGGTGGCCATGCTCAGTGGGCTGCGTGACAGCTTTATTGACGTCGACTCGCCTCCGGTTCTGGTTGCTGAAGACGACATCCGTCTGGTGCGTCTGATGGCTTCGTGTTTCCCTGAAAACTGCACAGAGATCAACTGGCTGTCAGCCGGTTATCCGCTGGGTGTCTGAGTGTGCTGATTTCCAGTGGTTTTGGGTGCCGGATCGGCAACAGGGACATCTGCGGTCGTGTTTTCGGAAAATACTGCGGTTGCGTGGCTGTTTTGTATTCCTGTTTGTGCCGAACCGCACTGGTGGGTGGGAAAATCCGTTGCGACAGCCGTGATTTCCAGATAACAGGAGTGGCAGACAAAACCGGGGTGGGGCGGGTTCCATTGAGGGGCCGCCTGGTTGGTTATGCATTTTCGCTGCTCAGATGACTATTTCGGCTGATTTTCTGCGCCGGCGACGAGCTCTTCGCCGCAATCTGAAGGCCATCAATGCCGATGGTTTTTCCTTCAGCATCATGGTTGGGATTGCAGAAACCTACCTGCCGGCCTTTATGCTGGCTCGAGGTTTTGGCGAGTTATCTGCTGCGCTGATTGCGACGCTGCCGGTTTTGCTGGGAAGTCTGCTGCAGCTGTGTGCTCCCCTGCTGCTGGTCTGGCTGGGTGCCTATCGGCGATTTGTGGTCACAGTGGCTGCGTTGCAGGCAGGCAGTGTTCTTGTGCTGTCGGGTCTGGCGATAGCCGGCGATGTGCGTCCGTGGATGGTGTTTATTCCAGCGACGATTTACTGGGCTGCGGGTCTTGCGACGGGTCCGGCGTGGAACATCTGGGTTGAGCAGTTGGTTCCGGCTCAGATTCGTGGCGGTTTTTTTGCTCGTCGCAGTCGACTGTGTCAGGTGGGTGTGCTGATTGGTCTGATCAGTGGCGGGCTGATGCTCAGGCTGTCAGGCGATCTGACACTATTGGCGTTTGCAGCGATGTTTGCGATCGGAGCAGTGGGCAGATTTGTATCGGCCCTGATGCTGGCTCGCCAGACGGAAGTGCGTCTTGGGCAGGGTGGTATTTCGGGCCAGTCAGCTGCGATGCCCGATCTATCGGTGCAGGCAGGGTTGAAGCTTCTGGTGCAGTTGGTCAGGCGGCCTGGTGCCGACGGGCGACTGGTATTGTTTTTTGTGGCGGTGCAGACGGCGGTGTATGTTTCCGGTCCGTATTTCAACCCATTTATGCTGAAGGTGCTGAAGCTTTCGTGGGTGGACTATATGAGTCTGCTGTCACTGGGCTTTCTGGGAAAGATGTTGTCGTTGCCGTGGGCCGGTCGTTTTGCCAGTCGGTCTGGAGCCGACCGTCTGATGTGGGTGGGGACTCTGGGTATCGTGCCGGTCAGTATGCTGTGGTATTTCAACCAGAATTTCTGGTATCTCGCCTGTCTGCAGATTTTCAGTGGCCTTGTCTGGGGTTGTTATGAGCTGGCGATGCTGTTGCAGTTCTTTCGCCAGATTCCGGCTCAGCGGCGGGTAGCATTGCTGACGGCCTACAATGTGGCCAATTCTGCGGCGATGGTGCTGGGAACTCTGCTGGGGGCCTGCATGCTGTATGGTCTTGGGCGGACAACGACCGGATATCTGGCTGTGTTCGTGATGTCAGGTTGTCTGCGCCTGACAGCGTCTCTGGCGATGCCTGGGCGTCGCACAGCGCTGCGTCAGACCTATTCGGCGGTGCGTGGGTACCAGAAGCGTCCTAAGGAACAGGCATTGCTGGAGAATGCGGCCTGATCGTGCTGCCGGGGCCACCCCATCAGTTGCTCCACAGGCCAAATCCATGGTCTGTCTGCTGGAAGCCGCACTTGCGGTACAGCTGAACTGCTGCCGTGTTGTGCAGGTCGACGCAGGCTGAGAGGGGGCTATGCTGGTCGCCTGCTGGCGGTCGGTTTGTGGTTTGCAGAGCTGTCTGCAGCAGGAAGGTGGCAATTCCGCGACGTCGATTTTCCGGACGAATTGCCAGCCACAGCAGTTGTTGTTCGCAGTCAGCTGCAGCGGGCTGATCAGCAGTCTGTGCCAGCACACACAGGCCGAGGAACAGTCCGTGATGGTCCACAGCGATCAGCAGTTCGGCGTCGGCCTGCTGCCATTCCTGCAGCAGCTGAGTGGCAGCGGGTGGTGGCAGTCTGACGAGGTCTGCGGACTGGGTTGCGGCCATGGAGATCAGATGAGTCAGGGCTGTGGCGTTCTGCTGAATGCGTGGTGTGTCGTTCATCCGCAGTCGTACAATTCCTGGGGGGGCCTCTGTGGCTGCGTGGTGGTCCGTTTTGGGGGGGCAGTCAATGGCGGCAGAATTCTGCTGGAATCGGGCGATTTGTGCCAGTTCCTGAAATCCGGCCGTGATCAGGCTGCGTTGCAGGGGGGCTGCACACGGGTAGGGCTCTGCCAGCAGCATCACGCGTTTTGAGCGTGCTGGTGCCAGCAGATCCAGCAGGTGCTGAAGCAGAAAGGTCAGCAGAGGTTCCTGTGGTTCAGTGAATACCACGGGCGTGGTGATCCAGAAGTCGGCAGCTTTCTGACTGACGGCTGCGGAGCAGAGCACGAGTGTGTGGCTGCAGACGGCGGCGATTGCCGGGAATTCGCCCGGGAATTCTGTGGGCAGCCAGTCAGGTTCTGCCGGCATAGTGGCCTGAATGTGCGTGCTGTGCCGAAGCCATTTCAGTGTCCATGGATAGTGCACGACTAGTTTTCCAGTTCGCGGCGCAGTTGTTCCAGTTCTGTTTCGACGGAGGGCGGGCTGGGGGTGGACTGAAATTCCGAAAGGAGCAGTGCTCCGGTATCTGGTGCGAAGCGTTCGGCTTCGCGCTGGGCTTCAGCGAATCTGGCATCGAGAGCGCGACGGATGCGCTGCATGTTATTCCAGTTGCTGGTAGCTGCTTCCAGTTCCGGACGGAGTCCGGCCATCAGGTCTTCCAGTTCTGCCTTTCGCTGCAGTGCGGTGCGGGCCATGTCTTCGTCGTTGGCAGTCAGGTGTCTGCGGGCTTCATCGCGCCAGCGGGCGGCCTGTGTCTGGTGGTTGGCGATTTCTGCCTCCAGACGATCACGACTGGTGGCATAGGTACGCAGGTTACGGTCGCAGGCTTCCAGACCTTCACGCATTTCGGTGAGGATTTCCGTGAGGGCGTGTTGAGGATCGGGGGCTGCTGCGAGCAGGTCACCGATACGGCAGGTAATGATGTCAGTCAGACGGCTGAAGTAAGGCATAGCAGTTACCGGATCAATCAGTTATCGGAGGGACAGTTTGAATCGTTGTGTTCGGAATCGGCGGGGATACCACCGTAACCGCGACTGGAAAGTTGTTGTCTGAGTTTTTCGCGAGCCAGTCGCAGACGTCCTTTGACAGCCGGCAGTGAGCAGGCCATGGCGTCAGCGACTTCGGGCAGGGTCAGTGAATCGAAGTAGTGGAGTGTGAATGACAGGCGTTGTTCTTCGGGCAGAGACTGCAGCAGTTGTTCAAGGACTTCGCGAAATTCGCAGGCTTCGCTGGCTGCTGCGGGTGCTGGCAGGGAATCCGGCAGCTGCTGAATGATGTCCAGTTCACTGTCCGGGACAGCGGCCGAGTGCAGCGCGTGCAGCAGAACGTCGGTCCGCAGGCGACGCGAATGATCGATCAGCAGGTTGCGGGCGATGCGAAAAAGGAATCCGCGAAACAAGCCGCGAGGCAGATAGTCCCAGCTGGTTCGCAGCAGGCGCAGCATGGTTTCCTGAACAAGGTCTTCAGAGGTTTCGGTGCAGCGTGTATTGCGGTGAAAGAAAACAAACAGGGGGCGCTGCCAGATTGCGGCAATTTCGGCGAAGGCGGAATGATCCCCCGACTGCAGACGAATCATGCGTGAGTCGTCCGGAGAAAGTTCCGCGGGTGTGAATGTGAGTTCAGTGCCCATAGGGACTGGGTGTGAGTGCTGGATCTGTCAGGTTGCCTCATTGGCGGCAGGGGGTGCTGACCGGAATGCTTGAGTGAGGATCCTACATGGAATGTCTGACGGCTGCACGGAATCAGGCGGATGAAACTGATGGCGAGTGCAGGATGCCTGAAAAAAAATGTTTTTTCTTTTTTTGGAAGATGGACGCCTGAGCAATCGTTACAACCTGTACTCACATCGCTGGAAAATGTGCCGTGATCGGTAAATTCCGTGGGTTTACCTCAATTTGAACCTAGCATAAGCAGGTTGGAACATTGATGGATTGGGTGCCGCAGCGTGATGATGCGGGTGTCGTTCTGTATTTCTGGTTGTCTTCTGGTGGTTTCTGATTCATGGCAGATCGCGTAGCAAAAGGGTTGAATGTACTGGCGGACGGGTTGCGACATTACGTCGTAGCTCGTGTTCCCGCGCAGTTGCTCAACGCCCAGTCTGCTACTTATGGCAACGTCCAGAACTGGGACGCGCTGGCATTGCTGATCTTTATGTGGGATCACTGGAACGATTTGTTTCGCCATGATCTGACGTTTGTTGAGCGTAGTCTGGTCAGTGAACTTCGTGAGTATCGTAACCGGTGGGCTCATCAGCAGAAGTTTTCTGAGGGTGAAGTGTATCGGATTATGGACAACATCGAGCGTCTGCTGATAGCGCTTGACAGTGGTCATGTGGCGGCGATTCGTCGTTTGCGTCTGGAATCTTTGAAGTTGTTGTTCAACGAAGAACTGGGCAATCGAGACACTGCGGGATTTCTGTACAAAGCGTGGCCGTGGGTCATGTGTGGTGCCAGCGCGATTGCGATGGATTCGGCCATTCTGGCATTTGGTCGATTTCCGTGGTCGTGGATCATGGCGTTTCTGGTGTTTCTGGCGATGATGCGAGTTGCGTGGTGGCAGACGATCCGAGAGACGCTGCACCGTCGTGGTCCGCACGAGTGCGGCATCTGCGGCTGCATCATTTACACCGAGCGTTGTCCGTACTGTCAGCCGGCAGCGGTTGATGCAGTTCCCGCTGCTGGTGCTGCAAAGCGTGCATCTGGCGGGCGATCTTCTGCCGGTACCGAACCAGAGCGTGTAGCAGCTCGGACGTAGCGGGCCCTGTGATCAGACTCGGGATCTTCGGCCGTTGGCAGCGCCGACAGCTGGACGGGCGGCCCATTCAGGCGTAGAAGGCAGGCTGGTGGGGGCTGATTCCGGCTTCTGCAGTCAGGTATGTCAGCCTCGTGCTTCGAGATTTCTCATGTCCTTTCCTCCCGGTCTGCTCAGGCACTGTCTGATACTTGCCGGACCTACAGCTTCCGGAAAATCTGCAGCGGCGATGCTGCTGGCTCAGCACCTGAGTGCAGAGATTGTCTCACTGGATTCCATGACGGTTTATCGCGGCATGGATATTGGCACTGCCAAACCAGTGCTGGAGGATCGCCAGCGAGTACCGCATCATCTGCTGGATATTGCGGAACCGTGGGAGGAGTTTTCTGTCGCGGAGTATCTGCGTCTGGTGCAGGGCGCGGCAGAGCAGATTATAGCGGGTGGCAGGATACCGTTGTTTGTGGGTGGAACGGGTTTATATTTGCGGGCCTTGTTGCGGGGTTTTTCTGCTGGCCCGCAGGCTGACTGGTCACTGCGTCAGCACTGGCAGCAGGCGGCTTTGCAGCATGGTCCGGAATGGCTGCATGCTGAGCTGCGGAAGCGTGACCCGGTGGCTGCCGGGCGACTGCATCCGAATGACCTGCGTCGGCAGATTCGAGCGATTGAGGTCTTTGAGCTTACGGGGCGTCCGATCTCTGAGGATCAGCAGCAGCAGCCATTGCCTGAGGACGAGCGACCGCGTCTGGCGGTCTGGTTGCAGCCGGATCGGGAGTGGCTGCAGCGGCGAATAGACAGTCGAGTGGAGGAGATGCTGCGAGCTGGCTGGCTGGAAGAGGCTGGCAGGCTGCTGAGCCTGCCTCGACCGCTCAGCCGTACAGCGGCTCAGGCGCTGGGATATCGTGAGTTATTTCAGTGGCTGCAGGCGGGTGGAGATTTTTCGGAGGTGACGGCGGGCATCTGTACGGCGACTCGGCAGTTTGCCAAGCGTCAGCACACGTGGTTTCGCAGTCTGGAGGAGTGTCGGCCAGTGCCTGTGGGTGCGGGCAGTACGGCTGAGGGGGTTTCGCGGCAGCTGCTGGGACTGATTGCTCGCTGACGAGGTTGCGGTTTTCTGCCTTTATGCGGCTGTACGTAAAATGCAGTCTCAGTGGTCAGTTGTCAGTTGTCAGTTGTCAGTTGTCAGTTGTCAGTGCACGTAAAGCTCGCCTTGGGAGGGCGAGGCTCCCGCCGAGCCGAAGTCAATTCTCAGTGTTCAGTTGTCGTTGTTCGCCGACAACCGTAGCCCGAGCATTCCTGCTCGGCCACCCTTTTGCTAACACAAAGGCGCCACGCAACGCACGTTTGCCCGTCGCTCAGCCATTCCGTGGGCTGTTAACCACTCAGCAACGGGGAGCCTCGGCATCCTTATCGAACTGGTGCTCGGTCGTCGTAGCATGGGCTTCAGCCCGTGTCGTCCACCGCGTTCAAGCCCCCCAGAGGCGAGCCGTTAGCGTAAGCTGACGAGTGTTGTGGTTTGCGTCTGAGCGGTTGTGTTTTTCCTGACACGGAAGCAGTATCCCGTGCCTTTTTCGCCAACTCCGTCACACTGCAATCCGCGGGTGCGCAAAGATTCTGCGTTGATTCAGAAAACGACGGGTGCAGCGCAGCCCATACAGAGCTGTACTGCACCCGTCGATGCTTTTGCGAGTTGTTTGTTGAACCTGCAGAGCAGGCTCAGCCGATGGACATCGTCACGGTTTTCAGTTCCGTATAGTTGGCCAGTCCGGCTTCACCCAGTTCACGACCCAGCCCGCTCATCTTGAAGCCGCCGAATGGTGCGGCAGCATCAAAGACGTCGTAGCAGTTGATCCAGACTGTTCCCGCCCGGAGCTTATGAGCGAGGGCATGTGCTTTGGCGCCATCACGTGTCCAGACGGCTGCAGCCAGCCCGTAGCTGGTGTCGTTGGCACGCAGCGTGACTTCATCCGTGCTGCGGAACTTCAGAATGCTCATGACCGGTCCGAAGATTTCTTCGCGAGCGATATCCATCTGGTCAGTTACGCCTGTGAACACAGTGGGTTCGATGAAGTAGCCCTTGTCTCCAACTCGATTTCCGCCGGCGACACAGGCTGCGCCCTGACTACGTCCTCGACCGATGTAGCTCATGATCTTGTCGAACTGAGCCTGATCGACCTGTGGGCCCTGCTTTGTGGCTTTGTCGAAGGGATTTCCGACGCGGCGTTCCTTTGCTCGCGCCACGATTCTGGCGACGAATTCATCATGAATGGATTCTTCCACAAACAATCGGCTGCCGGCGCAGCAGCACTGGCCCTGATTGAAGAACAGCCCGAATTCTGCTCCTGCCACTGCCGCGTCCAGGTCAGCGTCTGCAAACACGATATTGGGGCTTTTACCGCCCAGTTCAAACGTGATGCGTTTCAGGGTTTCAGCAGCTTCTCGCATGATGATCTTTGCAGTCGTGCCTTCGCCCGTGAAGGCAATTTTGTCAACCAGCGGATGGCGGACCAGCGCAGCGCCGGCCGTCGGACCGTAGCCGGGAACGACGTTGATGACTCCGGGGGGAAAACCGGCTTCAAGCGCCAGTTCGGCCATTCGCAGGCAGGTCAGCGGAGTCTGCTCGGCCGGCTTCATGACGATCGTGTTTCCGGCAGCCAGAGCGGGGCCCCATTTCCAGGCAACCATCAGCATCGGGAAGTTCCACGGAATGATCTGTCCGCAGACTCCGACCGGTTCGCGTCGCGTATAACAGAAGAAGTTTCCTCGCACAGGAATTGTGCTGCCCTGAATCTTATCAGCCCAGCCACCGTAATAACGGAGGCAGTCGATGACCAGCGGCAGGTCGGCGGCGCGTGAATCGCCGATGGGTTTGCCGTTGTCGAGGGTTTCAAGGGCTGCCAACTCGTCGAAATTGGCTTCAATCAGATCAGCCAGTCTGGTCAGCAGGCGACCGCGATCGCGAGCATCCATACGGGACCACGGTCCCGATTCGAAGGCCTTCCGCGCCGCTCGCACGGCCAGATCGACATCGGCAGCGTCGCCCTCGGCCACATCACAGATGACCGACTCGGTCGCGGGGTTCACGGTCGCGAATGTTCGACCGCTGACCGCAGGGCGAAAATCATCGCCGATGAGGATACCGGTCTGGCGGATTGCGGGCGGGGCAAATTCTGTAGTGGCAGTCGTCATGCAGCAGCTCCTGAGTGGTTGGGAAGAGGCACTGATCACGGAGTAATTCACAGGCTGTGATCAGTCAGGACGCTGGATTATGCTCTGAAGTCCCGGGAATTGCGAATGCGGGGGGCACACGAGCGCAGAAAAAGCCCCGGACCATGGGTGGCCCGGGGCAGCGAAACACAGCGGAGCGAGTGGATGATCAGTCCTTCGACTCCAGCAGGTGGATTTCGAAGATCAGCACTTCATTTGGTCCAATGGCACCACCGGCACCACGTTCACCGTAGGCCAGTTCGCTGGGGATGAACAGGCGGTAGTGTGAACCGGTCTTCATGAGCTGCAGGGCTTCCGTCCAGCCCTTGATCACCTGAGTGACTCCAAATTCCACGGCTTCGTCAGTCTCGGCCGGGGCTTCACCCTTGTACGACTCGTCAAATACGGTTCCGTTGAGCAACTTACCGCGATAATGAGTTTTGACCGTGCTTTTTGCGGTTGGTACAGCTCCGTCACCTTCCTTGATGACCATGTACTGCAGGCCTGACTTGGTGGTCTTGACGCCCTTTTTGGCTTTGTTTTCTTCGAGGAACTTCTTGTTTGCTTCGAGCTTCGCTGATGATTTGGCTTTTGCCATCTCTTCAATGGCAGCCTGGACTTCTTCTGCTGGTACGGCAGATGGCTCGCCTTTCAGGGCTGCTGCGATCCCGGCAGCGATTGTCTGGGCGTCAAGGTCAAGACCCTCGCGACGGATGCTTGAGCCGATGTTGAAGCCGATGCCGTAGCTGGCTTTTTCTTTGGTGGTTTCAAGTTTCACTGCCGGTTTCTCTGCCTTTTCATCCCCAACAACGGTGAGGGCTGAGAGCAGAATGAGAGGAGCGGCAGCGAGGCGAGTGAATCGCAGAGCTGGACGGAACATGAACGGTCCTTTTGCGGTTGCCGAAGGCGAGATCATGGAAGATGAGGCACACGGCGGGGAAAGTTTGCAGTCAGCACACAATTCCAACTGCTGCGCAGGATGAGTAGACTTGAGACCGGCGACGGGCAGGCAAAAGGCAGCACATTCTGAGCGAATGAAGACTCCACTATGACGAGTTCTTACGGCGTTTCAAAGTCAGTGGCACAAGTTTGACGCCAGGAACGGGAACTGAAAAAATCGCCCCGCTCACTTTTCGGAGTGCCAGTCACCTTTTAAACTGCTGGCTTTGTCTGGCAGGCTGAAGTCTTTGTGCGTCGCTGACGGCAACGCGGGTCACCTGCTGAATACTGCTGATTTTGCAGAAATCCCGGCAGCTCTGTCTCACCGCAGGCCCGATTCAGTTGAAGGCGCTTCGTATGGCAACCTATTTCCCGGAAGTTGATCGCGTTGTTTACGAAGGTACGTCGTCAAAGAATCCGCTGGCATTTCGCCACTACAACGCTGATGAGGTGGTGGAAGGTCGGACGATGAAGGACTGGCTGCGGTTTGCAGTCTGTTATTGGCACACATTCCGCGGAGATGGTACGGATCCGTTTGGGGCTCCCACGCTGAAACGCCCTTGGGATGACGGAACGAATTCTCTGGACAGTGCGCTGCGGCGAGTTGACGTTGCGTTTGAGTTCATGAGTAAACTGGGGGTTCCCTACTACTGTTTTCACGACCGTGACGTGGCTCCCGAGGGTGCTTCGCTGCGTGAAAGCAACCGCAATCTGGATGCCGTTGTGCAGAAACTGGCCGAGGCTCAGAAGGCGACCGGTATTCGACTGTTGTGGGGCACTGCCAACCTCTTCTCAAACCCACGCTTCATGCATGGTGCGGCGACCAGTCCGAATGCCGACGTGTTTGCGTTTGCAGCGGCTCAGGTGAAGAAGGCCATCGAGGTGACGCACCAGTTGGGCGGAGAGAACTATGTGTTCTGGGGTGGTCGTGAAGGCTACATGTGTTCGTATAACACGAACATGAAACGTGAGCTGGATCATCTGGCCCGATTCATGCATCTGGCGCATGAGCATGCCAAATCCATTGGTTTCCGCGGTCAGTTTCTGTTTGAGCCAAAGCCGAAGGAACCGACCAAGCATCAGTATGATTTTGATGCGGCGGCCTGTCTGAATTTCCTGCGACAGTACGGCCTGATGGATGTGGTCAAACTGAACATTGAGACCAACCATGCGACTCTGGCCGGTCACAGCATGATGCATGAGCTGGAATATGCCTCGATTCAGGGAGTTCTGGGCAGCATCGATGCGAATACAGGTGATCTGCTGCTGGGCTGGGATACTGATCAGTTTCCCACCGATATTTATCTGACCACGCAGATCATGCTGGTGATCATGAAGCAGGGTGGTCTGCAGCCTGGTGGTACGAATTTCGATGCGAAGGTGCGGCGAGAGAGCATTGATCCGGTGGATCTGTTTTATGCTCACATTGGTGGCATGGACGCGTTCGCTCGCGGGCTGAAAATTGCCGCTGCGATTCGTGCGGAGGGAGTGTTGGATCAGTTTGTGACGCAGCGATACAGCAGTTACGACGCGGGCATCGGTCAGCAGATTGAATCCGGGGCTGCAAAATTTGCAGACCTTGAAGCGTATATGCTGGAGAAGGGTGACGCTGCACCGAATTCCAGTGGACGGCAGGAGATGCTGGAAAACCTGATCAATCGCTACATCTGACATCAGAGAGTGGCAAAGGAGTCTGAGATGACGACTGATGTGCCTGAGGTGATCACGATTGCCATGATGCGTCAGGTGTTGTCGGTACCTCTGCTGTGTGACGCTCTGGATGCCGCTGGTTTTCCGCGTCAGTCGCCGCGCTTACCGATTCTTCCTGTGACTCTGCCTGAGGTGACTCTGATTGGTCGCTGCCGGACGACACTGTGGGCTGACATGGCTCATGTGGATGCTCGGCCCTACGAACTGGAGTTGCAGGCGGTGGATTCGTGTGAGCCTGACGATGTCTTGATCTGTGCTGCTTCAGGTTCGTGTCGATCGGGGATCTGGGGAGAGCTGTTGACAACGGCGTCGAAGAATCGTGGTTGTGTGGGGGTGATTGTGGATGGTCATGTGCGGGACATATCCCGTATGCGACAGATGGGTTTTCCGGTGTTTGCTCGAGGTGCCAATCCCTACGACAGTCGTGATCGTCAGCGCGTGATTGACGTGAATGTGCGGGTGGAGCTTGACGGGATCGGGTTTTGTCCGGGTGATCTGGTGGCGGCTGATGAGGATGGTGTCGTGGTTGTGCCGCAGGCCGTTGAAAGAGACGTAGTGCGGGCCGCCTGGATCAAGGCGCACGCGGAAAATCGGGTCCGCGATGCAATCCGTGGTGGGATGTCGGCGGTACAGGCGTTCGACACTTTTGGGGTTCTGTGAGCGAACATCAGCCCCGCGTGAATCGGACCTCAGTTGCCAGTGGTACCGTGCAGAAAAACGGCGCGTGGTTGCAGCAATCCATCTGAGTCGGCTTCAGCCAGTGCCAGCAATTGCTGTTGATCTGCGGACAGCAGAGCAATGGACGGATCTGCCAGTGCAGCGGGGGCTGCCTGCAGTCGATCAGGACTGCAGGGAATGCGGCGCCCACAGCGTATTGATTCCTGTTCAGCAGCTGTACATGGGTAAACAGGCAGATGGCCGATAAGTCGTACGGGTTCGATCAGGTACTGTTGCAGAGATTCGTGGCTGAGTCTGTCGGCAGCGAGTGCCTCGCTCAGTTGCCATGGTCCGATGGATGTCCGCTGCAGGCTGGCCATCAGGGCACCGCACCCCAGCTGCTGTCCAAGATCGCGAGCGATGGAGCGGATGTAAGTGCCTGAGCCACAGGTGATGCTGAGATGGAGATGTGGCCAGTTCCAGGAGTGGATTTTGATGGAGTGAATTTCGACCTCGCGGGCGGACAGTGTGAAGTCCTGTCCGGATCGGGCGAGGTGATAGGCACGTTGTCCGTTGACATGGACTGCGGACCACTGTGGGGGTGTCTGAGCGATGACCCCGGTGAATCTCTGCAGGCAGGTTGTCAGTGTTACGGGGTCTGGCAGTGGATCGGGAGTGGCGTGCTGCGTGATCTGCCCTGTTGCATCATCGGTATCACTGGACTGTCCGAGCGTAAACCGGCTGAGGTAGGTCTTTGGCAGGAGCTGAAGAATGCGTACAAGGCGAGTGGCGTCTCCG
The DNA here is from genome assembly GCA_963977705.1 of uncultured Planctomycetaceae bacterium. Taxonomy (GTDB): domain Bacteria; phylum Planctomycetota; class Planctomycetia; order Planctomycetales; family Planctomycetaceae; genus SXXK01. The sequence continues at coordinate 30,168 of CAXBSH010000014.1, forward strand.
ATGCAGGTCAGCAGAACACCTGAGGCTGCGGGATCGAGAGTCCCGGCGTGTCCTGCACGGAGTGGCCGAACCAGACGCTGCAGTCGATTGACAGCATCACGGGACGTAATGCCGCAGGGCTTATCCAGCACAAGCATGCCGGACAATGTCAGAGAAGCGGTCATACGGCTGAATCAGTAGTCGATTCCGAGGTTTCTTTCGATGGAACGGGCTTTGTCAGACATGAGGTGTTTTCCGTACCAGGGATCCGGATCCTGTTCACGCTCGAATTCTGCTCGGCCTTCATCACCTACGAAATCCCATTCCCCATGATCTTCGTGAGCGGGATCGGTCCAGTCGCGACCACTGGGGGTGAACATGCGCGTGAATCGTCGCGACGCGGATTTTGGCGATTCCACGAGATTGCAACCGGCTGTTGTCAGCAGCAACAGGATGAGACACAGGAATCGCTGGCTGTGGCGGCTTTGACCGGACATGCCTTTTTGCTCCATGATGGTTACACTGTGACGCAGTGACTTTCAGGAACTATAGAGTTTGGGCCATTGGACTGAGAGACGAACATGGGGGCTCTGGACCTGCTTGTAGTGGCAACCCATCCGGATGACGCAGAAATCAGCTTAGGTGGGCTGATCGCTCTGTCGATTCGGCAGAATCTGCGGGTTGGCGTGCTGGATCTGACCAGTGGAGAGCCGACACCGCATGGGACACCAGCCATCCGGGCGGCTGAGACAGAGCAGGCGTCCGCCGAACTTGGACTGACATGGCGACGAAATCTGGGGCTGCCGAATCGAAGTCTGCAACCAACACTGGACCATCGGCGGCGACTGGCGGAAGTGATTCGCGAGACGCGTCCGCAGCTGATTCTGGCCCCCTACTGGCAGGACGTGCATCCGGATCATGTGGCGGCCAGCAGTCTGTGTGATGAGGCCAGGTTCTGGGCGAAACTGAGCCGTACTGATATGTCGGGTGAACCGTGGTGGACACCGATGCTGTTGCACTACTTCAGTATTCATCTGCGAATTCATCCGTCAGCGTCATTCGTCATTGATATCTCAACTGTGATTGAACGCAAGATGGGGGCGGTGCAGGCTTATCGTTCGCAGTTGCAGACGGGACGCAGCGAGGCATTTCCCACTGTGGTGGATGATATTCGTGACCGAGCTCGCTACTGGGGCTGGGCAATTAACACTGCCTATGGTGAGCCGCTTGTCAATCGAGAGACTGTGGGGGTGAGATCACTGAAGGCGTTGTTTGCCGAACCCTGCGACGGATGAACGTGAAGGCGCCAATGGCTGCACTTAGACCGGCGAAGATCATTGATGAGGGTTCCGGGACGGCAGCGTTGCCGTAGGATTGCAGAGTCAGGGCACCGCTGATGGCAGTACCACCGGTTCCTGAAGGTGGGGCATTTCGAGTCAGGGTGATGGTGATGGCCGCCAGTCGTGCCCCGACGCCGGCGAAGGCCGTTTGTGTGCCTGGAGTCCACTGGCCCTGAACGGTCACGTAACGATTGAATGCCGAGGCGAACCCCGTGCCGAGACTGTATTCACCGGTATCAGTGACAACCGTGCCGGAAAAGTTGCCGAATGACGGGTCATTGATGGACACAACGCTGCTCATTGAGCTGTTGGCATTGAGCGTAAAGTTGCCCCAACCTGTTCCGGGAGAAAACCCGGCGAAGAAACCGCTGGTGCTGGTAGTGGACTGCAGATTCAGAAATGTCATGGCCTGATTCAGGTTGCCGGTTCCTGGACTGACATTGGTGGTGAATCCCACAGAGCCAAGGATGTATTCCGCGTATGCAGAATTGCACAACAGAGTAATCGCAGCGGTCAGAATGATTCTTGCAAGCATGACGTGAATCCAATTTGGGGGGGAACCTGAGAGCCAGTGTACGGTTGCCGAAATCATTTCAGGCAACGCCGTCGATTCTGGTCAGGAGTCTGCGCGGATCAATCCGAATGCGCATGAAGCAGGGCTTTTCACGTGTTGATAAAAAGCCCCAGGTCCTCCATTTGGATCGGGCTGCTGCCGGCGGTGGAGAGTCCCTCGTTCGGATCCAGTGGAATGGCATTTTTCGGGGATTTCCGGGTGTTTAGTGCTGACTGCGGGTTTTGACTTTGTGTGGCGAAGCTGCGTCAATTGCGGTTTGCAGTGATGCATTCAGGCAACAGGGAATTGTCCGTGTGACCTCGTGTCGATGTGTGGCGAGCATGCATTGCCATGGAATCACGCTATGATGTGGGCAGCGGAGGGTTGTTGGCTGGCTGCGGGTATAGCGGGATTTCGGGGGATGCGATGGCACTGGATTCGGGTATTGGTCTGCAGCTGGCGATAGCACAGATCCGGTTTGCTCGCGAATACACACTGTCACTGCTGGACACGATTCCTGAGGAACGCTGGTTTGAGCAGCCTGTCGGGGCAGCGTCGCATGTGGCGTGGCAGGTGGGCCACCTCGCTATGGCGCAGTATGGTCTGTGTCTGTTCCGAATTCGTGGGCGCGCAGAAGCAGATCTGACACTGATGTCTTCCGCGTTTCGCAAAAAATTCAGTCGTGGTACGACACCTGATCCGCAGCCTGCGGCAAATCCCGCTGTCGCTGAGATTCGGGCAGTATTTGAGCGAGTGTTTGAGCAGTCGATGCTGGAGTTACCAGGTTACTCTGAGGTGGTCTTGAGTGAGGCTGTTGAACCACCGTGGGCGGTTGAGGCAACGAAACTGGGCTGTCTGCTGTTTTGTTCACATCATGAAATGATTCATGCAGGCCAGTTGGGTCTGCTGCGCCGATTGTTGGGTCTGCAACCGGTGCGTTGACGGTGTCGGGGTGCAGCGGTCAGGTGGCCAGCAGAAAACAGGAGAAGGGTTGTATGGGTTCATTGACTGGACGCAGGTTCCTGTGCTTTACCGGTGAGGACTACGAGGATCTGGAGTTGTGGTACCCGAAGCTGCGGCTGATCGAGGCGGGTGCTGAGTTTCATGTGGCGGCAGATCAGGCTGGCAGGAAGTATCCTGGAAAGCATGGCTATCCATGCGTTTCGGATCTGGCGATTGCGGGTCTTTCGGCTGCCGACTATGACGGGTTGATCTGTGTGGGTGGCTGGATGCCTGACAAACTGCGGCGTGATCCCGAGGTATTGCGGATTACTCGTGAGTTCGCCGATCAGTCGAAGCTGGTGGCTGCGATCTGTCATGGTGGCTGGATACCGATTTCGGCGGGGATTTATCGAGGTATTCGCGTGACAGGTTCTCCGGGAATTCGGGATGATCTGGTGAATGCTGGAGCGGTGTTCGAGAACGCGTCGGTGGTGGTGGATCGGTATTCCATCAGCAGTCGTCGTCCGGATGATCTGCCCGATTTCTGTCGGGCCATCCTGGCGTTTTACGGGGTGAGTTGAGGAATCGTGGTGTTATCGGGGTGAATGGTTTTTCGGGGAGTATTTCTGTGCAGTTGCCGAAGTGTCAGACTCTGGGCCTGAGTCCCAGTTTTGGTTTTGGAGATCGTACGGGGCTGGCAACGCCTGGTCATGTACTGGCGATGCAGCGGGACGGTGCTGGCATTGAGCCGATTTTTCCGCAGCAGTCAATTCGTGAAATGTCCAGAACTCAGCGGACGGCAGTTCAGGTGATGGGGGAGGCGCTGTCTGGTGCTGCAGCCGCGGGGTGGACAGGAATTACGGGGGCTGATGCTGATCATCTGAAAACGCCTGACGACGTGGACGTCACAGCGACGGCCGGGTTCATGTTTTTCACAATAGATCCCTCAGGTGCCGTCGATCAGCGGACGGACAGTTACAGCGAGCAGGAGCTGCGTGAACGTTTTGCAGCAGTTCGTGAAACGGCACCGTGGTTTGAGGCGTATCGAGGTCGGCAGGTGGGATTGTCGACGGGGACAGTCATACGTCTGGATGAGCAGGCGTGCATGCGAGCGGCCGTCAAATATGGTGCGGCGATTCAGCAGGCAATTTCGCTCAGTCATTACATCGCCAGAGTGCAGACTGCGGCAGGCAGGGATTTTGAAATTGAGCTGTCAGTGGATGAGACGGATCAGCCTACGACCCTGGCTGAGCATCTGATTATTGCTGAGCAGTGTCTGCAGGCTGGCATGAAGCTGGTCAGCCTTGCTCCGCGGTTTATCGGCGACTTTGAGAAGGGAGTGGATTTTCGAGGAGACCTGACAGCTTTGCAGAGTTCTCTGTCGGATCATGCGGCTGTGGCAGCGCTGGTGGGGCCATACAAATTGAGCCTGCATTCCGGTTCGGACAAGCTTTCGATGTACAGTCTGCTCAGCAGGGCAACTCGTGGTCTGTTTCATGTGAAGACGGCCGGAACGAGTTATCTGGAGGCGCTGCGAGTGGCGGCGCGCCATGATGAATCGCTGTTTCGTGCGATTATCGAGTTTGCTCGCAGTCGCTATGATGTGGATCGAGCGACCTATCATGTCTCAGCGACTCTGCAGAGTGCTCCGGAGCCTGCTGCCGTGTCGTCTGTGGCTGACCTTGAGCGTGAGTATCTGGAGTTGTGGTCCGAGGTGCCTGAAGGTCGTGGCTTTACGAAGCCGGGCCGACAGATTCTGCACTGCACCTTCGGATCGACATTGACACATCCGAAGTTCGGGCCGGCAATTCGAGCTCTGCTGCAGGCCTATCCGGACACCTATCGGGAAGTGCTGGCGGATCATTTTGGAAGGCATCTGCGACCACTGCGTTCGGGACTTCAGTGACATCTTCGGAGCGATCAGATGACGGGGACGGTGCTGCAGGGGCGGAGTGCGTTTGTCACCGGTAGTACTCAGGGCGTGGGGCTGGAGATAGCTGCCGCATTAAGTGCTGCGGGCGCTGGCGTTGTGCTGCATGGGTTGCGCAGTGATGCGGCAGCATTGCTGGCTGCTGAGCGCTGTGGAACTGTTGACCGCCCTGCTCCGCTGATCTGCTGTGATCTGGCGGATCCGATGCCGGACGGTCCTCTGCAGGCAGCTGAGGCGGCTGTGCATCAGAATCCGCAGATTGATCTGCTGGTCTGCAATGCCGGGACCTTTATGGATCAGCCGTTTCTGGACATGCCACTGGAAATCTTTGATCGGACAATGAAACTGAATGTGTATTCGCAGTTTGTGCTGATTCAGTATTTTGCTCGTCGCTGGGTCGCGGCAGGGGTGCGCGGTCGAATTCTGGTGACTGGTTCCATCAATGGGCGATTGTCTGAGCCAACGCACGTAGCCTATGACGCCTCCAAGGGGGCGATTGATGCCTTGGTGCGTTCGCTGTGCGTGTCACTGGCTCCGCTGGGCATACGAATTAATGGTATGGCGCCTGGTTTGTTTCGGACGCCGCTGACGGAACCAGCCATCCAGGATCCGCGATTTCGTCGTTGGATGGAGGTGCATACTCCGAATGGTGTTGTGCCGGGGCCGGAAGTCTGCGGTGGCACTGCCGTGTTTCTGTTGAGCGATGCTGCTGAACACATTCACGGACAGATGCTGCTGGTTGATGGTGGCATGAGTGTGTGGCAGCAGCCTGATCCGCCTGCCGAATGGATGCCGGCCTGAGTCGTGCACTAACGTTTGTCGTCAGCTGATGATTTCGCGGCGATGGCCTACATAGTCC